>DATNQF010000167.1:0-21690 GCA_036702855.1 Trichocoleus sp. | reverse complement strand
GCCTATATCAGCCCCCCCCGAAGCAGCGCCCCCTGCTGCCCCAGCACCCAGTCTTTCCCGTCCTCCCGTACCGGCAACCAGTGCTGTGATACCAGGCGCTCCCTAAGCCAGTCTCCTCAATCTGGAAATGCGAACCAGGAGCACTAGACAGGAACGTTATAATCCTCTACAGAAACACTTATTAAGCTTTCTTTCTATGAGCAACCCGATGTTACACGCCTTTTTCATCGGTCGAGCCTTGGCAGAAGCAACGACTGAACAGGCAGGGCGATTGATGACCGATACCCTGGGCTATCTGGGTAAGTTCGACGCAGAACAGCGGGAAAATCTGCGCCAGTTTACTAATGATGTGCTGGCCCGTGCTCAAGAGGCCGAAGCTGCTGTATCGACAGGCCAAGGCACTACGCCCGGCTCCGCTTCTGTTGGTCAGCCTCAAGACTTACAGGCAACAATAGACCTCCTTAGGGCAGAGATTGCTCAGGTACGAGTTGCCTTACAACAGTATCGGGCCTCCTTATAAAAAGGAGCCCTTTAGCCACTGTCCCCTGTCCCTGCCGCTTGCTGTCCGAGGAGTCTGAGTGTCTGCCGTTTCCGATCAATCTGCGCCAGAAGTCCAGCCGACAACACCGCCTGATCTGGTGGAGTCGAATGGAGTCACAGTGCTGACACCGTCCCCCCGGCCCAATCCCCTTGAAGCCGAAAATGGGGCTGCGATCGCACCCTATTCCTTAATCGCTTCCTCAGAAGTGGACAAGGAAACACCTTTTACTCAAAATGCCTATCGCTGGAACCGGGGCCGCTACTCCCGAAGTCGGCGGTTTGTTGATATTTGGGGCTTTGTGCTGCGGCTGCTCGGAGCCCGCTGGCTCTACGGCAAAGCCTGGAGCTATCAAGGGAAGATTACCCCTGAAAAACAAGCCATACGCCGTCGCCGTCAAGCCGTTTGGATCCGAGAAACACTGCTTGATCTGGGGCCAACCTTCATCAAAGTAGGTCAGCTTTTTTCCACGCGGGCTGATATTTTTCCTATCGAATATGTGGAAGAACTCTCTAAGCTGCAAGACCGAGTGCCGGCCTTCAGCTATGAGCAGGCCAAGGAAATCATTGAAAGCGACTTAGGCAAGCCTATTCAAGAGCTTTACCGCACTTTTGATCCCATTCCCTTGGCTGCGGCAAGCTTGGGGCAAGTGCACCGAGCTCAGCTCCATTCTGGAGAAGAGGTTGTTGTCAAGGTACAGCGTCCGGGTCTCAAAAAACTCTTTGAGATTGACCTATCTATTCTCAAAGGGATTGCCCGCTACTTTCAAAACCATCCTGAATGGGGCAAGGGCCGGGACTGGATGGGCATTTATGAGGAATGTTGCCGGATTCTGTGGGAGGAGATCGATTACTTAAACGAGGGGCGCAACGCCGATACCTTCCGGCGCAACTTCCGCACTGAAGATTGGGTGAGTGTGCCTCGGGTTTTTTGGCGCTTTGCCTCTCCCCGCGTGCTGACTCTGGAATATCTACCCGGCATCAAAATTAGCCACTACGAAGCTCTAGAAGCGGCTGGGCTAGACCGCAAACGGTTAGCCGTTTTAGGTGCGCAGGCGTACTTGCATCAGTTGCTTAACAATGGCTTTTTCCATGCCGATCCCCACCCTGGCAATATTGCAGTTAACCCAGAGGGGGCGCTCATTTTCTATGACTTTGGCATGATGGGGCAGGTTCAACCCCTTACTCGCCAGCGCTTGATGGGCACTTTCATGGGCATTGCCCAGCGAAATGCTGATCAAGTTATGAATTCCTTGGTAGAGCTGGGAGCGTTGGTAGAAATAGAGGATATGGGGCCAATTCGACGATCTATCCAGTATATTCTGGATAATCTAATGGATAAGCCCTTTGAGGAGCAGTCGGTCAATGCGATCAGCGATGACCTTTATGCCGTCGCCTATGACCAACCTTTCCGATTCCCAGCCACCTTTACCTTCGTCATGCGGGCCTTCTCTACACTAGAAGGGGTTGGCAAAGGTCTCGATCCCGAATTCAACTTTATGGAAGCCGCCAAACCCTTTGCAGCACAGCTTATGGCACCTGGAAACCCCTCTGAAACCACCAACAGCATCTTGGGTGAATTAAGTCGTCAAGCTGCCCAAGTCAGCACAACTGCCCTAGGATTGCCTCGACGCATTGAGGATACGCTAGATAAGCTAGAGCGGGGTGACATTCGAGTGCGGGTGCGATCAATTGAAACAGACCGCGTACTGCGTCGGGTAAGCAGCGTTAATCTAGCAAATACTTATGCAACGTTATTGGGAGCCTTTACCCTCTCTGCTACCATTCTGCTAGTCTTCGAATTTACGTGGGTAGCTGCGATCGCAGGCAGTCTGGCAGCGGTTACTGGACTTGCCTTTATTCGTGCAGTTTTACGTATTAACCGGGCAGACCGTCTGCCTTAGCCCTTTCTTTCCGCCAATAGCTATGACGAAGCGCTACTACTCAGGGCTAACCGACCCTGGCCTATTACGGTCAAGTAACCAGGATGCCTACTACATTGACTCCTATGGGCGCTTCTTCATTGTTGCTGACGGCATGGGAGGGCATGCGGGTGGACAAGAGGCTAGTCGATTGGCCACTGAAACCATTCAAGCTCACCTGGATAAACATTGGAAAGACAGCAGCAGCACTGAGAGTCTGCTAAAGGAAGCCTTACTCAGCGCTAATCAAGCCATTTTAGATGACCAGATGCGTCATCCTGAACGGGCAGATATGGGCACGACCGTGGTTGTCGTTACCTTTCGGGAGGGCGATGAGTCTCCCTGGTGTGCTCATGTTGGTGACTCTCGGCTGTACCGATTGCGTGGACACCACTTAGATCAAATCACTGAAGACCATACCTGGATTGCTCGTGCCATTCGAGAAGGAGAACTGTCCCCAGCCCAATCTCGAACTCACCCTTGGCGACACGTCCTCTCCCAATGCCTAGGTCGAGAAGACCTCACACAACTCGACATTCAAGCGATAGAAGTGATCCCAGGTGATCGGCTGTTGTTGTGTAGTGATGGCTTAACAGAGGAGTTATCTGACCACCTGATTGCGTCTCACCTCAAATCAATCCGCTCCTGTGATGCTGCTGCTACAGCTCTGGTTAACTCTGCTAAGCAGCGAGGCGGACGGGACAACATTACGGTAGTCATTATTGCTCTACCAACCTTGTCAGCCCAAGCCTAAGCAAATCTTCTCTATTTCCTGACTATTCTAGGAGGATTATCTCTCTAGCTGCGATTTGAGTCGGTAGAGGGAGGTTCACGCAAGCAATTTGCCCTTTTTGGGCTAGGGCTATCGGTCGATGATCCCAACCCCACACAGCTGTTACCTTTCAATCATTGAGAGGCCCGTTGTGGCAAGGAGCATTTTTCAAAAAATGGATTTTTCGCTTTATGTTAGCCCTGAGCACTTTTGTCAACTCAGGATTGGTAAATAAATGTAAACCATTCCGAAACAAATACTCCTTCCTGAAATGAGTTATATACTTCTACTCAATTCGGAATAAGTCGAGGGGCACTTGTCAAACAATTGTTATAATTGTTAAAACATAAATAACTACTTGGAATGCAAGTCTCTCATTGCTTCTCGGTAGTGGGGTAACTCCCGGCCAGAAGACCCTTCTCTAGGGAAGCCCTTCTCCGGCTTTCACCGTTCTCTCTCTTTTTACTGGAGCAATCTCATGAACGAGCCCATGCAACTCTCTCTAGAACAACAGTTCAACCTGCGGTCCTTCGAAACCCAAGTGGAGAAGATGAGCCGGGAGCAAGCCCAGCAGTTTCTCGTTAAGCTCTATGAGCAAATGATGATGCGAGAAACCATGTATAAGCACTTTCTACGCCACGAGTGGGGAATTGGCCCAAGTCCTCAAGTGTAGTCGTTATCCCCAAAAAGTCGCGTAAGCATGGTCAAAGGGGACGACCTCCCTCTCTTGCTTCGTTCCATCGGTGAAAAAAGCTGGGGATGTTGGGGCGTCAACTTTCTGACCCATTGAGAAAACCACAAAGAGCAGCGACTTTTGTCTAGCTTTGCTACGAGCTTCTACAGTTAATTAGTTTTTCTGATACTTAGTTTCTCTGGTGCTTTTTGAGAACTTTGAGTCCTTAAGTGGCTGATTCCTCCAACGGCAACTTAATGCATCACTGAGGACTACCCCCACGGCAGCACCATGTCTCATCGAACTGTCCTAGCCAAAACTTGAGAGACTTACCTTAAAACTTTTACTTCGCTGATCAAGGCTTAGCCTTGGCGTTTCCTTCGCTACATTTGGGAAACGCTGGGTTTCCCTAAAAGTGCATCCACATGTATAGGTCACTTTTGGGCTACTTACTGGGACTGTCCTACGGTTCTGCCGTAGGTTTTTTTGATCTCCGAGGCACCTTCCATCTTGGCAAAGATTTGAATGTTACTGTTAGGTCATATTGATGCAGCAGTAGTTGAATTTCACTGAATCAGAAACCATGTTTCAACGGGCTTTAATCTGCACTGATTTTGCCGATGGCATGCACCGGCTGGCACATTTTATCTCTAGCCTAGCCGAAGGTGGCTTCAAGGAATTGGTCTTCTTTCACAATGTTGCAGTGGGGGCAACTCGGGAAATTCCTCGGGTTGATCCAGAACAGATTGAAGCCCAACGCAAACGATTAAGCGACGTCATCCGCGATGTCCCTGCCGGAGTCAACGTTAAAGTCGAGGTTCAAGTCGGGCGTCCCAGTGACAACATTTTGCGGTTAGCAAAGACCCATCGCTCCGATGTAATTTTTCTGGGAACCCCCATCCGCACCTTGCTAGAGGAGAAGCTTTTCGGCAGCACCACAATGCAGCTGTTGGAACGTACTGAGGTGCCCTTAATGATCCTGCGTCCTCAGTTGATTGCCACTTTTACTACCGCAGAACTCGATCTACGGTGTCGCCATCTCTTTCGCTACTTACTGGTGCCGTATGAAGGAAGTTCTGGAGCTGATCATTTAATACAGCAGATTAAGCAGCAAATTCAGTCAAATCCGAATTCGGTCCTTGAGCGCTGTCGATTGCTTTGGGTTATTGACGAAGGGGTGCGCCGGGAATTGCGGGGAGAGAAACCGCAGCAAGAAGCCGAAACAAAGCTAGAAAAGGTTCAAGCAGAGCTAGCAGCCTTAGATCTAGTTGTCAACACGACTGTGGTCGAAGGCGATCCGCTTCAGGAGATTTTGACGGCGGCTGAGACACATGATATTGGTGCGATCGCAATTTGCTCCCGTGGTCTAGGGGGAATCTTAAAATGGTCTGCCCCAAGCGTCGCCCGCGAAATGATTCGGCGCTGCTGGCATCCCATTTTGTTCTATCCCTCCCCTCGGTAGGGTTTTGAGGTATTTTTCTAAGCTTTACTCCGACACATCAGAGCCAGTGTCTGCGTAGATAGACTCTAGCTGCCGCAGCACTTTGGGCTTGAGCTTGTCGTTGAGTTCGTTGCGCAGCAAGTCTTTACTAATGTTTGCCCCCCCAATAGAGGGGTGCGATCGCGCCGTTAGCACCCAGTCCTTCAATAGCGATCTCTGAGGGCTGCCCACATTACAGCTTAAAACATGGGCGCAGCGCCTCGGATCATCTAAAGCAAAGAGTAGCAGCTTGTAGTACCCCGTCTGGCTGAGCAACGAGAGCATTTCCTGCCCCGAGTCTGTCTTCAAATCCATATAGCAGGGCAGCCAACGAGCGCCGTGGCTGCTACTGTATAACACGGTTAACCACAGCACCATGGGATGAGGAGACAGGGTGCAAATAAAGGTGTTGTAGCGTGTGCTGATTAAGCGCCGCTCTACTTCAGACTGCGGCATCATAGCCCAGACTGTAGCTAAAGGTCCCTTGCTAGTGGGTAACGGGTGGGGAAATACAATTTCCGCAATTGGTTTTCCCTTGGGCCAGACGGTTAACTTGCAGATTTGATCTTCCTGGAGGTCTTCCTCAGGCTGAGGGCGACGAGTGACGGGAAGCCGAGACAGAGTTGCCCCAATTCGTTGACCAATCCGAAAACCGTTTGAAAAACGGTCTTCCAAAGGTTCTAAGGCTTTCAAGATCTCAGTTGCACTCTGGGGCCGATTTCGCGGTTCCTTCTCCAGACAGGCCATCACCAAATCTTCAAGCAGTTTGGGTATCTTTAGGCCAGGCTCTAATTCATTTATTTGCTTCGGCTTTTGAGATTGATGTACTTTGTACCACCCTCCAAAGGTGTGGCTGCTAGCCCGCAGCGGCAGCTTACTCGTAAGCATCTGAAACATCAAAATACCCAGACTGTAAATGTCTGAGCGGCTATCTAGCTCCAAGCCCTCCATTTGCTCAGGAGAAGCATAGGCCAAAGTTCCCATAAAACAATTTGTTTGGTCTCCCCCAGCCTGTAGCAATTTAGCAATGCCGAAATCTAGGATTTTTGCCAGTTCTCCTAGGGAGGGATCTTGAATAATCAGAATGTTGCTGGGCTTAATATCTCGATGAATAATGGGCACTGGCAGTGGCTCCCCCTTAAGGGTGATACCTTCATGAGCTGCCTGTAGACCTAAGCAAATCTGTCGAGTAATTCCTAGAAACCGGGGGATTGGCAGCGGCTGGCTATTAATCACCTGGCTCAGTCCCTGTCCCCGCAAATACTCCATGACGTAGAAGGGCAGATTCTCCTCGTTAACGCCGTAGTCCGTCACGCGAACCACATGAATGCTTTTCTGCCCTAGCTGAGCGCAAGTCATGGCCTCTTGCAAAAAGCGCTCCCGCATTCTTTCGGTCAGCAAGGTTTGAGAAAGAAACTTAATAGCAACCTTAACACTGCCTAGCAGGGCATCTTCTGCCAAGTACACCTTACCCATCGAACCCTGCCCCAAGGGTTCAATTAATTCATATCGATTGGCAAGTTTGGGACCGAGGTTGGTATTCGACATGGGGGTGTCTAAGGCAAGTTAGATGAAGATCGGGACGATTAGCCAGGCAAGGAACTATAGGAGGGTTAGCACGCCTGTCTCATCGGTTCTCTCCCACTTTAGTAGTGTCAAGTGCACCCATTCAATAGAATGCCCACCTCTAGCGGGAGGGAACACGCCTGATCAAACAACTACTTTACAGGGGAGCAGGAGTCTGCCGCTGTAGCGTTGCCTCCATTGCGCTAGTTAAGTAGTGTCCAGTCATGATGCCGCTGGAGAGATGATAGCGGTCTTCGTCCAAACGATGAAGCGTTTCAAAACCAGTGCGCCGCTGGCGATCTCCCAAAGCCCAGTAACGTTGGATGATAGAATCGGGCGCAACCCAGCCTTCTCCTTCTACCCGACCCAGCAGACTATGCTGTAGTACAAAAGTATATTGGCAATCGCCACTGGTTAAGCGACCCCGATATTGCAGGGAAATTTCATCCAGTTCACCCTCCGGAAAAATCAGCTTCATGACCATGGTGAACCAGTCATCACGGCTCCAAGCCACCAAAATTTTTCCCTTGACCGGAATCGGTAGGGTATCGCGTTCCAACCAACTTCCATACAGCGTCCAACGCCCTGGTTCAATTAAAAAACTATGAACCACGAGTTGCTCCCTGAGTTATCAACCGCAATAGAACTAGTATTCCCACCAGAGAGGGTACTGTCTCTCTTAAAGAATACGCGCTCTTGTTAGGAATCGGGTGAGAGGGCAAGCCCAGTTTTCAAGGGTTTACGAACTTTTTGTAATGTAAAGGTTCGTGAATATCCCCAAGTAAGCAGACTGCCTTAGCACCTGTAACGGCAGGCAAGTTGCCCGGAACTTGGTGCCATCGCCAGTAGCCTAAAACTGCAAATGCGATCGCTTCTTTGTACAAAGCAGGTACCCCAGCCGTATCAGTTGTCCGCACTGGAATAGGCTCCAGATGGGTTTGTAGGCGATTCATTAAATAGGGATTACGGCTACCACCACCACACACCAAAACTTCATCGGGCAAACTCGGCAAGAATCGCCGATAGTTCTCCGCAATAGAAACGGCAGTTAATTCAGTTAGGGTTGCCAACAAATCCGCATCCGAGAGCCCCTTTTGTTGAGCGTCCTGCCGACACTGCTCAAAGTAGGTCCAGCCAAAGAGTTCCCGCCCCGTTGATTTAGGTGGAGGCAGTTCAAAGAAGGGATGCTCCAGCCAACGATGCACTAGCTCTAGGCAAGGCGTACCTTGGGCAGCCCAGGCACCGTTGTGGTCATAGCCAAGTTGCCCTTCTGAAAGGGTGTGTACAGCAATGTCAATCAGTGTATTACCTGGCCCAGTGTCCCATCCCAATACCGTGTTGAGCAGAGTTTCGCCGGTTGTGGCCGTAGGCAGGTAGGCTACATTGCCAATCCCCCCAATGTTTTGCACGCACCGAGTGTATTGGGTATGGCTCAGCAGACTCGCATCAACAGGGGGGACTAACGGCGCACCCTGGCCGCCAGCAGCGATATCCGCTTGCCGAAAGTTACTCACAGTCGGCAGCCCTGTGAGCTGAGCAATGACCTCACCCCTGCCTAATTGCAGACTATACCCCAAACAGTGCTCCTCGGGAGGGCGATGGAACACGGTTTGGCCGTGGGAGGCTACCAAATCGGCCTTTCCTAGCTGAGCCTGAATCTCTTGGGCCGCTTGAGCAAAGGTTTGTGCGATCGCATCTTCTAACTCAGCTAATTGGGCCATAGAAAGGGGTTGTCCAGCAGCAGTCGCGAGGATGTGCGATCTCACATCCTCTGGATAAGGCCAAGTCAGTCCTCCTAGAAACGAGTAAGACAGAGAATAGCCCTGGCCAGAAAGCTCTACTAAAGCAGCATCAATGCCATCAGCCGAAGTACCGCTCATCAACCCGACAACGCGTAAGGATGGGGACATCTCTGTCATACCGGTAAACGATCAATACCCCGATTGCTCCCAATGACAACCATGACCGATCCGGCGCGCAATCGAGTTACTGGGCTAGGGTTAATTTCAAGTTTCTCGGGGTTGCCCTCCTGGCTGATTGCCAGCAAAGTTAAACCATATTTGTTGCGCAAATCCAGCTCCACAATCGTCTTCTGGTGAAATGCCTGAGGCACAATAATTTCCACAATGCTGTTTTCTGGATCAATATCAAAGCGCTCCAAAATGCCAGGACGGGTAAGAGAACGAGCCAACTCACAGCCCATCTCATGCTCCGGAAAGACTACATGGTCAGCTCCAACCCGCTTTAGTAGCTTCATATGGATTTCAGAAGAGGCTTTGGCCACCACATGGGTAACCCCCGTTTCCTTCACATTCATCGTGGTGATGACGCTTTCTTCTACATAGTTACCGATCGCCACAATAACTGTATCGAAGTCAGGAATGCCCGCTTCTTTAAGGGCACTGGGTTGGGTTGAATCCAGCTGTACAGCGTGAGCCACAATCTGATCGGACAGTGCCTGCGCTACTCGCCGCTCATCCGAATCGATTCCCAGCACTTCGTACCCTAAGCCATGTAGGGTGCCACAGACAGCCCGCCCAAAGCGACCTAAGCCAATCACAGCAAACTGGCGGCTCGGAGCTTGAAGATTGCGGAAAAAAGACAGAGAAGACAGATTCACAAAAAATACTCCTGATCAGAGAGCACTATTTCCCCCAAGTGTTTATCAGACTTAGGCTTGAAAACTCGATCATCAAGCAGCAATCAGGTCTAAACACTGAGGAATTTATTAAGACACTCCCAATCTCTCTCATTATCAGCCAATTGGGAGCAGCTAAATCAAGCAGCTAGAAAGTCATCTAAAAAGTCTGTTAGGAATGTTAGGCTAGCTAAATGGTCTTGGGTTTAGAGATGGACGTAAATATTCAACTTGGTCGCGGCAAGACAGTCCGCAGAGCCTATGGTATAGACGAAATTGCATTGGTTCCAGGTCCACGCACCCTAGATCCTCAACTTGCGGATACTCGCTGGCAGATTGGTGGCATTGAACGGGAAATTCCCATTATTGCCAGCGCCATGGATGGGGTCGTGGATGTGCGCATGGCTGTGCTGCTGTCTCAATTGGGAGCATTGGGTGTGCTTAACCTAGAGGGCATCCAGACTCGCTACGAAGACCCCAACCCAGTACTCGACAAGATTGCTTCAGTGGGCAAGGACGAATTTGTCACCCTGATGCAAACCCTCTACGCCGAACCCATCAAACCAGAACTGATTCAAAAGCGGATTCAGGAAATCAAATCGCAGGGCGGCATTGCTGCCGTTAGTGCCACACCTGCTGGAGCAGCTCGTTTTGGCAAGGTTGTTGCGGAAGCAGGAGCTGACCTCTTTTTTGTACAGGCAACCGTAGTTTCCACTGCACACCTCTCGCCTGAATCTATCACGCCTCTTGACTTGGCTCAGTTCTGTGCTGAAATGCCCATTCCGGTAATTCTGGGGAACTGTGTTACCTATGAAGTCGCTCTTAACTTAATGAAGGCAGGCGCTTCGGGTATTTTAGTGGGTATTGGGCCTGGAGCAGCCTGCACATCACGCGGCGTTTTAGGTGTTGGTATCCCGCAGGCCACGGCTGTTTCTGACTGCGCTGCTGCCCGCGACGACTACTATCAAGAAACAGGGCGTTATGTGTCAATTATTGCCGACGGTGGCTTGGTCACTGGAGGCGACATTTGTAAGTGCATTGCCTGTGGTGCTGATGGGGTCATGATTGGCTCACCCTTTGCTCGGGCTGCTGAGGCACCCGGACGTGGGTACCACTGGGGCATGGCGACACCCAGCCCGGTGCTGCCGCGCGGCACCCGGATTAACGTCGGAACGACTGGCACCCTAGAGCAGATTCTGAGAGGTCCAGCCCAGTTAGACGACGGGACTCATAACTTCTTGGGGGCGCTCCAGACGAGCATGGGAACGCTAGGCGCTAAGGATATCAAGGAAATGCAACAAGTTGATGTCGTCATTGCGCCTTCCCTGCTTACCGAGGGCAAGGTTTATCAGAAGGCGCAACAGCTGGGCATGGGCAAGTAAACCAACTCTATTTCTGCCTCAGAATCGAGGACTACGCCTTGACGGATCCCTAAGAAGGCAAGGATTAGCCATCAAAAGTTAGAAGTTGCAATAGCTTAAGTGGCAAATCCCTAACTGTCCCTTGTACAATGGGGAAAAGCGGAGACGAAAGTTTCCGTTCACTCCTCACACCACACTCCGCCCAGATCATTGATCTGGGCGGTTCCTTTTGAAGCCAATTATCTCAAAAGAGAGATTCTGAAGGAGGCGCGAGGAATTTTGTGCAATTCTGGTCTATTGTAGAAGTCAACGGCTAAGGGCATCGATTTTTGGCTGTGTTAATATTTTTTGTACGTAATCGAGGCAAGGATATCTAGGCATGGCAGCCGCACAAGTCACAGATTCTACATTCAAACAAGAGGTACTGGAAAGCAATGTTCCCGTCCTGGTGGATTTCTGGGCACCCTGGTGTGGACCCTGCCGGATGGTCGCACCGGTTGTAGATGAGATCGCTGAACAGTACGCTGGCCAAGTTAAAGTTGTTAAGGTCAATACTGACGAAAATCCCAGTGTTGCTAGTCAATACGGCATTCGCAGCATTCCTACTCTGATGATTTTTAAGGGTGGTCAAAGAGTTGACATGGTAGTTGGGGCTGTTCCCAAAACGACCCTTGCTAATACATTGGAGAAGTACCTCTAAGGTATTCGGGCAAACGGGTTTTGCTAGCTGTTTTTAAGAGTGCGTCTGGATGGTTATCTCCAGACGCATTCTTGTCATTTGAGAACGGATGACGGTTAGTGCCGATTCCCCGAGATCCCCAAAAACTGGGTAGAATGGAAGGCCATTCTTTATAAAATTCTGTTATAGATGGTATCGCTTCCCTCCCAATCGTCTTCCAGTCTCCAAGCAGATTTAGTGGCTCTCTTAGAGCAGTTGCCCAACCGGGAGCACGGAAAACTCATCACCCAAGTTTTTGAGACCGTTCTACGGATGGTAGGACGGGAAGCAGATCGGCTGGACTGGAAAATTTTGAACTACACCTTGCTGGATCTGGAGCAAGGCTTTCAAATTTTCTATCCTTATCGCCACATTCGCAAAATTACGATTTTTGGCTCAGCTCGCCTGTCTCCTGAGAGCCCTGAGTATCAATTGACCAAAGACTTCGCCCATAGCATTGCGCAACAGGGCTTTATGGTCATGACTGGGGCCGGAGGCGGCATCATGCAGGCGGGAAACGAGGGAGCCGGACCAGATCATTCCTTTGGCCTCAACATTCAGTTGCCCTTTGAGCAGGGGGCTAACCCTGTCATGACAGGTGACCCCAAGCTAATTAACTTCAAGTATTTCTTTACTCGCAAGCTGTTTTTTCTACGGGAAAGTGATGCTTTAGTGCTGTTTCCGGGCGGTTTTGGCACACAGGATGAAGCCTTTGAGTGCTTGACGTTAATTCAAACGGGTAAGTCAGATCCTATGCCTGTTGTGTTGGTGGACTACCCTGGGGGCAACTACTGGCATGGTTGGGATGCCTACATTCGAGAGCACCTAGTTAAGCGGGGGCTGGTCAGCCCGGATGACCCCAGCCTCTATACAATGACCGATAACGTAGAGGATGCCTGTGAAGCGATTATCAACTTTTACCGGGTGTTTCACTCCTGTCGATATGTCGGTGATCGCCTGATCATTCGCCTCAAGGTTGACTTATCAGATGCTGTTATCGAGCAGCTCAATGCGGAGTTTAGCGACATTGTAGTGAAGGGCAAAATTGAGCGAACTAAGGCTTTACCAGTGGAGAAGGGGGATGAAACTGAAACCCTGCCTCGACTCGTGCTGCATTTTAATCACCGTGATTTTGGGCGGCTCCATCTGATGATCCGGCGGCTCAACGAACTGGGCGTTCATCACCCCGAAACAGACCATCCCGAGCAAAAGTAGGGCAGTCGATTCAACGATTGATTTAGAGCAGCTTGACTCAGTGTGGCTTATAGGGGAAATGCGATCGCATTTCCCCCATAAGCCATCTTGTCTTTAAGCGGCAGAAATGGGGGGTCGGGATGCTGGTCTCACTGCCCTAATAGAGGTGGGAAAAAAGCGTAGATGAGGCTGTTTGATCGAAGCGCGTACCCGATCGCCAATATCAATACGCTGCCCTAGGGTAGTCCGCGCGTGAAGGGTATTGCCGGAAGGGGTAAGCAAACAGTATTTGTATTCCCGACCCAAAAATTGGCGGTCGCGCACCAAGAGCGGAGCAGAGTCATCTGCTTCTAGGTGCAGGTCTTCCTGCCGAATCATTAACTCTCCGACGCTCAAATCGAGATTTTCTTCAGAAGTAGCGCAGGGTTCAACACTGACATTAAAGCAACCGACTTCAGTTTCCCACCCTTCATGACAACGACGAGCTGGAATAAAGTTAGCCTGAGTAACGAACTCAGCAATAAAGCGAGAGGCAGGTTTGCTGTAAATCTCTTCGGGAGTCCCTAACTGTTCGATTTGCCCCTGCCGCATAACAGCTACTCGATCAGCAATAGCTAGAGCCTCTTCTTGATCGTGAGTAACAAACACACCGGAAGCACCCACCTTTTTAAGAATATCTCGCACCTCTTGGCGTAGATACAGGCGCACTTGTACATCTAGGTTACTAAAGGGTTCATCAAGCAGAATTAGGGAAGGTCGGGGAGCTAAGGCTCTTGCCAGTGCTACTCGCTGCTGCTGCCCACCTGAGAGCTGGTGAGGATAGCGCTTTTCAAGTCCTTGCAAACCCACTAGAGCGATCGCTTCTGTAGTTCGCTCCCGCACTTGGCTGACAGAAAGAGTTTGTTTGCGTGATAGCGGTTGCAGACCAAAGGCAACGTTTTTCTCGACACTCAGGTGAGGAAACAAGGCATAGTCTTGAAAAACAATTCCCACATCACGCTGTTCAGGACTTACCCAGCAAGACCCGCAGACAGGCCGCCCCGCCAACTCAATAGTGCCTGACTCGGGATGCTCAAACCCAGCAATTAGGCGTAGCAGCGTGGTCTTGCCACAGCCCGAAGGACCCAACAGCCCGAGCAGTTCTCCCTGAGTAAGCGTCAAACTAACCCGATCCACTACGAGGGGTGAGTTGGGCGCAAACTGCTTGGTAACTTGGTCGAGACTGAGAATAACTGGCGAAGACATGGAGTTTAAGCAAGTGGGTTGTGTAACGTCAGAACGGAAAACAGAGAGAAAATCCGCAATTGAAAAGAAAAAGACTAAAAATACATCCTTTATTGAAAATTCTACTCAATAATCTTTTGGGTAATGCATTTCTTCATCCAGAAGTCCTGTTAACAGGTGTCTAGAAGATTCGTTGAGAGGTCTCGCAAGCGATCATAAGTAGAAAGCTTGGAGAGGCGGTCTAGTCTCTCCAAGCTTTTTAGGCAGCTACCTGCCGCCAGCTTTCTATACTCCTGTAATTCTCACTTCCAGCCGCTGCGATCTACGATCTTGACAACGTCTGCGTTGTTGCGGCCATAAGCTGCAACGTTTGTCTCATCCACTTTAAAGTTCCCCATTTCGGCAACGACAGGATCAACGTCAACCCCGTCAAGAACGGGATACTCGTTATTGCTATCGGCAAAAATCTTTTGGGCTTCAGGTGTTACTAAAAATTCAAGGAATTTAACCGCATTCTCCTTGTTTGGTGCAGTCGCCACAACCCCCGCTCCGCTAATGTTGACGTGGGTTCCCCGATCGCCTTGGTTGGGGAAGAATAGAGCGGTGGCCTCTGTAGCCGCTTTGTCATCAGGTTTATCAGACTTGGCTAAGCGTGCCCAGTAGTAGTGATTGACAATAGCCACATCACACTGGCCTGCAGCCACTGCTTTAATTTGGTCAACGTCGCCTCCTTCAGGTTCACGAGCAAGGTTGGCAACTAGACCCTTAGCCCAAGCTTCGGCCTTCTCAGCACCGTCCGACTCTACCATCGAACCCAACAGAGACTGATTGTAGATATTGCCTGAACTGCGAATACAGACCCGACCCTTCCACTTGGGATCAGCCAAGGCTTCATAGGTGGAAAGGTCGGAGGGCTGCACTGCTTCTTTGTTATAGACAATGACCCGAGCCCGTTGCGTCATGCCGAACCAAAGTCCTTGAGGATGCCGCAGGTTAGCAGGGATAGCTTTTTCGAGTGCTTCGGAGTCAATGGGTTGAAACAACCCCTGCTCTTCTGCCCGCCAGAGCCGACCTGCATCGACAGTAACAAGGACATCAGCGGGACTATTGGTCCCCTCATTCTTGATTCGCTCAGTCAACTCATCGGCTTCCCCCTCAATGAGGTTGACCTTGATGCCTGTCTCCTCAGTGAAGCGTTTGTAGATGACATCATCACTGTCATAGTGACGCGAGGAGTAAACGTTCACCTCGCCTGCCTGGTTGGTGCTCTGGCTATTACTAGAAGGAGTGGCTTCCTCCTGGGTTTGCTGAGAGGGACTGCAGGCAGCTACCATAATCGCAGTACTAGCAGCCAGAGCCAAGAAATTGCGTCGGTTCCACTTCATTGCTGAATTACCTCCTTGCAAAAAACAGACGGACGCAGCCTGTTTTTAAATAAGCAATCTTAATGAAAACAATTTTCATTTAATCGATCTGAGTGTAATACGTCAAACCGATCAGCTGTCAACCCCATTGTTGAGATTTACTGGCATCTAGCCAGCACAACTGTTTATTTTATTAGTTGTCTTATCAACCCAAATAATTTCAGAAACACACTCTCTTTCAAAGTGCGATCGCACTCAGGGTATTACTAACCCATTGACCTTGAACTTTTTCAACAGCGAAGGGACGCAGCACGATTTGAGCAGGTGTTCCAGAACGAACATCAATTCGGAGAAAAGAATAGGGACGTTTTTTACGCGAACCTCGACCGCTACGCCCCACATAGAGATGCGATCGCGCTACCATAGCCATCTCCCCTTCGGGTAAGTTAGGGCCTTCCGGGCGCTGCCGCCGCAGGCTAAACCCACTGCCGCCACAGATTAGCCAGTTTAGATGGCTGTCAGAATACCCGGTTGCTCCGGTGCGTAGGTACTCTAAGCAGTGAGCGTGGCCTGTGATGACTAAATCTACCAAAGGTCGCTTCTGAGAGAGACTTCCCACTTCCTTGGCAACGCTCTGGAGCACCTGTCGTAGATTGTGCCGCACAGCGAGGGTTTGGCCTTGGTTCCACTTAGTGGCTTCTGTCACATAGGGAGGATGATGAAAGAACACAATGCGGCCTTGGACTTCGGGTGTCTGCCAGGAATGAATGAGACGATCGCGGAGCCAATTGAGCTGATCGAGATCAACTAGGGTATCGGAGGTAGAGAGTTGCTTATCAATGTCTTTGATTTGCTCTTCTAACTGCTCTAGCTCGGTATAAATATCGGGAAGAGGGTCTGATCCAGATTCGGCATTCGGTCCCATTCCCGTAGCGGCCATGACGAGTTCATTGCGCTCAGTATCGAGGGCTTGACGACGTTCGCGTAGCTGTTGACGGTACTGGTTGCCCTCAGGGGTATTTGGGATTGGCAACGGTTCGTTAAACGTATTGGAATCTAGAGCAAAAAAGTCGATGTTGCCATAACGGAAGGTGTAGTAGCGGTTGGGCAACCGGGTAAATTCACCAGGACGGTAGCACAGGCAACGACCTGTATCTGTGACGGCTGTGTAATGGCGCTCAAGATGAGCCTTCAGTTGTCCCTCAGGTACTCCTTGCAGGTAGTCGAGAAAAGCTTTAGCAAAAGTCTCTCCTTGAAAGGAGCCATGCCAACCCACATCGAGATCAATGCGCGATTGCAACAAGTTACGCAAGGGCCGACTTGTTCCAGCGGCTATCCCCACCCACCAAGGCAGATCGTAGTAGTCGTGATTGCCTAAAACGGGCAGAACAGGCTTCTTAAAGGTCATCTGGTCGTAGCAAATTGCTTTGGGGTCATCTCCCCCCAGCAGCCATTCCCGGTAAGGTTTGATGAAATTGTCTGGGTACTGCTCACTTGAACCCACCAAGTAAACAACATCTCCGGTATGCAGCATAAAGCGGCAGTCGGGTTCGTGGGCCAGCATTGCCTCAGCTACGCGCCGTTGGGGATCATCTCCCCGGTGATTGCCTGTACCACTGTCCCCAATAACTAGAAAAGAAAAATCAGCATCCTGGCTATGGCCATCTGCAATTTCAAGCCGGGTCTGATCGATGCCCTGCTGCGCAATTAGAGGGTGTTGCCACCGCACGCGAGCCTTCATCCTGCTGATCTTTGTTTCAACGCTGGGTTCGGTAGTGAACTTCATGGGCCGGTGTCAAGTTGTATCCGCCTGCTCACACATCCAAACAAATTTTCTCTGGCCAAGCATCGACCCAGGGTGGAGAAAGCAAAAAAAGGCCCGACATTTGCCGGGCCTCTAGTAGTATTTCGCAGTTAAGACAAACTTAGTTTTTAGGACTCAGTCCATAAAACCCAATCTATAAGACTCAAGCCGCAGAGCTTAATTCAGCCACTCCAGCACCTGTTCCTCTTTAGTATTGGTATTACGAGAGGGCGTCTCACGAGTGAACTTCATGTGGATGGAGCGGGTCTGTTCACCATCGGCGGCTACCGCCATGATGGGGTAGTCAATCAGGCCATCCTGGAAGGACATCTGGAAACGGAAGGTACCGTCGGGATTGAGCTTAATGGGCTTACCACCGATGGTAACGGTGGCGTCTGGCTCAGTAGCACCGTAAACGATAAGTTCAGCATCGGCAACCAGCCAGAACTGGCGAGGCCGGATCGGCGGGGCCGACGCGGAGAAGCCTGCACCTGACATAGTCAAGCCTGACATGGTGGGAACTGCCCACATACCCACACCGGAGGGGAAGACGTAGGAGCTGATGGCTTGCTCAGCCACCGTCTGCATCTGCATTTGCATCTGCCCTGATCCAGCTACGTGCTGCATGGAACCAAACAGCGAACCGGCTACTCGCTGAGCCTCTACCGACTCAGCCATTGCAAAGATGCCATCGTAGATGGGGTTGCCTTCAACCGATGTTCCAGCAGCGCTCATACGACGGCTGGGGTGGGTCAAGGTCATTAGGGTCTTGCCTTTCAGCTCGGCAGAGAAGTCTACCGTCATGAAATGGTCTTCGATCCAGTCAGAGGGGTAGACGGGAGGAATATGAACGGGGAGGGAACGGGCCAGCACTAGCCAACGACCATCGTTACAGACGTAGCCAATTTCGACTACGTAATCGCGATCGCTCACTGGAACGGGCAGATACCACTCACGAGCCAGTTCATCGCACTCGTACTGTTGCAAGCTGTGGGGACTTTGGTGGCCGAGATCAATGTCGGTCACGTCATAAAACCGCAAGGCCAGGCGAACCCCACCCTGACGGCGCAGATCCTCCTTGTGCTCGTTGGGAATGTCCCAGTAAGCGTAGGTCCATTGGGGATCACGAGGCATTAGAACAATCCGGCTCTCACCGTACCCACTAGGGAGATCGGAGAGGCCTTCATCAACAGTGGCTAGCACAGCCACTGCGGTTGGGGTAGGGCTGGGGATCGCGGAGTATTTAGACGCTTCGACTTCAGTTTGACTTTCGATTTGGCTTTCGATGGGAGCGGGAGACGGTGCCATGACTGGGGCCGTAACCGTTACCAGACCCCGTTGAGTTTCAATGGTACGGATGGAGTCGATGAGTTCGCTTTTACGCATCCGGCTGTAGCGAGAAACTTCGTATTCACTGGCAACTCGGCGGAGCTGCCGGAGGGTCATTTCTTCAAGCGGGGGATGTTGAGACATGAGCAGACGTTACCTCCTTGATGGCCCGTTTAGGGCAAGGGTTAACACACGCTGGGATCACAGATGACCCCTGGGGATCAATCTTTGGGCTTACTATTGCAAAAAAAGCTTGCGGGATCAAGCCCTTGAAATCCTTGTGTTTTAAGGAATTAACCGAATTCTGTTTGATCCGGGGATCGCCTTGTCAGTAAATCATAACAAATGGGATCACTGGGGATCGGATTGGCAAACTCAAATGTCAAGATATCTTGACATTTTGATCCCAACAAAATTTATTGGAGTCGGGAAGCTGCTCTGATAGAGTCAAGTCAACTGGGTAGACAGACTCGATCCCAGTCCTGCTGAAGAGGGAAAACCTGTGGTGAAAGACAGTTCGGTAGACAGCAGTATTGATGCTGAAAAGTTTTCTGCCGGGGAATCTCCTGTAGAGGGAGCAGAGCCAGGAGGCAGTCGAATCATCGGCCGCATTCTGCCTCCTGCCGTGCGGCTGTGGCTACAAACTCAGGTAGACCACATAGAAAACCTGGTTTTTCAGCTGGAAGGGCGGGACCGCCAAATTCTTTCTGGGTATGTGCCCAAAGTGGTTTTGGCGGCAGACCGAGCAGTGTATCAGGGCCTGCATCTTAGTCATGCCCAAGTGCAAGCCTCAGAAATTCGCATCAACTTGGGCCAAGTGCTGCGGGGTAAGCCTCTACGGCTGCTGCAAAAGTTTCCAATTGCCGGAAATGTTGTCATTCGAGAAGCTGACCTCAATGCTTCTTTGCAAGCTCCGCTGCTGCGCGATGGTCTCCGAGACTTTCTCAAACAACTCATCGTGGTGCAAGGAGCAGAGCATGGTTTGCAGCCTTATTTAGCCAGTTTGGTTGAAGGAGACACTGTTCGGTTTCAAACAGCGGGAGTTGCGATCGCACCGGGTCTGATCACCTTAACCCTGTTACCAGAGGGCAGACCGAACCCAGCCCACACAATTACGCTACGCACTGGGCTGACCGTACGCGACGGACATATTCTGGTGCTGCATGAGCCAACTCTCATTAGTGGCGGTGGGTTAGAACAACAGGATTTAGATGACTTTGAGCTTGATTTGGGACCAGAGGTCAGGATTGAGTCTTTGCAAGTAGCCGCTGGACAGCTTGAGATTAGCGGCACAGTCCAAGTGATTCCAGCAGACTGATTCCAGCAGAGTGATTCCAGCAAACTGATAGACAAACCTGGTTAAATCAGCTTGGTTCTACACAGGCTTCTTTGCCACCTTTCGAGAGCATTCCTAAAGACAGCATTACCCAAGAAAACTGCAGCGCTTATGGTGATTGAATGGCTTAAATTTCGGATGGCTCCTGAAAATCGGGAGCAATACATCCAGCTCGATACAGACATTTGGACAGCCGCGCTTCAAGGGTATCCAGGATTTGTCTCTAAAGAAGTCTGGATTGATCCTGCCGATGCCGAAACCGTGATTTGTGTGATTCGCTGGAGCAGCCGAGAACAGTGGAAGTCAATTGCCGAGGCGGAGCTAGCAAAGGTCACACAAGCTTTTGATCAAGCGCTCGGATTCACCTATGAACTGGTTGAGTCCAAGGAGTTCCAGGCACGCCAATTTCCGGTGATAGGTTAGTGCGCTAGGATACGGTCAGCGGTTTGGAGAGAACTGAATGGCTACTTGCCCCCGGTGTCAGACAACGATTGACGCTAGTGCCCTTCAATGTCCCCACTGTAGGCTGATGCTCAAAGCACATGGCCATCCTGGCATTCCTTTGTACCGAGCGACATCAGGTACGGCCCTTTGTGAAAGTTGCACGTATCACCAAGACGATACCTGCACGTTTCCCCAACGACCTCACGCTGAAACTTGCACACTCTACCGAGATATCAACACAGCCCACAGCACTGAGACAATCACCTTATCGAGTAGGGAAAAAATGCAGCTTTGGCTGCGACGGCGAACTGGGTTGATAGCCCTTATCACGCTGCTGGGTTTCAGCTTTCTCTTAGTGTTAATGCGTTAGCAAGACATTGCTCCGCCAAGGAAAGCAAGGCTACTGACGAACAACTTCACGTTCGGGGCTAGGCGTTTGCCAGCGATTCATCACATCCTTGACCAGCACTTCCCGGAGCCAAATCTGCACCACAATGAGCAGTGGAATAGCCAGGAACAGCCCCAAAAAGCCAAAGAAAATTGAGAACACCACCACGGCCAGCAGCGTGAAGAGAGGAAGCACGGAAACCTCGTGCTTCATCACTATGGGTACAAGTACCAAACTTTCAAACTGCTGGATTAGTAGGTACAGCACAATGACTGCCACAGCTTTCCAAGGCGCTTCGAGAAATGCCAGTAGGGTGGGGGGAATTACGCTGAGAACAGGGCCAATGTTAGGAACAAACTCTAGTAGACCGGCCAGCAAGGCATTCACCAGCGGCAGGGGAACTCCCAAAATCAGCAGGCCAATATAACTGACCGTACCAATAACAGCCATTGCCAGAAGGGTGCCACGGATCCATCCCACAAGCGAGGCTTCGCACTCATTCAAAATTTCATTTACCCGGGGTCGATAAAAGGCCGGAAACGCCAGCGTAAAAATGCGACGGTACTGCATGGGCGTTACCAGCAGCATAATAGTTGCGGCTAGAAAGAGCAGGAAATTAAGGAGTATGCCAACTGAACTGCTAACAAACCCAAATAAGTTGCCAATCAAACGAGTACCCAAAGCCTGCAATTCCTGAAGCAGATTGTCTAGACCTTGGTTATCCGCTAAGAGGTTACCCGGTATTCTTGTCTGCCAATTGTCGTAGATAAATTCCAGTCGATCAACGACTTGAGGTAGGGCGTTTGCTATAAGTTGAAGCTGCCCGCCCAGCCTTGGCAGAATAATAGCGAAAAGGCTGAAAAGCACAACAAACAGCATGAGCATGGTCAGTGCGATCGCAGGTCCTCGCCCAATCCGTGACCGCCTTAGAAACCGCACT
>DATNQF010000034.1:0-13581 GCA_036702855.1 Trichocoleus sp. | reverse complement strand
GTGCTCGTCAAATTTGTCAATTCTGACTAGCATAAAGGAGTGATTATTCGGCGTTCTCCTTTGACATCCCTCCAGGAGGGACACTGGTTCAAGCTCATCTGTGGGGCCAGCTATCACCATTTGCCTGCTATTCGTAATCTGGCGTTGGTCTATGCCTTAGCAGGAGCCGATTGTATTGATCTCGCTGCTGATCCCGCTATTGTGGCGGCTGCCCGCTCTGGATTAACGGCCGCTCAGCAGCTTATTGATAAAGTAGGTTTGCCTCATACCAATTTGCCAAGCAGTACCTGGCTGATGGTGAGCTTAAACGACGGAGAGGATCCCCACTTCCGGAAAGCAGCGTTTGATCCTGCAACCTGTCCGGTCGATTGTAACCGGCCTTGTGAGCGAATTTGTCCAACTCAAGCCATTACTTTTAATAACCCTGACAAAGAGTTGGGAGTTATAGATAGCCAGTGCTATGGCTGCGGTCGATGCATACCCATTTGTCCATTTGAGCAAATCTACACGCGTTCCTATGTTTCCACACCCAGTGCGATCGCAGCTCAGCTTTTCCCCACAATTGATGCTATTGAAATCCATACGCAAATAGGTCGGACACAGTCTTTTCAGCGACTATGGCAGGAAATTCAGCCCTGGCTCAAGCACCTCAAGCTCGTTGCGATCAGCTGTCCCGATGGGGAAGAAGTGATTCCATATCTTTGGAGCCTGTGGAATATTATCCAACCGCTTTCCATTCCACTGATTTGGCAAACCGATGGTCGCCCAATGAGTGGAGATATTGGCGATGGGACAACCATAGCAGCAATCCGATTTGGTCAAAAGGTTTTAAATGCTCAGCTACCTGGATACGTTCAGCTAGCAGGAGGAACGAATCGTCATACAGTCGAGAAATTGCATCAGTTAGAATTGCTGAACTTGCCTGTTAATCGAGCCTCATTTCCTGTCCTATCAGGTAAGCAGCCAGCGCAGATTTCTGGAATTGCCTATGGCAGTTACGCTCGAAAGTTGGTCATGCCGATCTTGACGCCAGATGAATCCATGAATCCCTTGCTGTCTACCGGAAGTAGGACGGGCAATTCGAGTCAATTCACGCCATTGCTTGACAAATCCAAGCAGTCTCCATCTTTCTCGTTGCCAGAGATTATTCACTTAGAAGAGATGCCCGATCTTCTAGAAATTGCCTTAGGGCGTGCATCCTCTTTGGTTTTGCAACTGAAGGAACCTTGGATTAATGAAGCTGAAATTGTAAAGCGAAATCGTGGCCATGATCAGGCAACATCAGCTCCCTAAATCGGTTGTCGTTTGTATCCCTGCTTTTTCTGACTGCATACCCACTTTATGGTCAATCTCAATAGCGAACAGGTTTCTCACAACGCTCACTCTTCTGGAAGTGCTGACGCTGCTGCTATTCAAGACCCCCAGGAAAGCCTGATCACGGATGACCTCACTCAACTGTTGGCAATTTTACCCAATGCTATTCGTTCCGTTTTGGAGGTGCATCCTCAACAAAACGAGTTGGTTGAAGTTGTACTAGATTTAGGCCGACGCCCAGAAGCTCGCTTTCCTAGAGGGGCAGAGTACCTTTCAGAAGAACCCGTCTCTTATGCTGATTTGAAGCATTGCATCGAGCGCGTGGGGTTATTCGGTGGAGATAATCGAGCGGGCATCGAGAAAACGTTACATCGAATTAGTGCAATTCGTAACCGGTCAGGAGACGTCATCGGTCTTACCTGTCGCGTAGGGCGAGCCATCATGGGCACGATCGGCATGATCCGTGACTTGGTGGAAACTGGTAAGTCAATTTTGATGTTAGGCCGTCCGGGCGTGGGTAAAACCACCGCTTTAAGAGAGATTGCTCGAGTTCTGGCGGATGACCTCCAAAAGCGGGTTGTCATTATTGATACCTCTAACGAAATTGCAGGAGATGGAGACATTCCTCACCCTGCGATTGGCCGAGCTCGACGAATGCAAGTTGCTCGTCCAGAGGAGCAACACCAAGTCATGATTGAGGCCGTGGAAAACCACATGCCAGAGGTCATTGTCATTGATGAGATCGGTACAGAGCTAGAGGCACTTGCAGCCCGGACCATTGCTGAGCGAGGGGTTCAGCTGGTAGGCACTGCTCATGGAAACCGGCTTGAGAACTTAATCAAGAACCCTACACTGTCAGACTTAATTGGAGGCATTCAATCCGTAACTTTAGGGGATGAAGAAGCTCGGAGACGGGGCAGCCAAAAGAGTGTTTTGGAGCGTAAAGCTCCTCCCACTTTTGATATTGCCGTGGAAATGGTAGAGCGGCAGCGCTGGATTGTTCATGAAGAGGTGGCTACTACCGTTGACTCTGTGCTGAGGGGTCGTCAACCTACTTCGCAGGTTAGAACTACGGACGCCCAAGGAAAGGTTACCGTTACCCACGAACTGTCTGGAAACGACGCCCTTAAACCTCCCCCTTCCCGCTCCAATACTGGCTGGCGGGCCTCAGGACAAATGCGTCCGCCCCTACAATCAGTTCCCCATTTAGGGCAGGTTCAGCCCTTAACAAGCCGTCGAGTGCCAGAAATTTCTCCGGAGCGTCAACAGTTTCAAGAATTATTGGATTTTTCCAGACAAAGCGCCAACCCGATACCGTCGATGGCGATGGAGGAAAGCTACGGACAGGAACCCTTGCTAGGGGCCAATGGTGAGGACATCGTGAGGGTTTATCCCTACGGGCTCAGCCGTCACCAGCTTGAGCACGTTATTCGCACACTGACACTTCCCATTTTTCTAACCAAGGAGTTGGAAACCGCAGATGCTATTTTGGCCTTGCGATCGCACGTTAAGAACCATTCCAAGCTTCGTCACGTTGCTAAAGGCCGTCAGATTCCCATTCACATGGTGAAGTCCAATAGCATTCCTCAAATCACGCGCTCTTTGCAGCATTTACTTGACCTAGATGACAGCACGACAGCCGTTAATTTAGATCTCTTTGCCCATAGCGGTGATGACGACGAGCTTGAGGCATTAGAAGAAGCTCGGTTAGCGGTTGAGCAGATTGTCATTCCCAAAGGACAGCCTGTAGAATTGCTACCTCGCTCTGCCCGAATCCGCAAAATGCAACACGAGTTAGCTGAGCACTATCGGCTCAAATCCCTCAGCTTTGGCGAGGAGCCCAACCGACGGCTACGCATTTATCCAGCCTAGCCTGAGCAAGCAGGTTACCCCCCAAGCGGTCATTAGACACAATGCGTTAAATCCTCTTAGGGATGGAGTTGGGTAGATTCACGGCTCAAGATAAAATGACGGAGTGTGGATGGCGTTGGCTTGCCTAGTAGGCAGCGGTCATTCGGAAATGCCTTTTCATGTTGATGTTTTATGAAAACCTTGCTCGCCCGCTTATTTGCAGTGCTGCTAGTCGCCGTTATTGGTCTGACTAGCTGTAGCGCAGGTACCAGTGGCAAACTAACCGGCGATTACCGAGAGGATACGCTGATGGTGATTAGCAGTCTCCGCAACGCCATCGAACTGCCCACCGACGATCCCGCAAAAGCAGTTGCCCAAGCCAACGCCAAAGACTTGATCAATGACTTTGCCTCCCGTTACCGCCGAGATCCTGCTGTAGGCAACCTCAGTTCCTTTACTACCATGCGGACAGCTTTAAATGCGATCGCAGGTCACTACAGTTCCTACCCAAATCGTCCCCTTCCTGACAAATTGAAAACTCGATTGGAGCAGGAGTTCAGGCAGGTAGAAGGGGCTCTCAAACGGGGTGCCTAAGGTCTAATCCCGACTCTAAAGAATAACTACGCTCTTCAAAATCATTCTCAAAATCGCTGTCTGGGTCTACTCCAACAGCGATTTTGTCTTTGTAGAAAGTTCTGATCTGACTCAATCTCGATTAATTCCAGGCATACCATACACCTGAAATTAATTGTTTGACTAAGATGATGTAGGTTTGTTAGGATAGCAATTCTGTAGTAGTGAGAGTGCGAGGCTGGACATGAAAGTCCGTGCGTCTGTTCGCAAAATTTGCGAGAAGTGCCGTGTGATCCGCCGCCGCGGTCGGGTTATGGTGATCTGTGAGAACCCCAAGCATAAGCAGCGTCAGGGGTAAACATTGAAGTGAATTTTACCTAATTGGAAATTCACCTTAAAGAGGATTTAGGCATAGTTAGCGTTAGCAGTCATTCAAGTTTGAAATTCAGGCAGCGTTAGGGGAGAGAGTGTAGGTGGCACGGATAGCTGGTGTTGATCTTCCACGCGACAAACGCGTAGAGATTGGCCTGACATATATTTACGGGATCGGGCCGACCCGTTCCAAAGAAATTTTGCAGAAAACGGGCGTCAACCCTGACGTTCGCGTTCGAGAACTGAGTGACGAGGATGTCGCTAAACTGCGGGACACCGTTGAAAGCGACTATCAGGTTGAGGGTGACCTCAGACGCTTGGAAAGCATGAATATCAAGCGTCTAATGGATATTGGTTCTTATCGAGGACGTCGTCACCGGGCTGGTCTGCCAGTTCGAGGTCAGCGTACCCGTACCAATGCCCGGACCCGGCGGGGAACTCGGCGAACGGTCGCCGGCAAGAAGAAAGCAGCTAAGAAGTAGGGCTTCGACAGCTATTCAGCTCCTGGCTTAGCAAGTTTTACCTTGCTTTTAATGCCATGCGAGTGGATAGCTGTTTCTGCTGAAATGACTCTTCCTAAGATTTTTAATCCTCACCTTGAGTTTTGGAAGAGCCCTTGCCGACAAAATTTTGTGTATTGAGTCCAAACAGTCTAAGTCATGGCAAAACCAACCAAGAAGTCGGGACCCCGCAAGCAAAAGAAAAATGTACCGAGTGGGGTCGCCCACATTCAGTCCACCTTCAACAACACTATTGTCACCATCACTGACCAAAACGGCGAGACCATCTCTTGGGCCTCTGCCGGTTCTAGTGGCTTTAAAGGTGCAAAGAAAGGAACTCCCTTCGCAGCTCAAACTGCTGCTGATGGAGCTGCTCGTCGAGCAATTGACCAGGGTATGCGCCAAATTGAAGTGATGGTCAGTGGTCCTGGCGCAGGGCGAGAAACTGCTATCCGCGCTCTACAGGGTGCTGGACTGGAGATCACTTTAATCCGCGATGTGACCCCTATTCCCCACAATGGTTGCCGCCCACCCAAGCGGCGGAGAGTCTAAGACTGGAATTCAATTCCTCAAACTTGCAGCACGGAGAAGGGAGATCAGGTCGTGGCACAGTTCCATGTAGAATGCGTCGAGTCAGTTATTGAAGATGACCAAGGACAGTATGGTCGCTTCATTATTGAACCTCTGGAGCGAAGCCAGGGAACTACTGTTGGCAATGCTCTTAGACGGGTTTTGCTGTCAAACCTAGAGGGTGTTGCTGTCACTGCGGTCCGCATTGCGGGAGCAACTCACGAGTTTTCAACAATTCCTGGAGTTCGGGAAGATGTTTTAGACATCTTGCTGAACATGAAAGAGATTGTGCTGCGTAGTTATTCAAGTCAGCCCCAAATTGGTCGCCTCTTAGTTCAAGGCCCCACTAAGGTTACTGCTGGTCATTTCGAGCTGCCCTCGGAAGTAGAAGTTGTTAACCCAGACCAGTATGTTGCCAACGTTGCAGATGGGCATACCTTGGAGATGGAGTTCCGTATTGAGCGGGGTCAGGGCTATCGGGCAGTTGAGCGGACTAAGGACGACACAGCTGCGCTTGACTTCATGCAGATTGACTCAGTTTTCATGCCGGTGCGCAAAGTAAATTACACCGTTGAGGATGTTATTGTAGCGGGTTCTTTACAGAAAGACCGTCTTGCGATGGATATCTGGACGAATGGTAGTTTATCGCCCCAGCAGGCGATGAGTCAGGCAGCGGCGATTCTAGTAGATCTGTTTAATCCTCTTAAAGACGTTACCCTCGAGCCCAAACAAGAGGATGACATTAAAGAGGAAGATCCCGCTAATCAAATTCCTATTGAGGAACTGCATCTGTCGGTACGGGCTTACAACTGCTTAAAGCGAGCCCAAATCAACTCTGTTGCTGACCTCCTTGACTACACGCAGGAAGATTTGCTTGAAATAAAGAATTTTGGGCAAAAATCTGCTGAAGAAGTCATTGAGGCTCTTCAAGATCGGTTAGGGATTACTCTGCCTCTAGAGAAGTCCGCCAAGTCTTCCTAAGCGCTAGAACTCCTTGGTTTACCAAGGAGCGGCGCCCGAAGCTCAGAAAGCTTCGGTTTTTTGCTGTCTAGTTGTTATTCACTGGTTGATTGTTATGCGTCACGGCCGTCGTATACACGAACTCGGCAAGCCAGCCGACCAGCGTAAGGCTCTACTCCGGGCACTTACCACTGAACTGATTCGTCATGGTCGAATCACTACCACTAAGGCTCGTGCCAAAGCGGTGCGGGAAGAAGCTGACCGGATGATTACCCTAGCTAAAGACGGCTCCTTGCCTGCTCGCCGGGCAGCTTTGGGCTACATCTATGACAAACAGCTTGTTCATGCACTGTTTGATCAGGCTCAAGAGCGCTATGGCCAACGTAACGGAGGCTACACCCGTATTCTTCGGACGGTAAGACGCCGTGGCGACAACTCCGAAATGGCCATCATTGAGTTGACCTAGGACTTATTGAGATCTGGTAGCTAGCACGATAAATGGTTCAGCCGTTTCCCTCAGTGCTTCCCTCCAAAAGTGAGGCTGAAGTGTTCAATGTGACCCAGCGCATTGCCCTCGTTGTGCAATATGTTGGTACACATTTTCATGGGTGGCAGCGGCAATCATGCGATCGCACTGTCCAGGGGGAAATTGAGACAGCAATTCAGGCGGTTTTGGGATACTCTGTGGCCCTTCATGGAGCGGGTAGAACGGATGCTGGTGTTCATGCAGCAGCTCAGGTTGCCCACTTCAGTGCCCCAACGAGGATCCCAGCTCATCGTTGGGCTGATATTCTCAATAGTCGCTTACCTAGCGATATCCTAATTCGGGCTTCGGCACAGGTTCCTGATAACTGGCATGCTCAATTCTCAGCCCGGTGGCGGCGCTATCGCTACACGCTCTATACAGATCCCTGTCCTAATCTGTTTCTTCGACCCTTTGTTTGGCACTACTATTACGAGCCCATCGACATCGGCCAGATCCAAGCAGCATTAGATCCCTTGGTGGGACACCACGACTTGACCGCTTTCCATCGCGCCCGATCAGGACGCTCCCACTCTTGGGTCGAGGTTCAGGCAGCTGAGTGCCAACGACAGGGAGCCCTGGTGACGGTTGAGTTGCAGGCAAATGGCTTCCTCTACGGAATGGTGCGCCTGATCATGGGGTTGATTGTACAAGTTGGCCGAGGGCAAATTTCATCTGCCGAGTTTACAGCTCTCTGGAAAGATCGGCGGCGCGACCAAGTTAAATACGCTGCACCGGCTCAAGGCTTATGCCTACTAAGAGTGGGGTATGAGATTTTTCCCTTTGCCCAGGACATTTGGTTGGATGCTCAGCCTCATTTCTGCTTAAGTTCGTCCGCGAACCAGGCTGCAGTCTAATGCCTAACGCCGGGGTTTGCCAAAGTTTTCTGTTGATTCCAACGAGATTTTCCATGACCAAAACATTTGTACCCACCCCAGACACTACTGAACATCAGTGGTATGTCGTTGATGCCAGCGGTCAGCGCTTAGGTCGGCTGGCTAGCGAAATTGCCAGAGTCATCAGAGGCAAGAACAAGCCAGTCTACACTCCCAACACCGATACTGGAGACTTTGTCATTGTTATCAATGCTGACAAAGTTACAGTAACCGGCCGCAAGCAGAATCAAAAGCTTTATCGCCGCCACTCTGGTCGCCCTGGTGGGATGAAGGTGGAAACCTTTGCCCAACTACAATCCCGCTTACCCGAGAGAATTCTTGAGCAAGCAGTACGCGGTATGCTGCCCAAAAATTCTTTGGGTCGTCAACTGTTCACTAAGCTAAAAGTGTATGCCGGGCCAGAGCATCCCCACCAGGCTCAGCAACCGAAACCCCTTGTCATCAATACTATCCCCGGAGGAAATCAGTAATGCAAGCAACGGATCAAAACGATCGCGTCATGTATTGGGGCACTGGACGCCGCAAAACGGCTGTCGCTCGGGTTCGCCTCGTACCTGGCAACGGGCAACTGATGATTAACGGCAAAGCAGGCGATCTGCATCTCCAGTTCAACCCCAGCTATCTCTCTGTCACGAAAGCTCCCTTGGAAACGCTGGGGCTGGAGAATGACTACGATATTCTGGTCAATGTTCGTGGTGGTGGTCTCACTGGTCAAGCAGATGCAATTCGTCTGGGCGTCGCTCGGGCTCTTTGCCAATTAGATCCGGAAAACCGCAAGCCGCTAAAGATTGAGGGATACCTAACTCGTGACCCGCGTAGTAAGGAGCGGAAGAAGTACGGTCTGAAGAAAGCCCGGAAAGCACCTCAATACTCCAAGCGCTAAAAATTTTGCTTTCCCTTGGAAAGCGTTTCTCTGCTCCCGCTCGCTATGGAGACAACCTTTTGCAGCAGCATTGTGGGGTTGCCTATCATAGGCGAGTGAGCAGATTAAGATGGAATAATGTGCAACTCAGAACCTTACTGTTAAGGGGTAACTATGGCTAAGTCAGAAATTCATCCCACTTGGTACCCTGACGCCAAGGTGTACTGTGATGGAAAGCTCATCATGACCGTGGGGTCCACTAAACCTGAACTTCACGTTGATATCTGGTCCGGCAACCATCCTTTCTACACCGGAACTCAGAAAATTATTGACACTGAAGGACGGGTTGAGCGCTTCCTGCGGAAATACGGCATGTCTGATAGCTCCGGACAGGCTGCTGATAAAAAGAGTTAAAGATTCCGAACTGAGTCAAACGGCCTTCTTTAAGCTGGCATAAGTTTTTACAACGTCCTCAATTCAATTCTGGTAACGGACTGACAGTATGGCTGAAAGGTACCTCCTTGAAAAACTCAATTCGGTTGAGCAAACCTTTCAGGAATTAACCCGTCGGTTGGGGGATCCCGATGTTGCTAAAGACGCCGATGAGTTTCAGCGTATCGCCAAAGCTCGATCGGCTCTAGAGGAAACTGTAGAAACTTATGAGCAGTGGAAGCAGGCCCAGGAAGATTTACAAGGAACCCGCGAAGTTTATAAGGATTCCAGCAGCGACCTAGAACTTCGCGAAATGGCCTCTCTAGAGATAGAGGAGCTAGAGGAGCGAATTGAGCACCTTGAAAAGCGTCTTAAAGTCCTCTTGTTGCCACGTGATCCTAATGATGACAAGAACATCATGTTGGAAATCCGAGCAGGAACTGGGGGAGACGAGGCCAGCATTTGGGCCGGCGATTTGCTGAGGATGTACTCCCGCTACTCTGAGAACCAGGGCTGGCGCGTTAAGCTAGTCAGCGAATCAACGGCTGACATGGGTGGATTTAAGGAAGCAATCCTTGAAATCCAAGGGGATCAGGTCTACAGCAAACTCAAATTTGAAGCGGGCGTGCACCGGGTTCAACGGGTTCCTGTGACAGAAGCAGGCGGGCGTGTCCATACTTCAACAGCAACAGTGGCTGTAATGCCTGAAGTGGATGATGTTGAGGTCGAAATTGATCCCAAGGATCTGGACATCAGCACAGCTAGATCAGGAGGCGCGGGTGGTCAAAACGTCAACAAGGTAGAAACCGCGGTTGACCTGTTCCACAAGCCAACCGGAATCCGAATCTTTTGCACGGAAGAGCGCTCCCAACTGCAAAACCGAGAACGGGCTATGCAGATTTTGCGAGCTAAGCTTTACGAGATGAAGCTAAGAGAACAGCAGGAGGCCGTCACCTCAATGCGTCGTTCTCAAGTGGGAACGGGTTCTCGATCTGAGAAAATCCGCACCTACAACTACAAAGACAACCGAGTTACAGACCACCGACTGGGAAACAACTACACGTTGACCAGTGTTTTAGAAGGTGATTTAGAGGAAATTATCCAGTCCTCCATCTCTAAGGACCAGCAGGAACGCTTGGAAGAGTTGGCAGCTGAGTCATCGGCGACTGTTTAAGCCTTCTACACTCCCTTAATTAAGAGATGACCCTGGCTATACTGAATAGCCAGGGTTGTTTTTGTCAGCACGATCGCACTTTTTCCTTTTTATGGCCAAGTTTCTCCACATAGCAGACATCCATCTCGGGTTCGACCGCTATGACAGTCCAGAGCGTACTAAGGACTTTTTTCTCGCTCTGCACGACGTCCTGTGCCGTTATGCGCTGGAGGAACAAGTTGACTTTGTCCTGATTGCTGGGGATTTGTTTGAGCATCGCAACATTCAACCGGCCACGTTAAATCAGGCGCAGATCTGCTTACAACAGCTTAAAAATGAAGGCATCCCAGTTCTAGCAATTGAGGGCAACCACGATAATCGGCCTTATGGCACTCGCACAAGTTGGCTCAAGTACCTATCAGAGTGGGAATTGCTGAAGCTTCTGGAGCCTGGAAATAGAGCCGTAGGAGAACCTTTCTACTCGCACTGGAACGAGGATAAACGCAGTGGTGGTTACATCGATCTCGATTGTGGGGTACGAATTTTAGGCTCTAACTGGTACGGGGCAGCTGCACCTAGAGCAATTGAGCAAGTAGCAACCGCGATTGAAACATTACCGACCGGGCCGAAAAGGCAAATATTGATGTTCCATCACGGTTTAGAAGGCCAAATTGCTCGCTACTCAGGGGCGCTTCGCTACTCAGACCTTCTACCGCTGAAAGAAGCGGGCGTAGACTACCTAGCGCTCGGTCATATCCACAAAAATTACAGCGTGGAAAACTGGGTTTTCAATCCTGGCTCTTTGGAGGCAAACAACATTGAAGAATCGGTATATGAACGGGGTGCCTACTTAGTAGAGATTAGCCAGGAGGGCATTCAAGCAACACTGAAAACGGACTACCACCAGCGTCCCAATGTCCGTCTAAAGCTGACGTTACGAGGTCAGGAAAGTCAGGACGCTTTAATACAGGGGGCAATAGAAGTTGTGGAGGCTGCGATCTCAAAGGGAACATTAAACCCCGATGCTGCTCCAATCGTTGAGTTGAGGCTTGAGGGCCAAGTTGGGTTTAATCGGTTGGACTTGGATGTCCGTCAACTCCAAGCCGTGCTTCAGCAGCGCAGCCGTGCTTTGATTTTTCTGCTGAAATATGAGGTTGAAGAAGTTGCTTACAGTTCGCCTGTCTCTGAGTTGACCAACCGGATCCAGATCGAAGAAACAATTTTTACGGATCTACTGACAGCGCATCGTGATTACAAGAAGCGTTCAACAGAGTTAGCAAAAGCACTGATGGACCTCAAGGAACGTCAACTTACCGGAGCATCCGAACTGGAACTCTACCAGTTTGTGCAGGCGGTGTTAGCCGGAAATCTACTGGAAGAGAGCGTTTAGCCAAGGCTTGTTCCTGTAGGGCAAAGTTGGGGCTACGGCAACGCTCTGATCTTGGTTTTCGACGTGTACCCTATAACCTCAACAGAATGATTAGAAGAGCCAATGGCTAAGTCTTCAGAGCAGTTTTCCCCATCCCAGCCGCCTGAACGTTTATTGGAAGAGGCTAAAGCACTTCTCCAACAAGGATTGGAGGCTGCTAAGCGAAAAAGCTATCCGGAAGCTATTGCCGCCTTTCAAAAACTACAGAATTCTACTGCTCCATCAGCCTATCGACTCCAAGCCAAAATGGGCTTGGTTCGCACTTATTGGCAGATGGGAAAGCAGCAAGAGGCATTAACCCTTTGCCAACCCCTTGCCCAACATCCCAATGAGCAAGTCAAAAGTTGGGCGAACAAGATGCTGGCAACCCTAGAAGCAGGAGGTTCAACTGCTCAGGAGAAAAAGCCTGTTGAATCAACCAGTGCCCCTACAGCAGAAATCAACGCTGTGGATCGAGAGAAGACTGAGAGATCGCACCTCCAGGATCCTAATGCCCAAGATCTGAGTGGATTCACCCCCATTACACCCGCACCCGCCACTAAGCAGGCTAACCCATCTACTACTTCACGCTCTAAAACACCTTCGAAAGCAGCCCCAAAAGTACCTCTGACGTTAGAAAACTCACCAACAGTGATGCAGGAACTAGCGTCTTCTCAAGCCATACCCCAAGTTAACGATGGTGAGGGAATTCCAGTCACATCCCTGTTTCATTATCAGCAGCTGAACGGTGGACCTAATGAAGCAGTTGTCAGCAACGTTGAAGCCAGCCCTTCACCTGAAGTTTCCCTCTCAGCAGCCCCCTCAAGGTTCCCTTCAGCAATGGGGGACTCCATCCAAACCCCTAAATCAGCTCCCTTCCGTCCACTTCCATCCCTCAACCCAATCAAACTTTGGAGTGTAGGGGTTTTAACTGCTCTAGCTGTTTTTTGGCTAAGCCGCTGGTTGCTCCAACAAACAGAGGGAGTTATCAACTGGGTGTTTCAACAGATCCACCGTGTTATTCCGGCTTTTCCTAACCTTTGGTTCAATCACAGCTTTACAATCCCCGTTGCTATAGGGTTGGCGGGTCTCATTCTGGCCAGTCCTTGGTTATTGGACTACTTGATGCGCTGGCTGTATGGCCAGAGGTCTGTTTCCATTCAGCAGTTTAAACTTCAGAAGCCAGAAACCCTGAAAACTGTAAGGCGTCTTTGCCAACAGCAAGGATGGCCCCTCCCCGATCTTCGGCTACTTCCAAGCCAAGCTCCTCTCTGCTTCAGCTATGGCTGGCGGCCACAAAACTTGCGGCTGGTCTTCAGTCAGGGCTTACTCGACCAATTAGAGGATGTTGAGTTAGCTACGCTCTTCGCCTACGAAATGGGACACCTGAAATATTGGGATGTCCCCCTAATGTCGGGTCTTGGTATCCTGTTGCTGTTGATTCATCAAGGCTATTGGCAGATTGCACAGTGGGGAGATCGTCAGACCTTACCAGTTTTCAAAGGGGGGAGCGCGGTTCTCTCTTCTCTGCTCTATGGTGTTTTCTGGCTACTGCGAAAAGCAGGACTATGGTTCTCTCGGCTCAGGAGTGAGTATTGCGATCGCACCGCCGTTGAACTCACTCAGAATCCGGAAGCCCATAGTCGTAGCTTACTTAAACTTACCCAGGGACTAGCGGCCCATATTGAAGAACGAGGCTACACTTCCCCCTTGTTGGAAAGCTTGGATTTGTTAACTCCCTTAAGTCACCAACTAGCCTTAACCCCCGGTAGCTGTTTATCTGAAAACAATTTAGCTGAGTTAACTGCTTGGGATAGACAAAATCCCTATCGCCACTGGCTACTAGCCAATATTCCTCAGCCGCTGCTAGGAACACGACTGGCGTTATTACAACGCTATGGTGCTAATCTCGGCCTTGAAACTTCCACACCTCAATTAGCTTCACGCAAAGTCACATCTTCCCTAGGACCCCATCACTTCTCGTTGCCAACCCTGTTATTGCAAGGATCCCCCATCTTCGGGCTGCTCTTTGGACTTGCGATCGCAATGGTTCTGTGGTTTCTGGGAGGCATCGTCAACGCCTTTGACTGGTGGTTTCTCAGCTGGCTATACCAAGACATCAGCATTCTGAGGGCAAGTGCCTTTTTGGGATTCGGGGTCGGGCTCC
>DATNQF010000024.1:0-17548 GCA_036702855.1 Trichocoleus sp. | reverse complement strand
CTGCTCTATATGCCACTCGGTCGAACCTGACAGTGTTGATCAATGGCACCAGCATTGGCAGTTTGCCCCTCAACAAGCGTCAAGGGGAAATTGGTGAGGCTGTCTTTAATGTGCCGCTGGATTTGATGCAAGACCATAACGAACTGGTGCTTGCAGCACTGCAAAACAACTCCCCTACCTGTACCCAAGACCCCTACGACCCGTCGCTGTGGATGGAGGTACTGCCCGATTCCAAGCTGGTTTTTGACTTCCAACCCCAGCCTGTGAAGCCGGACTTTCGTCAGTTTCCCTATCCCCTGTTTGACACGCTGAGCTTGCAGACGAACCAGATTGCCTACCTCATGCCAGATAAGGTTGAGGAGAGTTGGCTGACGCCCACAACTCGCCTGCAAACCGCTTTAGGGCGAGTGGCGCAATACCGCCCTCTCGACACCCGGATGATCAAAGCTTTGTCAGAAGTGACGCCTGATGAACGCTTGGTGATCGTTGGAACGCCGAGTGAACAACCCGCCTTGGCGAGTCTGAATTTACCTTTTAAGTTGAAGGACGGCACGTTTCAAGATGGTGACGGCAAAGCCCTGCCCCCAGAGGTGGGTGTGCTGATGTGGACAACGACAGCAGAAAGCCGCGTGCCCGTTCTAGTGGCGTCTGGAAATGGGGCAGCAGGGGTAGCTAAGGCAGTGCAATTTTTGGTACAACCGGGCGATGCCCAAATTGGGGTCGGGCATGGGCTGTTGGTTAATCAAGTAACGCAACTGGAGTCGCCGCCCGCCCGCCAGTGGCCTGGTTACTTACCCGATACCAACAGCTTTACTCTTAAGGATCTCAAAACTTCTAACAATCAACCAATTGAAGATGTGACGGTGCGGGGTTCCCATTCACCCGCGCTAGAACTGGACTTTAAAGCCCTGCCCGATGACCGCTTCTTGCAGGGGAATGAAATGGTGCTGCGCTTCAGCTATGGTCCCCAAATCAATCCCTTAACCTCTCTAGTGGAGGTGGAACTGGATGGCAGGGGGTTGGATGGGAAACGGCTGACCGCAGTAGAAGGGGCAGAGCGGGAAACCCTTAAGGTTAATCTGCCTGCTGAACAAATCACGCCCAACTCTCGCCTTAAGGTTAACTTCCGGCTTGATCCGCGCGAACGTCGCTCCTGTAGCCGAGTCACTGATCAGCAGCTCTGGGGCACGATCCACGCGGACACTAGCTTTCAGCTCAATCGAGAGTCTTTGGCAAACCTGCCGGATTTGAAATTGCTCGGCACGGGCTTTCCCTTCACGGCTCCGCAAGATCTTTCCACGACGGCTCTAGTGTTGCCCGATCGTCCTAGCAGCGCCGACTTGACCTTGCTGATGGAAATGGCAGAACGACTGGGCCGATTGAGTAAGGCTGAGTCGGTCAATCTAGAGGTATTTCGTAAAGGGCAACTGAGCGAGGAGGTGAAGCGCGATCGCAACCTCATTGCCATTGGCACCCAAAATAACTTCCCGTTGCCCGAAGTGCTGACCGAGCAGGGATTTGGCTTGCGCAATCGACTGGCGCGGCAGTGGGACGGCAGCCAAGTGCAGACTTTGCCCGATGCCGAGGGGGTGATGAAGGCGGTGCTTTCCCCCTGGAATAACCAACGAGTGGTATTGGCTCTCAGCGGTCAGGCCGATGTAGGACTGGCGCAGTTGACTGATCTGGTGCGTCACGACGCGCTGTTTTACCAATTGGAGGGAGATACGGCTTTAATCAGCGCCAATCGCCCTAACCCTAACCCCAACGAGCCTCAAGATTACCAGCTGGACTTTTTGCGCCAGTCGCCCCGAGTGCAGCTGGCTACCACAACGGGTTCTCACTGGCTGTTGCGGTTGCTGCGCGCTCACTGGATGGTGTTGTTGCCGGGTACGGTGGTGCTGACGCTGGTGACCTACGGGATTATTCAGTCCCAACTCAATCGCACCTTAGACCAAGAGTAGACCGGAGTTAACGATGACGGGTTTTCCCTTTCGGCTTTACAAAGCACAATCGCATACTCCTAAGTCGCGCCGTCACTGGGCTCAGCGGCTCATGATCTGGTTGACTGAGGGCTGGCCTAATCGGGTCGATCAGGTGGTGCGCTGGCTTAGCACTTGGCAGTTGCTCTTGCTGCTGGTTTGTCTCTTGCTGCTGGCGGCTCCCCTGATCACCTCTCGGCCTACGCTGCCTGAGCAAGGATTGGTTTCTCTAACGGTGATCGGGGCGGGCGTTCTAGTTCAGCAAATGGAGGAACGCCACGCCCAGAACTTGCGATCGCGCGAGGGGCTGCACCTGCTGCTAGCAGTATTGAGCGGTTTGACGACACTGCGCTATCTCTACTACCGCACCAGCTACACCCTCAACCTAGAAACTTGGCTAGATGCGTTTTTCTCTGTCTTGCTGTTCATGGCTGAGCTGTATGCACTAGGCACCCTGTTTCTTTCCTACTTTCAAACGCTGAAGCTGCGTGAACGACGCTCTATTGATTTGACCCAGTGGCCTGTGGCCGAGTGGCCTACCGTTGATATCTACATTCCCACCTACAACGAAGAGGTGGAAATTGTGCGCAAGACGGCTCTAGCGGCCCTGGCAATTGACTATCCCAGCGACAAAAAGCAGGTGTATGTGCTCGATGACGGGCGCAAGTTTGCTGAGCGGCGAGCCGAACTGGGCGCAATGTGTGAGGACGTGGGCTGTGTCATGCTGACCCGCGAGGACAATGACCACGCCAAGGCGGGTAACATCAACACTGCGCTGCAAAAAACCGAGGGCGACTTGGTCATGATCTTGGACTGTGACCACATTCCGGTGCGGGGCTTTTTGCAAGAGGTTGTGGGCTTTTTCTTTGACTCAATGGTGGCGCTGGTGCAAACGCCCCACTGGTTTTACAACCCCGACCCTTTTGAACGCAACCTGATGACTAAGGGCAGCGTGCCTGTGGGCAACGAGCTGTTTTATAAGGTTTTGCAGAAAGGCAACGACACTTGGAATGCGTCCTTTTTCTGCGGATCGGCAGCCGTGGTGCGGCGTAAGTACCTGTTGGAAATTGGCGGTATCGCTACCGAAACGGTGACTGAGGATTGCCATACGGCCCTGCGGCTCCACTCCTTGGGGTACAAAACGGTCTATTACGACAAAATCATGGTGGCCGGGTTGGCCCCAGAAAAGTTTTCTTCCTACGTGGGGCAGCAGGTGCGTTGGGCTAGGGGAATGGCCCAAATTTTGCGGTTAGAGAACCCGCTGTTTAACCGCAAACTGAAGCTGACTTTGCCTCAGCGGATCTGCTATTTCAGTGCTACATCGCACTTTTTCTTTGGCTTCCCCCGGCTGATGTATGCGATCGCACCTAATCTCTTTCTCCTCTTCAGCATCAACTCAGTGCAGGGGCTAGGGTTTGAAACCCTGCTCTACGCACTGCCCCACATTGTGCTGTCGATGCAGACCAACCACATTCCCTATAAGCACGTCCGCTTTTCCTTTTGGAACGAAATCTACGAGTTCTCCCTTTCCTTTCAGGCCGGCATTGTGACGCTGCTCGCTCTCATCAACCCCAAACTGGGTAGCTTCAACGTCACTGCAAAAGGTCTAACCGTCGATCAGCGCAATTTTGATATCGACAGCGTCCGTTACCTGGTGGTTTTGGGGGTTGTGACAGCGGCTTCTCTAGTTGCGGTGCCCTTCTGGCTCATCCTCAGCCCCGAAGATACCCAGGCCGTTTTGATCAACGCTCTGTGGTGCGTGTTCAACTTGGTGCTAGTGCTGTCGGCTTGTCTGGTGGCCTTTGAACAGCCTCAATTGCGTCGTGCCCACCGTCTGCCCCGTAAGCTCAAAGCGATTGTCCACAGTGACAACCGGAGCTGGGCAGGCACCACTATTAACGTCAGCGAAGTGGGCGCTCAACTGTTGCTCGACGAGTGGCCCAACGTACCTGACTTAGTCCGAGTAGAGTTGGTAGGTGACTACGATGCGCGGGTGTTGTTAGAAGCCCGGATTATACGTGCGATCGCAACTAGTAAACTTCAAACCCTACTCTCAGTGGACTTTGTCAACATCAGCCGCACCCAAGCCGACGATCTCTCCCTGGTCATTTTTTCCGATGTCCGTGAGTGGTACTCCCAACACCGCAGTGAGGCGGACAAGCCCTTTGCCTCTCTGCGCTTTATTGCCACCAGCCTAAATCGCGTTTTCCGAGAGTTCCAACCTGAGTTGGGTGTCAAAATGCGCAAGCAGGTACGCACCCCCGTGCAGCTTGTTTGGGATGGCTGGACAGGTCAAAGCTACCAGGCCGAAGTGGTTGAAATGGGCACTCGCGATTTGCGGATTGAAGTTTCCGGCTTTAGCAGCCTAGATGTAGACACTTTACGACAGGCCAAACCCGCCCTAGGGCTACTCTTTCCCACACCCTATCCAGAAGATATGGCCCAAAGTTTGCTGGCTCAGGTTACAGAGGCCGATGTATTGCCTCCTCGTCAAATCTGGATTGAAGATCAACTCTTTTTAGATGATCCGAAGGTTGCTCTAGAGCTAACCTTCCCAACAGCCTTGGATCGGCAACAACGCGGCAAGATCCGCTCAGTTCTAAAATCCCTAGACACCTTTTAATCATGCTACTGGGCTAACAAGGCTAAAGATATGGATTGTCATTGCGTAGCTTGCTTCTCGCAGAGTGCAGAGCGGATAGCCCAAGGGCATTCAGGAAAGGCGCAGCTATGCCCGTAGGGCTATAGCAATCTCGGTGCAGCAGATCTTGGGCGGAGATTGCTATAGCCAAGGGCATGGCTGCGCTAATGCAGGTTCGCAATGACACAGGCTTAATGCACATTTTTAGTCTTGTCAAACCAGTAGACCTATATATAGGGGTATTGCGTACAATGCCCCTTTGCAATGTCTTTACTAGAACTAAGAAACTAAATGAGGGGTCTCACCTCTCCTTTAGAAACACCTTAAAACTGTTAGCAAGTTACCTTCGATGTCCTTCAATCATTATTTTCAATTCTCTTAAAGCGTTAATTTAGAATTTATTTATAAAACCTTGATTCGTTATTCCCAATTCTTCGTTCACTGTTTATCTTCTATCCGTCGCGTAGCCAATATTTTTGATATAGTTAGGTCATGCAGTGAAAAACTGCTATATAGCCTTAAATAGATCGGGTTGCACTACTGTATTCTGTTTCAGCATCTAACTCAAAAACTACCCGATTCAAACTTATTACTGATTAGTTCTCTGTAGCTTTAAAGGAATAGCGTTTCTCTGACAGGCACCTAGAAGCGTTTACTCCATCCCCAATCGCTGAATCAGGTATCTACCGCTTTAACTTAGCGAAAGAATGACGGTATTAAAGCTGGTATTCATTCAACCCTGTTTGATTTTTCCAAAAATTAAATCTCAATAGGGCTTAATCACGCGTTCTTACAAACTCCTGTGATTGCTCAGAACAGACATCTCCAGGGTGTTTATTGAGCATTGCTAAATTTTCACAGGATGCGCTGTGTTGGTATTGATGAGGAAATGAACTGTTTTTGCTCTGGCTGCTGTTTTGCAAGGTTTCCTAAACCATTCGAAGCAGCATGCAGAAAAAGAATGAGAGTTTCCTCAGAAAGCGAATGGGCTTCTTCATTGTTGGTTTTCTTCATCTGAGTAGTCCTGAACGGTAATGTACCCTTCTCTCAATTCGGTTCCTATGACTACCTACCGCCCCTCACAAACCTTGCACCCCCTGAGTTTACTGGCGCAGATAAGTAGTCGTCAGGCCACGGGGTGTCTCAAGGTCATGACTGAACAAGGGGCATGGTTGCTCTACCTGGAGCGGGGCAAGTTGATCTATGCCACTACCTCCAACCAAGCTTTTGAGCGTCTGGATTTACACCTCAGGCGGCTCAGCAACCAGGTTCCTACGCTAATTAGTGCTGTTCGAGTGCAGGTGCGACTGTTGTTCGAACAAGCAGACCTTCCCCCTGATAGTTGCCCCGACTATCGGGCCATTTGCTGGCTGGTTGAACAACAGCACTTGCACATCAATCAGGCAACTACCCTGGTTGAAGGCCTCTGTAAGGAAGTTTTAGAAGACTTTTTAGGGCTGCGGGAAGGCACTTCTGAGCTGGTTGAAACTGACCTGTTGATCGGTTTACCCCGTCTAGGCCAATTCAGTCTCAGACCCCTTGTGGAGGAATGCTACAGCCGTTTTAAACAGCGGCAGAGCAATGGGCAAACAACTTCTCCCCCACTCTCTTTGCTGCAACGTAATGGAGACCATCGCCCGTCTACCCCGACGAGCATCCCCACGAGCACTGTCGCTCCCGTAGCGGCTCCAGCGGCGACAAAGCCTACCCCACCTACAACTAAGAGTACCTATACGATCGCCTGTATTGACGATAGCCCCACTGTTCTAAGAGCTATCAGTGAGTTCTTAGACGACAAGATGTTCTCTGTATTGATGATTAGTGATCCGGTAAAAGCATTAATGCAAGTCATTAGAAATAAACCGGATCTCATCCTGTTAGACGTCACCATGCCCAACTTAGATGGGTATGAGCTATGTTCCCTGTTGCGACGGCACTCTGACTTTAAAAACGTGCCAATTATTATGGTGACGAGCAATACGGGTCTGATTGACCGAGCCAAGGCCAAACTGGTTCGGGCATCCGGCTATTTAACTAAGCCGTTTAACCAATCTGATCTGCTCAAAATCATCTTTAAACATTTGAGTTAGTCAGAGCTTTGAATCTTAAGCACACTCTTTAACTTAGCTTTTTCCTTTTTTGTACCCCCTTCAGAATGGATGAAGCTCAGTAGTAGAGTCGCGAACGTGCTACTTATTGCAACTCTTTGCTTTTCTAATTCCGATTTAGGGTTTTAACAATGGCGCTTACGTTGACTGGGACTGTTTTGATTGTTGAGGATACGCCTTCTGAAATGGAGTTGATGAGTCATTATCTGCGCGAGAGCGGTTGTACTGTAATCGCTGCTGCCAGCGCACAAGAAGGCCTTGAGAAAGCGACTCAGTATAAGCCAGATGTCATTGTTACAGATGTGGTCATGCCAGGAATGAGCGGCTTTGAATTGTGCCGCAGCCTAAAAAAGGCTCCTGAAACCGCTAAGGTTCCCATTGTCATCTGCACCTCAAAAAATCAGGATATTGATCGGCTCTGGGGTATGAGACAAGGGGCCGATGCTTATCTCACCAAACCCTACACCCGTGAACAATTGGTCCGGGCTGTTGTTTCTGTTTTAGGAGTAAATTCGTGAATCCTGCGTCCTTGATGTTGCGTCGGGATGCGCCTCAGGGGGCTTTAACGCCCATTCTGAAAGATCGACCCGGCCATACTCATTTGAAGTTTCACCTGGGGCTGCAAACTCCAGCGGTAATGGCAACCCGATATATTCAGGAAGCCATTACGATTCCAGCCGCTCGGGTTTCTCCAATGCCCAATATGCCCCCCTGCATGTTGGGTCTGATCAATCGTCGCAGCCGAGTTATTTGGGTCGCTGACTTAGCTCTGCTGCTGGGTCTGCCAGCAGTTTATGCAAACTCTCAGCAGTACAACTTGATACTCCTGCAAGTTGGATCAGTCTCGGTTGCCCTCCGAGTGCATGAGATTGACGGCATCTTAAGCGTCAGTCCAGACATGATTCAGTCTCCGCCGCCTCATATTCCAGCCAATCTACTTCCCTACCTGCGGGGGTGCATTCTCCAGTCCTCTGAAGTGTTGCTAGCGCTTGATCCAGAAGCCATTGTGCAGTCATCTGCCTTGCAACCTCGCTGACCCCTAATATCCGCAGTTCCCCGTCTTGCTTAAGGTAGCTGAACTATGACCACTGAATTCCGCCCAGTTCCCAAATCTTCCCCTTTAGATGCCCAGAATGGTGCTGCTTCTAATAACGGCAGTGGCCCTGATGCGCCTGATGAATCCCTTTCTCAGACTGGCATGAAGTATCGTGGGGCTCCCTACACGTCTAAAGGAAATACCGATGTTGTTGTCACACATCCTAGCCAATATGCCTGGATGCGATGGTTTGACAACCTAAGCGTACGCCAAAAGCAATTATTAGCACTCAGCGCCTCAGAACTGATTTCCATTCTGGGTCTAGTCGGCGTTGGCTCACTTTTGATTGTGTTTGGGGGACGTGCCCAGCTCCTCAACCAAGCCAAAGCTGAGTTGGCAGTCAGTGAGGTGGGCTACAACATTAAAGTTAACCAAATGGAATTTGGTTTCCGGGGTCAGTCTGACAACCGAGCCATCGTTGCTGTCGCCGAAGCTGATGCCGCTGGTGACACCATTTCAGAAGCAGATCAGCAGGAAGTCAAGCGCATTCTAAGCAATGAAATTAAGGCGCGTCAGATCGAATACGCCACACTGGTAGGAAACGACCTCAGAATTATTGCCAGTGCCAATGCTGATAGGGCGGGGGAGAAATTTGACCCCGAAGGGTTAGTCGGAACGGTCCTGCAAAACCCCCGGCAGGTCAGGGCAACGGCCTTAGTCGAGTGGGCTGAGTTGCAGAGGGAAGATCCTCCCCTTCCAGGTAATGTGAGTGGTAAGGATGCGTTGATTCGTTACACAGTCACGCCTGTTCAAGACCCTGATACAGATCAAGTAATTGGGGCTTTGGTTTCAGGGGACATTGTGAATGGCAAGCGACCCATTGTGGAAGGAACCCTTGCATCTCTAGACAATGGCTACAGTGCTGTTTATCAGCGGCAGGAGGACGGCAGCTTTGCCCTAGCGACCTCGCTAGATGCGGGCGACAATGCCGATATTACTCAGGCAAAGGCTGGAATAGAACTGGCTGATACTTCCCTACTGCAACAGGCAGTTGCGGCTGAAGGGAAGACGGTCACACGGCGAGATAAGGTGAGCGATCGCACTTACGCCCTAGCAGCAACAGCCATTCCCGACTTTAACGGAGAGCCCACTGCAATTCTGGTGCGGGGTACCTCGGAGAGACCCTTAAATACTCTGATTAGCAACAGCTTAAAGGTGCAGCTCTTAATTGCACTAGCGGCGGTAGTCGCAAATCTTGCCCTGGCTCAACTGTTGGGTCGCTCAGTTCTGCGCCCCCTGCGCCAACTACAACAGACTGCCTGGAAGTTTGGTATGGGCGATCGACAGGCCCGAGCCGAAATCTATGGCAAAGACGAAATTGGTCTTGTGGCTCAAGCCTTTAACCAGTTGGCAGAAGGAGTTGCTCAGTCAGAAGGGGTGTTGCAGAACCAGTCCCACCGGGAAAAACTAAACGCAGAGCGGGCCAGAATGTTGGCCGATTTAACCAGCCGCATTCGTCAGTCCCTAGATGAGCGGGCCATTCTTAGCTCCTCGGTTGAAGGCATTCGGAGTGTGCTAGAAGCAGACCGGGCGTTGATTTACCGATTCAAACCCGACTTCAAGAGCGGCGAGATTACGGCAGAAGCGGTTGGCCACGGTTGGAAGCGGGCCATGGGTAAAACCATTGAAGATCCCCTGTCTACCGAGGCACTTGAGCGCTACTACGCAGGCCGAGTCACCTTTATGAATGACCGGGAGACGGCAAATCTAACCCACTGCCACTGCGAAATTCTAGAGCAATTGGAAGTACGCGCTAATATCATCGCGCCCATCCTAGCGGGAGACGATTTGGTTGGTCTACTCTGTATTCACCAATGCTCAGGTCCACGCCAGTGGGAGCAAGGCGAAGTTGATCTGCTGCAACAGGTGGCTACGCAAATCGGCTATGCCCTCAGCCAAGCCAGACTGCTGCTACAGCAGCAGCAAGCCGCTGAAAAAGAACGTCAAATCACCGACATCGTTTCCCGTCTGCGGGAAAGCTTAGACGAAGATCAAATCCTTCGCACAGCGGTGATTGAGGCCCGACGGGCACTCAACGCTCAGCGAGTGTTGGTGTATCAGTTTGATGAAACCTGGAAAGGAACCTTTGTTGCCGAGTCCGTGGAGTCGGGTTGGCCCGCAGGCCTGACCAACTCTATCTACGACCCCTGCTTCCATGAGAAGTATATTGAGCAGTACCGCCAGGGTCGAATTCAGGCGACCTCTGATATTTATGCAGCAGGTTTGACCGAGTGCCACCTCAAACAGCTCGAACCTTATAAAGTCCGGGCCAACCTGGTAGCTCCCATTGTGGTTGAGGACAAGCTAATAGCCCTGCTGATTACTCACCAGTGCGACGCTCCTCGGGTGTGGACCCCACTAGAGGTCAACTTTATCCGTCAGGTTTCCAGTCAGATCGGCTATGCCGTTGAACAGGCGCGCCTGTTTGCTAAGACCCAAGCCCTCTCGGAGGAGCGGCGTCAAAAGCAGGAATCTTTGCAGCGACAGCTGGTCGAACTCTTGAGTGATGTAGAAGGGGCCTCTCGCGGTGACCTAACGGTGCGAGCAGACGTAACCGCCGGTGAAATTGGCACGGTGGCCGACTTCTTCAACTCCATTGTGGAAAGCTTGCGGCAGATTGTAACCCAGGTGAAGCGCTCAGCAGAGCAAGTCAACGCCTCCCTAGGTCAGAACGAAGGAGCCATCAGCTCGCTCGCCGAGGAAGCCCTACGGCAGGCTGAAGAAACCACCCGTATTCTTGACTCGGTTGAAAGCATGACCCAGTCGATTGAATATGTGGCTGAGCGGGCCCGACAAGCTGCCTCGGTTGCCCACAGCGCGTCTGCCACCGCAGAAACCAGTGGTAGCGCCATGGATTTGACCGTGCACAACATCCTGAATCTCCGGGAAATCATTGGTGAAACGTCGAAGAAGGTGAAGCGGCTGGGCGAATCGTCACAGCAGATTTCCAAGGCGGTCTCACTGATTAACCAAATTGCAATGCAGACTAACCTGCTGGCGATTAATGCGGGTATTGAGGCGGCGCGAGCTGGAGAAGAGGGACAAGGCTTTGCAGTGGTGGCTGAAGAAGTCGGTGAACTGGCTGCTCGATCGGCAGATGCAACGAAGGAAATTGAGCGCATTGTAGAGAACATCCAGCGAGAAACGGCTGAGGTGGTCGATGCAATGGAGCAAAGCACCAGCAAGGTGGTCGAGGGGACCCACTATGTGGAAGATGCCAAGCGCAACCTGAGCCAGATTTTGGAAGTTTCTCGCCAGATTGATGAACTGGTGCAGTCAATTTCTGAGGCAACGGTTTCTCAGGTCGAGACCTCTCAATCGGTCTCCCGCCTGATGCAAGACATTGCTCAAGTATCGGAGCGGACGTCCAACTCGTCTCGCCAGATTTCGGGTGCCCTACGCGAAACGGTAGAGGTTGCCCGCGAGCTGCAAGCCTCGGTTGGCACTTTTAACACAGGCAATACTCCCTAAATTTCCGGCCAGTTCCTGGGGAAGCCCTTCTCCAGGAACTTTTTCACCCCTACTCATGCCGTGATTGTTGCCCTGTTCGTCCGCCCTTATAGAGAGTCATCATGGCCTACGACAAGGAACTTGAGATCCGACTGCAATTTTTAGAGGAAGCCCAGGAATATCTGGAAACATTAGAGTCCCGGCTGCTAGGGTTAGCCCAAGTTGTGGACGGCGAAAAAATTAATGAGGCGCTGCGGGCGGCCCACTCGATTAAAGGAGGGGCGGGCCTGATGGGGTTTCAAACCCTAAGTGATTTGGCCCACCGCCTAGAGGATGGCTTAAAAGTACTGAAGGTGCAGCGCCACTCGGTGGTAGTGGATGTGCATTTAGAGCAGCTTTTGCTGCAATGTGTAGATTGCATGGGGCGGGTCATTGCCTACGACAGTGCCCAAACGCCCCTCCCTTCTACCTGGTTAACGCACCAGGTTGACCCTTTGTTTCAACAGTTGCATGAGCGCTTGGGCGAGCCTCAAGATGAGGACGTTCACTCGATGCTGTCACCAGAAGACGGTCAGGAAATCCTGCCGCTGCTCTTTGAAACCGAGGTTGAGGGCTGCTTGCAGCGACTAGACAATGCTTTACAGCAGCAAGACCCTCGGCTTAAGGAAGAGGTGGCGATTTTAGCTCAGGAGCTCGAAGGCTTGGGGGAAATGCTCCAGCTAGAGCCTTTCATCCAACTCTGCCAGTCTATTTCCGAGCAGATCGAGGCGGCAGAAGGCGAATACATTCCCATTGTGGCCCAAGCTTCGCTTCAGGTCTGGAGGCGGGTTCAGGCCTTGGTGTTAACGGGCAATCTGAGCTTAATTCCCACGGAATTAGATGCTCAGTCTCTGACTGTGGCAGAGGCCTCTTGGATGTTGCAGGAGATGCCCACCGTTATTGAGCCGAGGACTGATGTTGCTGACTTCATGGCGGAGTTTGAAGCGGAGTTTGAAGCAAAGTTTGAAACCGAGGCTGTGATTGAGTCTGTGGCTGGGGCTTTAGCTGAGCCTGTGATTGAACTTGCAGCAAACTCAGACGCTGACTCTGTGGCCGATGAGATCAATGTGGAAGCGGTAGAGGCGTTGGGAATTCCTCTTGAGAGGAAGACAGAGATTCCCATTCCGGTTCCTGAACCTGTGGCAGATGCCCGCTGGGTTGAGCCACCAGCGGCTCCAGAGTCTTTGCAGGAAAATACGGTGCGGGTGCCTGTTCAACAAATCAATCAGCTCAGTGATTTGTTTGGTGAATTGACCATTGAGCGCAATCGCCTTGATCTAGAAGTTAAGCGCTTGCGCGATTTGGTGGTGGGCTTACAAGATCGCTTACGAACACTCGATCAGATCAACAGCGACTTGCGATCGTCCTACGACCGAGTGGCTACCCAGACTGACAGTACGATCTTGCGATCGCAACCCACTAATGCTCTCGTCAGCGGAAGTCAGCAAAATGGTCATACCCTAGCCCTACTTGAACCGGCCTCTCAGCAGTCAGACCTGCACGAGCAGTTTGACGTGCTCGAACTAGACCGCTACCGCGACATGCACCTTCCCTTCCGGGAAACCATTGAAACCATTGTGCAGTTGCAGGAAGTGGGTGCTGACATCGACCTTTCCCTTGATAACACCGATCAAGCCTGCCGCGACCTGCGCAAGACCACCCGCCAACTCCAGAAGAACCTGACCCAGCTTCGGATGCGCCCCCTGTCCGACATCTTTGATCGCTTCCCCCGTGCGCTGCGGCAGATGTCGTTGCAGTATGGCAAGCCTGTGGAGCTAGCGCTTCACGGTGGGCGTACCCTGGTAGACCGCAATGTGTTGGAGGCGCTACAAGAACCGCTGACACACATTATTCGAAACTGCTTTGACCACGGCATTGAAGAGGCCGCAGCCCGAGTAGCCGCTGGCAAATCTGAAAAGGGGCTGATCGAAATTCGGGCCTACCAGCAGAGCAACCGCACCTTTATCACCATCCGGGATGATGGTGGTGGCATTCCCATCGACAAAATCCGCAGCAAGGCCCGCCAGATGGGGCTAGATGAGAGCCTGCTGGCCGCGGCCAGCGACCAAGAACTGCTCTCTTTGATCTTCGAGCCGGGCTTTAGCACTGCGGGCCAAGTGACCGACCTCTCAGGTCGCGGCATTGGCATGGATGTGGTGCGTAGCCGCTTAAAAGACATTCGCGGCGAAATCCAGGTAGATACTCAGCCCGGAGCTGGCACTACCTTTACACTGTCGATTCCCTTCACGCTCTCGGTGACGCGGGTGCTCATCGTCGAGAGCCACGGCATGCGGATGGCTTTCCCCGTCGATGCGATCGAGGAAATGTTCCTGCTATCGCCGGATCAGATCATGACCACAGCGGGCAAGCAAGTCTTTGAATGGGAAGATCAGATTGTGCAACTGGTGCAGTTGTCCCGCTGGCTGGTCTTTAACTGTCCGGTTTACCTAGAAACACCAGAAATTGCCCCCACCATTTCTGCCCCGACCGTACTGCTAGTACAGCACAACAACCGCTTGGTCGGCATCCAGCTAGATCGCTCTTGGGGTGAGCAAGAAGTGGCAAACCGCCGCGTAGAAGGCAATCTCCCTATGCCCCCTGGCTTCAATAGCTGCACCATTCTGGGTGATGGTCAGGTAGTGCCGCTGGTCAATGTTTCCGAGCTGCTTTACTGGATTGCTAGCGTTGAAGTGGCTGAAGATGCAGAGACAGATGATACTCCCACGCTGCCTGCTTTCCCGTCTGAAGCGAGCAGCCCAGCGCTTCCCTTCCAGGGAACCGTTCAGAAATTACCACAGCGTCCAACTCTGCTGGTGATTGATGATTCGATTAATGTGCGGCGTTTGCTGGCGCTGACGTTGGAAAAAGCAGGGTATCAAGTTGCCCAGGCTAAAGACGGTCAAGATGCGCTCGATAAGCTCAATGCTGGATTGGTGGTACAGGCGGTGCTGTGCGATGTAGAAATGCCTCGGCTCGATGGCTATGGGTTCTTGTCACAGATTCGAAACCATCCTACGTTTGCAGCCCTACCCGTGGCCATGCTGACCTCACGGGGCAGCGAAAAGCATCGGCAACTGGCTGCCAATCTAGGGGCTTCTGCCTACTTCACCAAACCCTATAACGAGCAGTTCCTGCTCAAGACCCTAGCAGATCTGATTGAGCCGGTCACCGTTGGTTAACCTTGCCGGAGCTTTGCTATGACGATCTCCAGACGTGTTTCGCGCCGACTTAAGGCCCTACCGGCCTCTCCTCAGCATCAGATGATTACCTTTCCAGTGCGCCAAGACTGGTTCGCCTTGCCCATTCAAATGGCACAGAAGGTGTTCCCCCTCTCTGCCCTAGAAGGTAATGGCTCGATTCACGAGGTTGGGATGCTGGCGTTGGAAGGACAGCAAATTCCTCTGGTAGATCTAGAGCAACACATTTACCGGGACATTCCTCGGGCTGTGTTGCCACCGGCAGAAGGGGGGGCAAAAGGGATAACAAAGGCCTGGGTCGATCCGCGCCATGTGCTGCTAATTCGCCTGCCCCAAATTCCTGAGCCGCTAGGGTTAATCGTCAGTGAAACCCCGCTGCTGCGCCGGGTGCCTCAAACGGCTTTCGGCCCGGTTCCGGGGGTGTTTTTGGCGATGAGTCAGATGCGTTGCATCAGCGCAGTGATTACCCTCTCTGACCAGGCAACTCCAATCTTCCTGCTCGATCTGAACCAGGTTCTGCCGCCACTTCTTCCTCCCCCTGCCGTTGCATAAGACTCAGTGCGCGGCAGGTGGCTGTGTCTGGAACTTTTGGGATTTACCAGAGACAGCCTGAGGGAAAAGGCGGATGTTTCGCGCCACGGCAGAGTCACCGTGGCGTTTTTTTAGCTTGGCTTTACCTGGAAATAATTCTCCTGATGAGTCAGAGCAATGCTGTGGGGTAGAGGTATTCGAAACGGGGGAATGACAAGGTAGGGGCAGTGATTTGGAAAATCATCGCAGGAAGCCTTTTGCAGGAGAACCCTATGGCGCTTGAAGGTGTAATTTTGGATGTGGATGGAACCCTGGTGTTGAGCAACGATATTCATGCTCAATCTTGGGTTGAAGCCTTTGCTGAACATGGCTACACTATTGAGTTCGATCAAGTCCGACCCTTAATGGGCATGGGCGGTGACAAGGTAATCCCACGAATGGTTCCTGGCCTGAATGACGAAGAGGGCGTGGGTAAAGAGATTTCTAAGTGCCGAAAAACTTTGGTGCTGAACAAATTTAAGGATCAAATCGTTCCGGCTAACGGGTCACGCGACTTGGTGCAAAAGATGCGGGAACAGGGGTTAGATCTGATTATTGCGAGTTCAGCCTCTGATCAGGAGTTAGAAACCTTACTCAAAATTGCTCAGGTCGAAGACCTAGTGCCCCAAACAACCAGTTCTGATGATGCTGAAGCTTCTAAGCCTGCCCCGGATATTATAGAAGCCGCTCTGCAAAAAGCTCAGTTGGACCCTCAGCGTACCGTTATGCTGGGCGATACACCTTACGATGTGGAAGCCGCAGGCAAAGCAGGCGTGGATGTGATTGCCTTTCGCTGCGGTGGATTTAGCGATGCCGATTTGGGGGGTGCGATCGCAATTTACGATGACCCAGCCGATCTATTGCGCTGCTATGACGAGTCGCCTCTAAGCCAACGGTAATGCGTTAGGGCTTAAGGGGTCGAAGCTATTGCAAAGGGGTGGGTTGTTTGCACGTTCTTGGGAACAAAAAGGTAAGCGCCAAAAAGTACCCGTGCGGGTTATTCTCGCTCCTTGGGTAGATGAACTTCAATAGGCTTATCTGAACGAGATTCAAACCTGAAAGCTGAAAGCCTTGATGCTTCACAACTCAGACTGAATCAATCCCTCAGATAACGCTTAACACCCTATTGAGGTATCACGCCATGTTGCTCTCTACCTTTGAACTGCTGCTAAAGAAGATTACCCCCACCCCTGGTACCGTCAGCGGTTCTGACCGAGGAATTCTGCAAGGCTACTTCCTGACGGTGGCTAACCCCAACAACGTTTCCCTGCGGTTACGCCTCCGCTTCAATGCCCAAACACCCGGAATTGATCGTTCCAAACTCCTCGTCATTAAAGACACAGGCGGGAGCAACGAGTTTACTAATCTATCTGTTAGCAACACCTACGATTTTCGACTAGATGCAGGGGATACGGGTTTGATCATTGTGCAACCCGACATCACCAAACTAAAGCCCGGAACCGATGAGGTAGAAGTGCGAGGATATGTCGAAATCTCCGCAGTCTCCTCCTTCTTTTTCCCCGGCAATGCCCGCACTTTTCCTCTACTGGTTACACCCGAACATCGCGGTACCTTCCTAGGCTCTCCCGGTGGCTCTAGTGAGTTTGATCAACTGGTCAACGCTCTGCCCACTTCCTCTGGCAGTTGCTTACTAAATGTGGAAACCGTTCTTGATCGCCCGGTGGTGTTTCCTCAACCACCCTTCCCCATCAGCGAAATTCCTACCCCTGAGCTGATTCCGGTTCCCCTGCCTGATCCTGTTGGTCCCGTTGCTGGAGTGGCCTCTTTGCCCAATGCCCAACTCGAAAACATTCAGCAAGTCCTGAATTTTATGGCTCAGCGAATTGATGAACTGAGTCAGCAAGTGCCTAGTGCGGCTCAGCGTGAAGTCCCAAACGGCGGACGCCCCGCACCTGTAGCCTCCTAGAGCTAAATTCCTCTAGTTTGAACAATGGCCCCTCAATCCTGGGGGGCCCAGGCAACCCTCTCCCTGCGCAGAAAGACCCTATCAGCCTTCCTAAAACCGCACTCATGCCAGCACTTGACTTACCTCCTCTTCGGTTTAAACCGTTAACGTCGAGTTGGGCGGCTCTGCACCCTCAACCGCGTGGTGTAATCTTCTTCATTGGCGGTGCATTTTTTGGCACCTTTCCGACCGTCTTTTACCGTTATTTACTGAATCATTTGTATGGGCAGGGCTACACAATTGTGGCCTTTCCCTTTCGATTTTCTTTCCGTCACTGGTCTGTTTCATTAGGTCTAGCTGAGTGCAAATCCAAGATTCGACAAGAACTTGCTGAAACAGCTAAACAGCAGGGTTATGACTATCACCTCTATCAGGAAAATCCCAACTCTGAGAAATTCAATTACTTGTGGCTGGGACACAGCTTGGGTTGCAAATATATTGCCTTGCTGGAGTTATTGAGTGATTTAGAAAAGCGGGATTTCAAGATTGTCTTGGATGGTTG
>DATNQF010000017.1:0-28937 GCA_036702855.1 Trichocoleus sp. | reverse complement strand
GTTAACCGTTAACTCTAGTCTCAATAGCTACCTGTTAGATTTGCTCTAAACTGTGCCGATTCTTGCGATCGCAAGTGCTGCTTTCATGGGGTGTGACAGTTTTGCATTTATGCAGAATCGCGGGCTGAAACCCTTGATTTTTCTAGATTCACTGTTTGCTGTTTCTTACAAAGAGCAACCAGGTTTTAACGTGATATCAAGGTTTCAGCAGATGCCCCACGAGATCTTCCCAATGTGGCTATGTGACAGTTGACACTAGCGCAAAAGGCAATGCCAAAAGTTTCAACTGAGGCGAAAAGTATAAGAGCTTACACCACTATCTCTATGTAAAGCTCACGTTCGTTGGGCGCGAGAGGGCAGAATCAGCAGATGGATGGTCGCTCAAGGTGGGGAAGTAGGTGCGATCGCACCTTACTTTCTGAGTACCCCGGCCGAAGTAGATGCACCCTGAAGCCCCCGTGGTAGCATTGCCCTAGTTCTTAAGCCTGTGCTCAGCCGAGAAACTAATGCGTTTGGCAGACTTCATCCTTGAGAACGTCGAGCCCATCCTCGCAGAATGGGAAGTGTTTGCGCGCAGTCTTGCACCTGGCGCAAAGATGACAAAGCTTGCCCTGCGTGACTCTGCTGAGGCGATACTTCTGTCCACTGCGCGGGACATGCAGAGCGACCAGAGCCCTGACCAGCAGACGAGCAAGTCCAAAGGACAAGGCGGTGGTGGCAGCGACCAGAGCGATCGCCTCAACCAAGCCTCAAAAACGCACGGTGTGGAACGCATGGAAGCGGGCTTTGACGTCATGGAGGTCGTTTCCGAATACCGCGCCCTGCGTGCCAGCGTGCTCCGCCTGTGGCGCGCGAGCCGCCCGCAGTCTGACCTCAACGATATCAACGACATTACCCGCTTCAACGAGTCGATCGATCAATCCCTTGCTGAGGCCGTCGGCAATTACACCAATCGCGTCGAGCAGTCGCGCCGCATGTTCCTAGCGATCCTTAGCCACGACCTGCGTAACCCGCTCAACAGCATCCGTATGGCCGCACGACTGGCCTCACGGACCGCAAATGAAGACTTGGGCTCTGCCAAAGCGCTATCGATGATCGAAAGGAATACAGAGACAATCACGCAGTTAACCAATGACCTGATCGATTTCGCATCGACAGGGCTAGGCAGCGCGATGCCGCTGACGCGAGGTCCGGTCGATTTGGAAAAACTGGGGCGCAAAGTCTTTGAGGAATTTTGCTTTGCCTATCCGCAGCGCACGCTGCACTTTTATCCAGACGGCGACCTCACTGGCAACTGGGATGCAGCCCGACTCCAACAGGTCGTTACCAATCTAATGGGCAACGCACTTCAGCATGGGGCGGCTGAGGGGCCAGTCGAACTATCGATCACTTCAGAAGAATCAACCGTAGTCTTGCGTGTTCACAATGAAGGGACACCGATCCCATCGGAGATGCTAACAACGATCTTCGATCCGCTCGTTCGCTACGCAAAGCCGGAATCGGCGGCCCAACAAGTTTCGAGCAGCATTGGCTTGGGGTTGTATATTGTGCGGGAGGTCGTCGTCGCCCATGGGGGCACAATAGCAGTCGCCTCGACCGCGCAGGATGGCACAGCGTTCACTGTCCGTCTTCCGCGAACTGTGCCCTGTTAATGCGACCATCACTAGTGCGTTGCCACGACCGCACAACTGTCTTTCGTTAGTGCTGATGGGGTGCCGAGTCTTTTGATGCAGATTCTCAGTCTGCAGATTCTGCTACTGCACCTTTTAGACAGAAGGAATCGACCTGTAGTTAGGTTATGTTTTTACCTCCTCAGGTGATGTTGGGAAGAACAATAACCATCTTTCTGCTATGTCCGCCCTCATCTTGGTTGTAGACGACGTACCTGACAACCTGATTCTCCTGCAGTACATTCTGGAGATGGAAGGATATCAGGTTGAAATAGCAGAGAACGGACATCTCGCTTTAGCCAAGGTGTTGGTAGAACCACCTGCCTTAATCATGCTGGACTTGATGATGCCTGACATCATGGGCTCTGAAGTTGCTAAGCAGATTCGGCAAAACCCAGCCTTACCCCCCATTCCAATTGTGTTAGTCACGGCCCAGGGCAACATGAGCTTGACGGAGGCAATTGCTGCTGGAGCTGATGACCTGATTCATAAACCGCTGGATATTGATGAGGTACTAGGAAAAGTAAGCATGTTTCTGAAGCCCAAATCCTAATGGCTTGTCATCCTGGGACGCCCCAGTGCGATCAGGCATGAAAGACAGTTAGAGTTCTTGAACAATTAGGGTTAGAATGTGCGCCTGTGAGTGTTTTCAAACGCTCAGGGACAAATACGACCGACTCTTAGAGTTCGGATCGGCTTGTTGCCATAGTGGCCCGAAAAAGAGCACAGCGAAGACATGAGCCAGAATTTAACTATACAGCCGACTATTTTGCTGATCGAGCCAGATGATGCAGCGCGTCCTGTCTTAATGGATAACCTTCGTCGTTGGGGGTATAGCTTGGTTGTGGCCTTGGACGAAGCAGACGCCATTGGGCGCACCAAGGACCGAGGTCACTCGTTTGATCTGCTTTTGATGAATCAATTTAGACAATCGATTGAGCATTTTATTGCCGTTGGAAAAGACATTCGACAGCAGGCAGGGTTGCCTAGCTCTACGCCCATCGTGGTTATGGCAGAGCACTATGGAGCGGAGCTAGAAGGGCAGAACCTGCAGGTGGGTGAAAACGAGTATGTGACCTACTTGGAAGACGGGGAGCAGCTCAAATGCTTGCTATACCAGCTTTGTTCGGTTTTAGAAGAACGATAGCTTACCAGCTTTAACCCTGTTTGCCGCTCAGTTCACTGGGAGGCTGCATCTTCAATTACCTGCGCTATGAATTCCCAGCGTTTACGGTGCTCTAACCACTGACGACACACCTGCTTAACTAGCTGGGCATCTTCAATGGTCAATAGCTCTTCGGATTGTCCAGAAGCTAGGATATGAGCTACTTTCATTGCATGGTCGTAAGACACACAGGCCTTAATCAGCTCGGTTCGAAAAAGCTGCTCCTTTTCCTGAGAGGAGATCCACAATGTTGGACTTGTTGCCCCTTCTGCTGAGGTTCCTTCCGAATCGTCTGAGAGGTGTTCCACAACTGACAGATTGAGTAGTTGAACAAAAAATGACAGGTGCACACAGCTCCCAACATCCTATTATTTGACACTCTTCAGACCATCTGTCATTTAATTCAAAATTTATAACCTTAAGGAGAGTGAAAAAAGTGGGGGAAGCAGACAACTACTTTCATCTCCTCAAACGGCTTGAGATTTCAGCTCTGGATACTATCGCTCGAAAGTTGAGTGCCAGTCTTCATCGAGGACTCGCCTTCTGACTTGCAACAGCAGATATGTCCCTTTCTGAATTCTCTAATGGCTTCCCCCACTTTTTTTCACTCTCCAAGTAGGTTTAGCCCCGACCGAATTAGTCCAAGTTTACAGTTTCAGATTGGCTAACATCGCGACGACAAGAACCAGTTGATCAAGCCTAATAGGTTTAGTTATATGGCGTTGAAAGCCAGCAGCAAGAGCTTTCTGTTGGTCATTACTTGTAGCTGATGCCGTCAAAGCAGCCGCTGGAATTTGGCCTCCAGCTTCAATATTCAGCGCTCTCACCTGCTGGATCAGTTGATAGCCGTCTTCTTCTGGCAGGCTAATATCTGATAGGAGTACATCGTAACTGTTAGGGTTGGCTTGTAGTGTAGCGATTGCCTCTCTTGCCGATACTACTGCTGTCACGGTTGCTCCCGCTTCTTCTAACGCCATTGTAAATAGCTGCTGCAGAACTGCTTCATCCTCGACAACCAAAACGCGTACACCCACAAGCGATGGCAGTTTTTCGTCAGATACTTCAACTTCATGAGTGATCATGGCAGTGTCTGAGCCAACCGCCGGTGCTGTTAAGTTTGTTGCCAGCGGAAGCCGTACAATAAACGTTGCCCCTTGACCAATACCTAGACTTTCGGCGCTAACCGTTCCGCCATGGAGCTCCACCAGGCTCCGAACAATGGACAATCCTAAGCCGAGCCCTGGATCGGAGCGTGTGCTTGCACTGTTTGCCTGACGAAAACGTTCAAATACATAGGGCAAAAAATCAGCACTAATGCCACGGCCTGTATCTTGAACAGTAACTTGAGCTTGGCCGTCAAGGCTGGTAAGGACAACCTCGATTCGTCCTCCATCTGCAGTAAATTTAACGGCATTAGTTAATAAGTTCCAAAACACTTGCTGTAATCGCCCTGCATCCCCTGTAACAGGTTCAACCGAATCCAATCTAGATAAGATTTGGATCTGTTTTGCCTCCGCTGAAACGCTTACGCCGTCAATGGCTGCTTCAATCACTGACGCTAGTCGAACAGGACGAGCATTTAACCGAAGCTTTCCCGAAGTAATGCGGGCGACATCCAAAAGATCCTCAATCAGTTGGGACTGGACCATAGCACTGCGTTCGATGGTATCAAGTGCCCGAGCCGCTCTAGTTGCTTCCAATTCTTGGTTGCGAAGCGCTTGTGTCCAACCCAAGATGGCAGTCAGCGGGCTACGGAGTTCGTGAGAGACCATTGATAAAAACTCATCCTTAGTTCGATTAGCGGCCTCTGCTGCGCTGCGGGCTAATTGTGCTTGGGTTAGGCTTTGGGTGAGCTCCGCCTCCAATCTTTTTTGCTCGGTAATGTCTTTGATCGCCAGCAAAATACTCCTGCCATTTTCGACCTGAACCATTGTTCGGGCGTTTAGCAGCATGATTTTGTGTCCAATATGTTCAAAATCATGCTCGACCTCAAAATTTTGAAGCTGATTCTCGTTGGGTAGAATTGTCTCTAGTACTTCTCTCAATCTAGGAATATTCCACTGGCCATTTCCAAGCTCAAACAGCAGACGCTGCTCTGTTTCGGTGTCTGTCGTGTGAAACATGTGATAGAACGCTTGATTTGCCGTCAAGACTCGCAATTTGTTGTCCAGCACAATCAAGGGTTCTCGGACAGTCTCTACGATTGCTTGAGCATAGTTACGGGAGTACTGCAGCTGTTCCATGCTCCGTTTGAGCACATCGATGTCGACGAGAACCAGCATCACACCATCAATTCGATTATCAATCGTACGGTATGGGCGAATTCGCAGATCATACCAGTGTCCTTCGTGATCTTGGACTTCCTGTTCTTTCGGTGTAAGAGTGTCCATTACCTCCAGAATCTGAGCCTCTAGGTCAGGTAGATTCAATGCTGGACTAATATCTCGAAAGGGTCGTCCTACATCGGTCGGAATTAAGTGCAGGATGGTTTGAGCTAGCGGCGTAAAGCGGCGAATGCGTAGATCGCTGCTCAACATCAAAATTGGAATATTTGTGCTGCTAATTAAATTCTGTAAGTCGCTGCTAATTTGAGTTAACTCAAAGTTTCGCCGCTGCAATTCGTCATTGATAAGGCTAAGTTCTTCGTTAGTAGCCTGAATCTCCTCCTTGGCCGTTTCTAACTCCTCATTACTGCTTTGCAACTCCTCGTTACTCGACAAAATTTCTTCATTTGCTGCTCTGAGGTCTTGGTTTGTGGCTTCCTGTTCTTCAATAATTGATTGCAAATGTTCCTGGGTTTTTGCTAACTCCTGTTGGAGTTGAACGATTTCCTGCTGATTAATCAGAGGATTGATTGGGCTGCGAGTTTTGTGAATTAGGTTGACCAATGAACCCTTTAGCAAAAGCCATAGTAGTGTAAAGAAACTTTCTGCCCTTGCTCGAGAATAAACCTGGTTGACTCTGGCTCTCGGACTACTGGAGAATGGGAGAAATTCTTCAAATAGCACTAGGAAATAACGTTCTTCAATACCTCGGGCTTTAAGGGGGCTAACTTCGAGGCTGATTTGCCTGATTTGTTCCTGCTCGCAGATCCGCAAGCCTTCCTTTCTGATAGATACATCTTGCTGTTTTGCCTGGTGGATAGCAGTCCGTAACTCTAGCCTCAGGCTTTCCTTAGCCATTTTGAGTAGGTTGAGACTGGCTCGGCCAGAAGCAGGTTCTAAATAAGGGCTAGTTTGTCCTCGGAAGTGAAGAATCTCGAACTCATGATTAATCACCACTCCAACTGGCGCGTACCGCTCTAAAACAATCTGGTCTGCTTCTTTTTGTAAATTGAACTCACCTCGAACAGCATTATTGTCAGTGAGGTGAACAATTTCGTTGGTGTAAGCATTGGCTACTAAATCTAAAGACAAGCGGGCGGGGGCTAGCCTTGCGGCATAAATCTTGTGTTTTTTATCAACCAACGTAAACAAGTCTGCCGCTTCACCTGTTGTCTCTGAAGTGCCTAGTATCAAGTAGCCTGTCGGTCTGAGACCGTAGTGGAAAATGGGTAGAACCTTCTTTTGTAGTGCGGTGCCTAAGTAGATCAACACATTGCGGCAACTAATCAGGTCGAGCTTAGAGAAGGGTGGATCACTGCACAAGTTGTGCTTGGCAAAGACACAGAGCTCCCGCACAAATTTGCTGATTTGGTATCCGCCCTCAACTGGAGTAAAGAATCGGGATAACCGTTCCGGAGAAACCTCTGCAACCATGTTCTCTTTGTAGAAGCCGGAACGGGCTCTTTCAATTGCCCTCTCACTAATATCCGTAGCGTAAATTTGAATGGGTGGCTTAATTGGCAGCTTGTCTAAAAACTCCAACAAACAAATAGCAATGGAGTATGCTTCCTCTCCAGTTGAGCAACCGGCTACCCAGATGCGAATGGGCTCTCTTGGCACTTTGCTGGCAATAGTTTCGAATACTGTGCTCTTTAAAGCGTCAAATGCACTGGGGTCGCGAAAGAAACTGGTGACATTGATCAGCAGGTCATCATATAGGGCCTGAACTTCTGCCGGATTTTCCTGCAGGTAGTGGATGTAATCTTCCAGGCTTGCCAGCCTATAGAGGACCAGCCGCCGAAAAATTCGGCGCTTTAACGTCGTTTGTTTATAGAGCGTGAAATCAACTCCTGTGGCTGTTCGCAATATCGCAAAAATGGTCTGCAGAGCGGCGGCGCTCTCCGATAGTGCTTCAGCAACTGTTGTGGGATGAGCGACGTAAGGATGCCGGCTCAGCGTTGCCAGTTTTTCGGCAATTTCTTGTGGCGGCAGAATAAAATCAACTTGCCCCGTAGCAACGGCGGTATTGGGCATGCTGCTAACTTGGGCTGAGTCCTCACACTGGGCAAACGTGATACCGCCTGCTTCTTTTACGGCTTCGAGACCCCTTGATCCATCGCCGTCACCACCTGACAGCACGATTGCGATCGCTCTGCGACCCAAGTCCTCTGCCAAAGAAAACAGGAAGGTATCGACAGGCATTGCCATACCACGAACTTTATCTCGCGGACTTAGGCTGAGTTGCCCCTGTGCAATCGCCATTTTTGTGTTGGGAGGAATGACGTAGACGCAGTTCGGCTCCACCGTCATGCCATCTTGCACTTCCACTACTGGCATGGTGGTGGCTCTGGAGAGAATTTCACTTAACAAGCTTTTCTGATTGGGGTCTAGATGCTGAACCAGCACAAATGCCATTCCTGTATCTGTTGGCAAATGGCTCAACAACTGTCTGAAGGCTTCAAGACCCCCTGCTGAGGCACCCACCCCAACAATCGGAAACTGTTCGTTTTGCTCCTCCCTGTCTAAAGCCCTGGACATGGTTGCTTCCGCCGGTAATGGTTTTGATTGTCTAAGCTAACTGATCGAACTCCACAGATTTTGATCACAGGCTGTTGAAGTCTGCAAGCTAATATCAATTGTTGTTTACCTCTTCACCATAGGCTACTCAGAAAATTGCAGAATTCCTTAGGAACTTTTGTGATTTTTAGTGACTTGCTAATTCTAGGCTTACCTCTCAACTTGTCAGCAGCAGAGTCAGCTATCGCTGAGAATCAGCACAGCTTTAGATATTGAAGGGATGCTTGTATTAGCCCTTAAAGTTTTGGCCAGTCAGGTTCTAATAAAAGCTCGTCTGGCTAACATTTGGGCCGTTTAGACCATGCAAACTCATCGACACTGACTTGCCATATCTTCACCCCTTACGCAAGTTAGATCGAGTTTTTTCGCTTACAGGTGCAGGTTCATCTGCTGCCACTCAAGGGTGACTTTACGAGTTTGTGCGACATCTAAAGAAAATTTTGAGTCTCTGTGGAGGACTAGCGAGTCCATTATCAGCAGTCTAGAAGGAGCACGGCTGTTTTGTAGTATGAGTAGTGTACAGTGACTTTTTATTTGTCGTGGAGACCCATTAGTGTCATCAAAGAAGCAAAGCTAAATCCGGCTTGCTTTTTCCGCTTCAATCCAGCTCGACAATGCTAATGGTTGGATGATAGGCCGCTGAGCAAAACCTCTGTAACCCTGCAATAAAGAGGATTTTTTTGAGCGACACGAATTTGTCTCGATGTCATTTAATTTGGCACTGTACAGATCTGCATGGAGTGGCCGTTTCGATCCGGGCTTTTCTGAGAACATCAATACTACTTTTTGAGCTCCAGCCAAAGAGCGTGATCTAGAATTGCAATCAAACCTCCGGTCAATCCCCATGGGCAAACTCGAAGAACTTGCACAGCTAAGTGCTTACGACTTTCAGTCAACTGAGCAATACGTCGAGAGAGTACTGCTCGGCATTACCAAAATCTATAGAAGGTTACTTACGTACTTTGAGGCGGATGATAGCCAAATATTTTTTTTGGGACCGGACAAAGCTAGAGTCACAAGCCCACAAGGACTGGCAGAAGCGGATGCACAAGGCTTTCTGAACTACCGAATTGTCGTAAAAGTAAATGAGCAGAAGTTCAATGCCCATTGTGCCGGCAAAGATTTCCTCAACAAGGGTTTGGCTCCACCGTCAGGGGTGATTCTTTTGATTGGGGTTGCACCCAGAAACAGTGCATTCCTTGTTAAGGCCCCTGCCCCTAAGGGGGCAGAATGGACAACAATAGATATTGGGCTGGAGCTTGAAGACCCTGACAATCCTGCGTGGACTGAGCTTTTAGAATCCTGCTATCAGTCAGTAAGGCGAATTGTCGAAGGCGGCCTAGCCTATCGGCATCAACAGCTGGCAATACAAGGATGGGGGGATGAGGCTAGAGATCGAGTCTCCATCTTCAGGTAGCTCATCACCACTGGGCGATGCCCAAACTGCGAAATGCCTCTGCTAGAGATGGAGCGACCTAGAATGCATTGGGACTGCGATTGCTGCGGCTGGAAGGACGACTCAATTTAGGAATGACCGTTTCTTCGACACGCGGAACATAATGCAAGGGGTTTCCCTGCTTGCAAGGGGTTTCTCACTTTGCGTGAAGTGTCACAGATTACTGGACACCATAAATCCATAAAACCCTAATGGTTCAATCGCTCTAGCAGCGGTCGGGCTTTCGCTTTTAAAGGAAAACACTGCCAAGGGTAGCGGGCGTTTCGGTTTGCCCCATGTTCTCTAAAGTGGTATGGACTGTGACACTGCGATCGAACAGGAGCAGCCAGGAGGACTAGACGAGATTTAGGCGTAAAGTAAAAACAGATACCCCTAAAGCTTGGCAGGCGATGCTGATCCGGCTTGGCTACGACAAAAGAGATGGGCTTTGTTTTGGATTCAGGCGAGGCTTTATACCTGCGACCATAGCCAATTTTCAGGTCAGTTTACGTCAGCACGATTGTCTACTGGAGAGCCTGAGCCCAGGTGATTATGTGCTTCTAAACGAAGGAGTCTTTCTCCTAGGAAGCTCCCTCAGGCTACTGGGCGGAGTGCCAATCAAGGGAGCCTTCAAGGCAGCCTCTGCTAGTGCAATCGAACTGCGATCTCTGTGCTGAAGGAACTCGGTCTCAACTCACCTTGACTAAGCACCCTAGACTCCACCATTTGATCTCTCAGCCCTTCTACGCAAAAAGCCCCACTAGCAGTAGCGGGGCTTCTCTCGGGATTTGTCACACGGGCTTATTCGTCTAGTCCCTTAAGCTTGCCTGTTAATAAGCTACATAGATTCATCTGGCCGAAATGTCTATTTGGGAGAGAACAGTGCAACTTTTAGAGAGCACTGCGAGTACTGCGAGCGCCGCAAGTATCAAAACGTTCTTGGCTCCTCTGTTTGACGGAGGGCATGTAATGTCACGAGGTCTAGACTCATAGCAGCTTCATTGGATTTAAGTACCTGCATCAGTTATCGAAAGACGCTGCGTAGTTGCAGCAGGCAACTTACCCCTCTAGTACTCCGCATACAAAGAAGCTGTTGGTATGCGCTCATTACGAGGAGTACCTGTAGTGATGCCTAATGCTCCTTACGTCTTGGTTGTAGACGACCTACCTGACAATCTGTTTCTCCTTCAATTCATGCTGGAGGCGGAAGGATATCAGGTTGAAACAGCAGAGAATGGCGAGCTGGCCTTGTCGAAGGTATGGGAAGCACCTCCTGCCCTAATCATGCTGGATGTGATGATGCCTGATCTCAGCGGCTGTGAAGTTACTAAGCAGATTCGGCAGAATCCAGCATTACCCCCTATTCCGATTGTGTTGGTCACAGCTCAAAGAAGCATGAGCTTGACGGATGCAATTGCTGCTGGAGCTAATGACTTGATTTATAAACCGATAGAGATGGATGAGGTGCTGGGCAAAGTCAGCCTATTTCTGAACGGCCACCAAGAACCCTAGCCTTGATGTTTGTATCCTGGCATGCCTTGATGAGCCCTACACCTCAAACAGCAGAACGGTGTTTCTATTTGGGAAAATACTGAACTTCTTCAACAACTCCGGACAAATGGCGCTCTAGGCGGTATAGCTGCTTAGTTCTCCTTCATAAGGTAGTAGTTATGGGCGTTCGTGGTTCTGGCCGTTAATGACCTTCAAGTATTAGCTAGGCGAGTCCGTATTGAAGCCACATTCCGACAAAGCCACCTACAATGGCGAGATTAGCCCAACACCTCTAGTTAGGATGACACTGGAGCAGCGGTTAGCGCTTCTGGACTGGAATCCGCTCTTTACTGGGCTGACAAGCCTGGAAGGTTGCAATAGTCCTTGAACTCACACCACTAACGGAACAAAGTTGCACAGTCGGGGCGACGACCTCCCGCACAATATGGACCCGCGTGCGCATTTGAACAGAAAGTTACGGTTTCGCTTGAAAGCTTTTCTCTATAAGCCTTTCAGGGATTGCGACAGCTGACGTGTAAAAACCTGCAAGATGAGGTTCAAATGCCTGGTTTGACAGCATTTCAGCTTTTTCCTTTCCAGGCAATATCCTTAAAACCTTGCAGTAGTACAGGTTTGGACTACTTTGGGACTGCGTACTACTCAAAAATTGCTAGTACACTGTGCCTTTACTAACCCTTGGAGAGCCTGAAAACCTCATTCTCTCGTTGAGTAGTTGCATCACCCAGCAACTATTCAAGGTTATCACCCTATTCAAGGTTGAATCGCTAAACGCTAAGAGTAACAAGGCTTAGGGGGCTATCTTGCAGGTTTTTACACGTGAGTTGTCGCTATCCCAAAGAGTCTTAGCATACGGTTTCCCTCTCCCAAATATGTTCATCTAAATGTATGTTTGAAAGGCTTATAGGGAAAAGCTTTCAAGCGAAACCGTAACTTTCTGTTCAAATGCGCACGCGGGTCCATAATCCACTTTGGCTGTGGTAAGGACAATGCGATTGCACTGCCTAATTTCATACAGATAATTAATCAGCTTCGGGTGAGATTCAGCAACTTAAAAACGACCTAACGCTGCTCTTAGCAAATTGAAACATCAAGAAAATTTGCAGACTCTGTCGAGGAATTTAATAGCCTCAAAGGATTCAAATTTTATCTGCGGAACACCTTTCGAGAACAGAACCCACTGTCCATTTTCGTAAGTTAAGGACCAGATTGACTGTTTAGAATCAGGTGCAATTTTTTGCTTACCTTTTTCTATATAGCAAGCAAGCCCAAGAGAGGACGCTTTTTGAAGGACGGAGTTAATTTCCTGCGTCATGATGGCTTTTGAATCTACTGGGGAGGATCCTACGCTTGGGTTAAAGGTGAACCTAGAATGTAACTCCTGATACACCAACTACCCTTAAGGTAGATTTAACCATTTAGGTTCCCTGGTTTGATCACATAGAGCCGACTGATTCTGTCCCTGAACGCAATTGCCACTATAGCAATGTTAGAAGAGCCATCTAATAACCAGCAGCCTGAAGAACAAAGGCTATTATTTTTAATGGCCCAGTACAAGGGAGAGTTCTCCCTTCAGAATCTTGTGTTCAATGCGAATTTGCAGGAATTTGCTCAACGAGTGAGTTACATTCATGCTTTACACAGTGAAAATGAAATAACTAATTCTGACGCCTATTATCTCATTGAGCAGATCTGGGAGGAGCTAACTCGAAGCAAAAAAGAGCTAGATATTTAGTGATATGACTGTTCTTTTAAGGCTTGTTGAGATGGTATTTATGTCTGCAAAAAATGATTGGAGCCTAGTTTAGTTAAACAGATGATTTAAGGCGAAACTTGATAATCTTTCAATCACTAGTATTTCTAATTTGAGTTGTATTAAGCTAATTCTCAAAGACTTTTGAGAATTAGCTTAATCTCTGAATAATCTATATTTAATTTTATATTAATCATTCATTATTGTTGAGCGTAACGCAGTCATATTCAGCCCATGGTGTGAAATTTGACAGTTCGGTGGGCAACCTTAGATTGTTCCTGCAGAAAACCACTTCAGGAGCAACAAATCGCCCAGTTGGTGAAGACTGCTTTTTGCTAGCCCTTAAGGAAGACAGCTAATTGGGTTTGGATAGGTGCCTCCTTTTCTAAGCCTGACCATGGCTTAGGCCTAACATTTTTTCAGTTTTTATACTCATTATGAAAAGACGGAATTTCCTTTGGTTTTCAGCTCTGTTCGTGAGTAGCACTATCTTTGCCTGCAGTCGCCCTGCGACACCGCCTGCTGTTGAAGTTCCGGCATTGCGGTTGGCCATCACTGATATCAGCGGCATGAAGGAGCTAGAGGCCGAGTACGAAGAGTTCCGGGCGGCGCTAGCGGCAACTCTCGGCACAGAGATTACGTTTTTTCCGGTGGAAAATTCCGCGGCCGCCACCGTGGCGCTAAAGCGTGGCGAAATCGATCTAGCTTTGGCTGGCCCCTCCGAATATGTCGTGATCAAATCTCGCACCAACGCCGTGCCGATTGTTGCAATTACGCGCCCCAACTACCACTCCATGATTGTGGTTCCGGCAGATAGCCCCCTCTCCAACATTGCTGACTTAAAGGGCAAAACGATTGCCATGTCAGATATTGGCTCAACCAGCGGGCACCTAGGACCAACATCTTTGCTGCTCAACGCGGGGCTAGATCCCAAGACCGATGTGACGGTGCAAATGCTTGGGGATGAAGGCAGCGTGGAGGCGATCAAAACTGGCAAAGTCGATGCCTGGGGTGGTTCAGCGGTGGACTATGCTGATCTGCTTAAAGACGAGACAGGATCATTTGTGGCACTCGTCGAAGGGCCACCGCTACCAAGTGACGTCATCATTGCCAGCAGCAGTCTCGACCCGGCTACCGTTGGACTGATTCGAGAGCGGCTCCTGGCTCACGAGACCACTATTGTCACGGCGATCGCAACTCACACCAGTAAGTACGTCGGCTCTACCATGCAGCCTGCCTTAGATAAAGACTACGACCCGATCCGGGCGGTGTATCAGGCCCTCGGCCAGGGCGAGTTTGTGCAATAGGAGAGTCTTTTGGCAGTAAGTCACGGTCATCACAAACGAGTCTGGGGGCTCTCTCTACGGCTGCAAAAGCTGACTGCCAATCTGGGGATTGCCCAAAAGATTAGCTACAGTTTTGCCTTGAGCATGGGAATTGTCACCTTTGGGGTAGGCGCAGGCCTTGTTCTGGGGGAAATGCACCAGCGGCAGGCGCTCAATCAGCTGCTACTGGCCAATGAACAGCGGCATTTGCTCAATGAGCTGGAAAAGGGTGTGCTAGAGGTGCGATCGCATCCTCAGCGGCTGGTAATAGTCGTTGGAGATTCTGTCTGGTTTCAGTACGAGACCGTCAAGTTTCAGGACGATGTACAGCAGGTTCTCCACCTGACAGAGCAACTGGTCAGCTTCGCCGCTGCTGATCCTCAAGGCGGGGTGCTCGAGGATGCTGACCTAGAGGAACTAGCCGATAGCTATGCCGCGGCTACTGAGACCTATCAGCAGCTAATTGCTGATTTGTGGCAGAAGCTCGACCCGGCTAATGTGCCTCAGATTCAGGTTCAAGCCGTTCGGGAATCGCTGCTGGAAATCACCAGCAGCGGCGATATTGTGCAGCTAGGCATTCAGTTTGAGCGGCTCTCCGAAAGCCTTCATCGCAGCATCAAGGCTGCTGATCTCGAATACCAGCAGGCTGAAATCGCCTTTGAGCAGGCTCAGCACTTACGATCTCAAATCATTCTCGTTGGCGTCCTGCTGTCGGGGTTGACCGCCACCCTGCTGGCGCTTACCACCAGCCGAGCTATCGCTCACCCTCTGCAGGCCGTTACTCAGGTAGCAAAGCAGGTCACCCAGGAGTCTAACTTCGACTTGCGTACCACCATTAGTACTCGCGATGAGATTGGCACTCTGGCCACATCTCTTAATCAGCTAATTGAGCGGGTCAAGCGGCTGCTTGACGACGAAGCCGAGCGAGCTGTAGAGCTAGAGCGGGCCAAAGACGCGGCAGAAGTGGCAAACCATGCCAAGAGCGAATTTCTCGCCAACATGAACCATGAGCTGCGAACCCCTCTCAACGGCATCCTAGGCTACGCCCAAATTCTGCGGCGAGATTCCCACCTTACTGAAAAGCAACTCAAGGGTATCACCATTATTCGTCAGTGCGGCGAGCACCTGCTCACCCTGATTAATGACATCCTGGATCTAGCCAAAATCGAAGCCCGAAAAATGGAGCTTTACCCCCAGGACTTCCATTTGCCTAGCTTCCTAGAAAATACTGCTGAAATGTGCCGCATCAAGGCGGCGCAAAAGGGCGTTGCGTTTCACTTTGAGATGGCACCTGATGTGCCCTCAGCTGTGCGGGCAGACGACAAGCGGCTGCGCCAAGTGCTGCTCAATCTTTTGAGCAACGCGGTGAAATTTACTGACATGGGCGCGGCCACCTTTCGGATAGAGACTGTGGTGGCACAGCCATTTTCTACTGATTTCCCAGTTTCTAGAGTCCGCTTCGCTATTGAGGATACGGGCATCGGCATTCCCCTAGACCGCCTGGCTCACATCTTTTTGCCCTTTGAGCAGGCCGGGGGGCGCGATCGCAACGCCGAAGGCACGGGGCTGGGGTTAGCCATTAGTCAGCAAATAGTAGAAATTATGGGCGCTCAAATTCACGTCGAAAGCCGACCAGGCCAAGGCAGCACCTTCTGGTTTGAACTAGATCTGCCCCTGGTAAAAGACTGGTTTGAAGCCGCCGAACCCGCTGCAGCCTCTCGCGTCAGTGGCTACCAAGGACAGCCGCGCACAATTTTGGTGGTTGACGATCACCCCGACAACCGCTCTGTTGTCATCAGCATGCTAGAGCCCCTGGGCTTTAAAGTTATTCCCGCTGCAGACGGAAACGCAGGGCTAGAACAAGCCCTGCTCACGCGCCCCGACCTGATCATCACTGACATTGTCATGCCGGGACTCAACGGGCTGGCGTTGACTCAGCGGCTGCGCCAGATGCCAGACTTCCAGCACACACCGATCATTGCCTCCCCTGCTACCCTGTCGCATGTCGAGCGTCAGGAGAGCCTGGATGCAGGCTGCAACGCCTTTCTTCCCAAACCCATCGATCTTGAAGCCCTGCTTCAGGAACTGCACCGGCTGCTGGGGTTGAGCTGGCTCTACGAAGCCCCTATGGCCCCACCTCTAGTAGCAGCAGAGGCTGTCCCCAAGCATGCCACCATTCCCACCCAAGCAGAGCTAAGCCCCCTCTACCAGGCTGCTCGCGGTGGCTTCATGGACGACATTCAGCAGGGAGCCGAGCAGCTCAAGCAGCTCAATGTTAGCTACGCCGCCTTTGCTAATCAGCTCATTGAGCTAGCTCAACAGTTTGAAGACGAAGCCATTGTGCAGTTCATCGAGCAATATCTATAAGACCTTAGGACTAATCCCATGACCCTTGAATTCCCCCCCGATCAAAGCACTATTTTAATTGTTGACGACAATCCCACCAACATCCAGGTGCTGTTTGATGTGCTCAAAGCATCGGGGTACCGGGTTGCGGTGTCAAAAAGTGGTGAGAGCGCCCTCAAGCGCCTGCAAGATGCCCTACCGGACTTGATTTTGCTCGATGTTATGATGCCGGGAATCGATGGCTTTGAAACCTGCCGTCGATTGAAGCAAGCTGAAGAGACCCGAGACATTCCTGTCATCTTCATGACTGCCCTTTCTGATGCCGTTGACAAAGTCAAAGGACTGAGCTTGGGTGCTGTCGACTACATCACCAAGCCTATTCAGCATGAAGAAGTGCTGGCCCGCATCCGTGTTCACCTGCAAGTGCGTTACCTGACCCAGTCCCTAGAAGCCAAAGTGGCTGAAAGAACTGCCCATCTAGACAAAACCTTGAAAGACCTCAAGCAGGCTCAACTCCAGCTGGTGCGGAGCGAGAAAATGTCTTCCCTCGGGCAGCTAGTGGCTGGAGTAGCCCACGAAATCAACAACCCAGTCAATTTCATCTACGGCAACCTCATTCCGGCTCAGGACTACATACAAGACTTGATGGGGCTAATTGAGCTTTTCTGCCAGGAGTACCCCCAACCCAGCCCAGCGATTCAGGCATACATGAACCAAATTGATCTAGGGTTTGTGCAGGGAGATCTGCCCAAGCTGATGGCTTCTATGAAGCTGGGGGCAGATCGCATCCGACAAATTGTGCTGTCGCTACGCAACTTCTCCCGCTTAGATGAAGCTGATCTAAAACCTGTAGACCTGCATGAAGGGCTGGACAGTACGCTGTTGATTCTGCAGAATCGGCTGAAGAATAAAACGGACTCTCCAGCCATCAACGTCGTCAAAAACTTTGGTCAACTCCCCCTAGTGGAATGCTACGCCAGCCAAGTCAATCAGGTGTTTATGAATCTCATCAGTAACGCCATTGATGCCTTAGATCAAGCGAGCACTCAAGGACACGTAACAAGTCCCGAAATCCACATCAAAACAGAGCTTTGGCACAACGACTATGTACGTATCACCATTGCTGATAACGGGCCAGGAATGCCGCCCCTAGTGAAAGAAAAAATATTTGATACCTTCTTTACAACCAAGCCCGTGGGTAAAGGCACTGGTCTCGGCCTTTCAATCAGCCACCAGATTATCACTGAAAATCATCATGGCTATCTAACCTGCGAGTCTGCGCCCGGAGAAGGAACTGCCTTTCACATCGAAATTCCTATCCGTATCACCTCAATGCAAGGGTCCTTAGTTCAAGTTTCCTCTCCGCTAGCCGAGCCAGTTGTACAGTAACTTTTCATTTGTTATACAGTGCCAAACTAAATGACACTGATGTGTCTCCACGAGAAATAAACAGTCACTGTACACGTCGTTTAGCTGCCTAGAGATTCCCTCTAAATAAACTCTTATCGATTTACCGCTAGGGCCAGTAGAAAGGGTAGTGGCTGTGCTTCCCTCGACAGGCCTCAAAGCCCACAATCAGAATGGTCAAAATTCGAGTAATCAAAGCTGGAAACGAGATCAGAATAATCAGGCCCAGGAATAACAAGGCTGCTACGTATCCATAGTTTGCGCCTTGCAAAGCCAAACCGATCCCATAGATTAGACCCAGAACCAGGGTTGACAACATCACAGAGGTCACTTGAAACTTCAACACCTGCCGCAGATGGTATTGAACGAAGAGATCGCCCCCATGCAGAAACAACCAGCAACTGCAACCAATCCCTAGCTCCAAGTACGGACTGAACCAGGTTGTTGCTGCTAACGAACTACCTGTTGTCCAAAAGCTATCGAGAGGCATGTCGGGAGCACGACTGTGGCGCTCAATCAGGTAGTTTGTCAGGGCGATCGCAACCATTGGTGAAAGGTGACAAAAGGTGGCTTGGCACCGATATTTAAGCCTCACTTCAGACAACCTTGGATCTTGTATGGCTTCCCCCTTGCTTTAATCCAAGTGCATTAGGGTTCAGGGAAGATTAAGGCAGGTCAGCTATCCCGTTGAAGAAGTAAGGTGGTTGCATGCTTCAATGCAACCACCAAGGTTTTGCGATCGCGGCTACTAATCGCTATGACATTGAGACGAATGTGCTCTCCGCCGCAACAGTCAAATCATCGCTGTTGATACCGCGAATCATTGCTAACATACGGTCATTGGCGCTGATAACTGTGCTGCCGCCGCTTTGGGAGAAGGCGAGTTGCTCAAATGTCACTCCCTCCATCATGGCGATAAAGTCTTCACCAATTCGAAAGTCACTAAATATATCGACACCGTCATTCTCACCAGATGCGAGGACAAAGCGATCTCGACCCTCTCCACCGGATAGGAGATCCTGACTCAGCCCGCCAAAGAGCAAATCATCGCCTGCGTCACCAAAGAGCAAGTCATCGCCTTCACCGCCATAAATCTGATCATCGCCGCCCTGACCATAGAGGCGATCATCGCCCAGGCCGCCACTGATGAAATCATCGCCACCGGCATTACCGCCCGCCTGGACCGTGTTTAAGTCACCTCGGATCAGATCATTGCCCTCCTCACCATAGAGGAAGTCATTGTTGACCGAACCTGCAATCGTGTCGTCGCCCTCATTGCCTCGAATTAAGTCACGATCGGGGCCGCCTAGCAGCGTTTCTGCCTGTGGGGTTCCTTCAATCAGCGTGGGCAACGCGTTTTGGCCAAACAGCGTCCGGTACATCAGCTCATAGATGTAGGTATTTTCGTGGGAGCTGGGCAAATCTCCCGCGTTTAGACCGTAGGTTTTAGTCAGCACGCTATCGGGTACATCGTTCAGCGTGGCATAGGCAATCCCAAAGGGATACTCGTTGCCATTGGCATCAGCCGCCGCAACAAAAGGTTCGGTGGTGCGCCCGTCCCGCCCGTCTAGAGGCACTTCAACGGCATCGGAGCGATCAGGCAGGGTGGGGTTTGTGTCAACAGAGCCAACAGGTTCATCTGTCTCGTCAACGTCATACACCTGAGGTCCGCCCGCGTTGCTGTCGGCGGACGTAACTAGCAGCGTGTTGGGGTCTTCATGATTGATGAAGTCCATTGCCACCCCGATCGCATCATCTGCCCGTTGGGTAGCCTCAATCAACCCTCGACCATTATTATTGTTGCCGAAATTATCGGTGCCTTCCTCTTCCAGCACCACCATAAAGCCATCTGGGTCCTGATGAAGAATGGGCAGGGCAACTGCCAGCATTTCGGCAACGGTCGGTGGGTTTTCGTTGCCTGGCTGTCCATAGTTGTCCAGCCCTGCTTCGGCGTTGGCTTCTTCGGTGGTGTCGTTGTAGGTGTCTTCCGCCGCAAAGATGCCTAAGACCTTGGTGGTACCCTCAGGCAGGTCTTGCAGTTGCTCACGGGTATAAACAACGGTGTAACCCATCTCCTGAGCTTCTTCGATGAGGTTACGGCCATCGGTGCGAGTCCCCTCCTCACCAAAGAAGCCGGTCGTACCTTCAGGCAAGTAGTCTGTTTCGCCACCGCCTAAAATAACGTCAACTCCTGACTCCAAAATTTCAGCCGTAATCGCTTCTGTTTGGCCGCGATTTTCCACATCGGCAAGAAACACGCCCGTACCGGGTTCTGCAATAAAGCCAGAGTTAATCACAGCGGTCGCTTTACCCGCAGCAATGGCCTCTTCCATAATGGTGAGGCCCTGCTTGCCAGAGCGTGAAATCACAGGCTCACCATTTTCATCCAAACCGTAGGAATCGGCTTGAGGTTTGGTGCCCAGCGCATGAACCACCGCCCCAGCATTGGAGGTCGCCGTGATTTGGTCTTCGAGGCTGTTAATATATACGCCCGCATCAGACATCATGTCCCAATTGAGACGACCATCTGGACCTACTTCTTCCAAACGGGCCAGGGTAAAGTAAGCGGGAGTGGTGCCATCGGGGTGAATGAAGATGACATTGCCTGTGTCCTTAGTGGCAGGCGTTGCAGGCATAGGTTCTGAGCTCGGAACGGGAGACGGCAGGGCTTCATCAAACAGCGTTTGATACATCAGCCGATAAATCTCAGTGTTGTCATGGGTGCTCGGCAGCAGCTCTGCATTCAGACCGTAGGCTTTGCTGACCACGTCAGAGCCAAAGTCAGGCAGCCCCGCATAGCCAATGCCATAAGGAAAGCGATAGCCGTTCTCGTCAGGACCTGTAATAAAAGGTTCAGTTGTGCGGCCATCTTCCCCATCAAGGGGTACTGCAACCGCATCGGAGCGATTGGGCAAAGTGGGGTTTACAGGAGTAGTGCCCACGGTGCCGCCCGCTCTCACATCCACCTCAATCGCTTGCAGTCCGCCCGCGTTACTGTCTGCAGTGGTAATGAGTAGGGTATTTGGCCTTTCATTATCGATGAAATCTTGAGCAACCCCGATTGCTTCATCTGCCCGGATAGCGGCTTCCAACACCCCCCGACCATTGTTGTTATTACCGAAGTTATCCGTGCCCTCCTCTTCTAGCACCGCCAAGAATCCGTCTTCATCGCGAGCCAGAATGGGCAAGGCAGCCGCTAACATTTCAGCTACGGTAGGGGGGTTAAGATTTCCCGGCTGTCCGTAGTTCTCTAACCGCTGAGCCGCATTGGCCTCTTCAGTGGTGTCGTTGTAGGTGTCTTCTGCTGCAAAGATACCCAGAACTTTCTCGGTGTCTTCGGGCAGGCTTTGCAGCTGCTCACGGGTGTAGACAACTGTGTAGCCCATCTCCTGAGCTTCTTCGATTAGGTTGCGCCCATCGCTGCGGGTGCCCTCTTCACCAAAAAAGCCGATGGTGCCTTCAGGCAAATAGTCGGTCTCGCCGCCGCCCAGAATAATGTCAACACCAGATTCGACAATTTCTGCCGTGATTTCTTCGGTTTCACCGCGATTTTCCACATCAGCCAGAAAAACGCCTGTTCCAGGTTCAGCAATAAAACCTGAGTTAATGACAGCAGTCGCTTTGCCAGCAGCGATCGCCTCCTCCATGATGGTCATTCCCTCATCGGTCAAGCCTTGCTGCGCCGAAAGGGAGACGATAGGATTGCCTTCTTCGTCTAATCCATAAGAGTTTGCCTGAGGTTTCACACCATAGGCATGAACAACTGCTCCTGCATTTGAGGTTGCCGTAAGCTGGTCTTTGATATGCGACAAATAGGAGCCAGCACTCTTCATTCTGTCCCAATTGATGCGACCGTCCGGTCCTGCCATCTCATAGCGAGCTAGAGCAAAATGAGACGGCGTTGTGCCATCAGGGTGAATAAAAATGACGCTGTTATTTTGTGTGGCGCTGTTGTCTGACGTGTTGTCTGGCGTGGTGTGATTTGACATAACAATTACCGGTGAATTGAGCGGTGATAGTTGTCAGATGGGCAGTCATCAATGCCGTTGGTCATCTCTGCTGTTAGCACGCCTCCTAAACCTGAAGCACAGCAAAGCCGTTGTGAACTCGTTAAGGAATTCACAGATTGGAATAACTAAGCACGGGCGCTTAGTTATTCAATTAGAAGTGCGCAAGTTTTTAGAAGGGACGGTGCTGAAAGTGAATAATCTGGTTAGGTGAGCAACGAACATGTAATCAGGATTAATCCCTTAAGTTAAGAAACACCCCTACTACACCGTTAAGAATAAGTAAAGGCCAACAATATCTATCCGAAGAGATGAAAATTTGACTAGACTAACTACGACTTTTCCTGCCGCTAGACAGTCCATCTTTACTGCCAAAATAATTAGGAAGTGTTTTTGCAGTAACTTCAAGCGCTCTCATGCTTTTAACCAAGAACTATACGCCTTGAACAAACTCTTTTCCTTCAATCTGGAAATGCCAAAAAGAAAAAGCGTAGTGAGCCTATCATCAGACCTTAATACCAGACACAGCAGCTTTAATGTGAGGAGTAACTTAATCGAGACCCGTAAGCTCAAGTTAGTGTATGACAACCTCAACACCCATAGTATTACCTCTCTCTATGCAGCCTTTCCAGCCCCAGTTGCTTATCGCTTAGCTCGACGATTTGAGATTTACTACACCCCGCGCAATGGTAGTTGGCTCAATGTCGCTGAAACGGAGTTAAGTGTTTTATCAAGACAATGTTTAGAGCGAAGGATTGCTACTCCTGAAGCCTTGAAGGCAGAACTAGAGGCGTGGCAACAGAATCGCAACCAAGTTGGCTCAAAGGTCATCTGGAAGCTTTCGACCCAGGATGCCAGAGTCAAACTCAAGCATCTTTACCCCGTGTTTGAAGCGCCAGAAGCGATTCAAGTTAACGCACACCTTTATCTTGTCAAACCAGTACTAATCCTTTTTTCTGGCGATAGTAAGATGGATTGCAGGGCGCAGTTGCGATACTGAGCACACAACCAATTAATTCAACAAAACGCTCTCGGCTCAATGAAAGGAGCGTTTTTATTATTTAGATGGTTTCCGAACAAACAGACCTTAAGATGTTCAAGCACGCAACGTCCTAACCTGGATGACTACTGCTATAGTTTGTGATTGCCATACTTCTGATTAATTCTGCATCTAAAGTCGTGCCTTTTACCGCCCTTTTAATCAATTCTTTCAAATCTAAAGACTGAGTTCGTTCGGCTATAGAAATAACAGATTAGTAGTTTTGAATAAACAAGTTTTTCTTGTATTGCTTAATAATAACAGAGAGAGAACGACTTGTTTATGTCAGAAGTTTGGAGTTTTATTTAATGAGTGCTTAACCCTGGCACGACTGAAATTTAATGATTTCATGACACTTTGTGAAATATTCATTTATGTTCGGTTAGAACGCTATTTAAACCTATGGCTAGTACTGAGCTTAAAGGGTTTTCCTCTTTACCTGCAGATACTTTTGCGCCCGGTATTCCCTCCGGCAATGGAATTTCCAGTAATGGCCGCACAGGTCCTTTCCCAGGTCAGCCCGTACAAGGTTTTAGCGCAGTGCAGTTTGCGGACGCTACAAGCTACTGGTTTATGGCGGATAACGGCTATGGAGCAAAAGGAAATAGTGCCGATTTTCTGCTTAGAATCTATCAGGTGAATCCTAGTTTTCAAGGTGCGGAATCGGACGGAGACAGTAGCGTTAATGTTGATTTTCAGAACTTTATCCAGTTGCGGGATCCCGATAACAAAGTCCCCTTTAAAATTACGAATGAGGCTACATCTGATCGGCTTCTAACCGGGGCTGATTTCGATATTGAGTCCTTTGTGACTGCACAGGATGGCACGATCTGGATTGGCGATGAGTTTGGTCCTTACCTACTGCATTTTGATAGCACCGGTAAGCTACTAGAAGCCCCTATCGAAACGCCCAATCCCACTAACCTGAAGACGCTAACCGGAGAGGAGCCACTGGTAATTGGCCACCGGGGTGCGAGTGGAGAACTGCCTGAGCATACGCTGGAGGCCTACAAGCTTGCGATCTCACAGGGAGCCGACTTCATTGAGCCTGATCTAGTTTCCACTAAAGACGGCGTGCTGATCGCACGTCACGAACCAATCTTAGGGGGCACCACCGATGTTGCCAGTCGTCCTGAGTTTGCTGACCGCAAGCGTAGTGGCGTCATTGATGGCGTACTGTACGAGAACGAATTTTTCGCCTCCGACTTCACACTGGCAGAAATCAAGACTCTGCGAGCCATCATGCCTCAGGGCTACCGCACTGATGTCTTCGACAGTGTCTTTCAGATCCCGACGCTAGAGGAGATCATCAACCTGGTTAAGCAGGTTGAGGCCGACACAGGTAAAAAGATCGGTATCTACCCCGAAACCAAGCACCCCACTTACCATGACCAGTTAGGGCTGTCCCTGGAAGAACCCCTACTGGCAACTCTAAAGGAAACTGGCTTCACCGATCCCAGCCGCGTCTTCATTCAGTCCTTTGAGGTGAGCAACCTGAAGGAGCTGAACACCCTAACCGACATTCCTCTGGTGCAGCTGCTCGATGCCTATGACGTGGCGTTAGATGGCTCACTAATTTATCAGGATGTCAACGCTCGGCCCTACGACTTCGCGGTCAATGGCGACACCCGGACCTACGGCGATCTGCAAACTCCCGAAGGTCTGGCCGAAATTGCTACCTACGCCGACGGCATTGGCCCCTGGAAGCGGATGATTGTCTCGGTCAAAGGCGTCGATGCCAATGGGGATGGTCAGGCCGATGATGTCAATGGGGATGGCGTCGTCAACGATGCCGATAAAACCACAACAGCTCCTTCCAGCCTGATTCCCAATGCCCACGAGGCGGGTTTGTTTGTCCATGCCTACACCTTCCGCAATGAAGGTCGTTTTCTAGCCGCTGACTACCAAGGTAACCCTAACAAGGAGCTTGAGCAGTTCATCAACTTGGGCGTAGATGGCTACTTCACCGACTTTCCGGGCACAGGCGACTTGGTACGCGACCAGCTAACCAGCGACGTGGTGCGCTCTCCTCAACACCCAGACGTGCTCACTACGACTGAGTTTGATACCCTGACCGGTCAGGCTCCGATCGTAATTGGTCACCGGGGGGCATCGGGGCTGCGGCCAGAGCACACGCTGGAGGCTTATAAGCTTGCGATCGCACAGGGAGCCGATTTCATCGAGCCCGATCTGGTCGTTACCAAAGATGGCGTTCTGATTGCTCGCCACGAGCCGCTGCTGGCGGTAGTGGTTCTCAACCCTGACGGCACCATTCAGCGCGATGCGAGCGGCAACCCCGTAATCAACAGCACCGACACTAGCACTGATGTCTATCTGCGGCCTGAGTTTGCCGACCGTCTAACCGTGAAGAACCTAGATGGTCGCTTGGTCGGCGGCTGGTATGCCGAAGACTTTACCCTGGCTGAAGTCAAGCAGCTGAACGCGATCGAGCGGATTCCGGCGATTCGCGGTACTGAATTCAATAACGATGGCTTGAAGGTGCCCACCTTGGCTGAGGTGATTGACTTGGTGCAAGAGGTTGAGGCTGAAACGGGCCGCAAAATCGGTATTTACCCCGAAACTAAGCACCCCACCTTCTTCCAGCAACAGGGTTACAACACCAGTCAACTCTTGGTCAATACCCTGAAGGCCGAAGGCTTTACCGACCCCAGCCGCGTTTTCATTCAGTCCTTTGAGGTGAGCAACCTCAAGGAACTGAACAACACCCTGATGCCCGCAGCAGGCATCGACATTCCTCTAGTCCAGCTCTTTGGTGGGTCAGGTCAGCCCTATGACTTTGTGGTCAACGGCGACACCCGCACCTATACTGACCTCTCTACCCCTGCCGGACTAGCTGAAATCGCCACGTACGCCGCAGGCATTGGCCCCAATAAACAGCGCATCGTACCCCTATCCACCGTAGATGCTGACGGTAACGGCCAGCCCGACGACCTGAATGGCGATGGGGTAATCAGCGATGGCGATCGCATTACGGGCGCTCCGACAACCCTGATTCAAGACGCGCACAAGGCTGGGCTGCTGGTTCATCTCTATACCCTACGCGACGAGAGCTTCTTTTTGCCTAACAGCTATGAGGATGATCCCATCAATGAGTACAAGCAGTTCATTGAGCTAGGAGTCGATGGCTTTTTCACCGACTTCCCTGGCACCGGATTCACCGCTCGCAGCACCTTTATTGAAGAACCTGCGGTGGCTAATCTGGGCGGTTCCAAGGGGTTTGAGGGCATGGCTATCAGCCCCGACAAGTCCACCCTGTATCCCTTATTGGAGGGCACGGTCGCTGGAGATCCAGCAGGCGCGCTGCGGATTTACCAGTTTGATGTGGCCAGCAAGCAGTACGAGGGCTTGCTGGGCTACTACAAGATGGAGAACCCAGCCCACGCCATTGGCGACTTTGCTGTGGTTAATGAAAACGAATACCTGGTAATTGAGCGGGACAACGGCCAAGGGGACAACGCTCAGTTTAAAAAGATCTTCAAGGTAGACTTCTCCCAGATTGACGAAAACGGCTACGTCGCCAAAACTGAAGTGGCCGATCTGTTGAACATTCAAGACCCCAATGACTTGAATAATGACGGCAGTACCACCTACCGCATGCCCTTCGTCACCATCGAAAATCTGCTGGTGATCGACGAGAACACCCTGCTCGTTGCTAACGACAACAACTATCCCTTCTCGGTTGGACGGCCTCCTGCAATCGACAACAACGAAATTGTCCAGATTGGGCTTGATGTCCCCCTTAACCTCGATCCTCGGGTTGGGGTTGCCGCGTTGAGCCGTGCCATTACCCAGGGCACTCAGAACGCCGAAACCCTGATAGGTAGCGATAGCGTCAATGACTATCTCTTTGCCAGTGGTGGCAATGATACCGTTGCCGGCGGCTTAGGCAATGATGTGATTTACGGCGAGGAGGGTAACGACGTGCTCAGGGGCGATCGCAATACCCGAGATACTCAGGTGAGCGAAGTTGGTGGTGACGATATCATCTACGGTGGCAAGGGCAATGACCGCATCGGCGGCAAGTCAGGCAACGACAAGCTCTACGGCGGCGAAGGCAACGATCAGATCTGGGGTGACGACGGCGATGACCTCCTCCGTGGCGGTTTCGGCAACGACAGGCTGACGGGAGACAACACCTCTGGGGGTAAGGGTAGCGATACCTTTGTTTTAGCTGTGGGTGAAGGCACCGATACCATCACTGATTTCCAGTCAGGAATTGACAAGATTGGCTTGGCCAACGGACTCACCCTGGGTGCCCTAACCTTCTCCGGCAACACTATTGCTGCTGGCGAGGAGATCCTGGCGATTCTGCAAGGCGTTAGTACTCCCAACCTGACAGCCGCTTCCTTTGTAAACGTCTAAACGTTCTAGCATTTGCCGGGGTGCTGCCATCTGAGCACCCCGGCAACGCTGGGTAGGAAAACCGGCCAAGCTTAACACTTTCACCGGAATTCTTTAGCCTAAATTTCAACTTGCCCCTATAAGCTTGCGCTTGGTTACTTGGCGTGATCCGACAGATTGGGGTGAAGTCAGTTTTTGGGTCTACTGTGTTTGATTTAACCGTCGCTATCTGTACATACAACGGGGCAAATCGCTTACCCAAGGTTTTGACGTGCTTGCGATCGCAGATCGACACCCACACATTCTCTTGGTCAGTGCTAGTGGTAGACAACAACAGCACAGATAGCACCGCCCAAGTTGTTCACCAGCACCAGACCGACTGGCCCTCGGCTTCTCCGTTGATCTACTGTTTTGAGCCTCAGCAGGGTCTTGCCTTTGCCCGTCGCCATGCTGTGCAGCAGGCCCAAAGTACCCTCATTGCCTTTTTAGACGATGACAACTGGCCCGCTCCCGATTGGATAAGAGCAGCGTTTGAATTTGGTCTAGCCTACCCCAAAGTGGGGGCCTATGGCGGCCAAATTCTACCTTTCTATGAAGGCTTCCCGCCTGCCGGATTTCAACGAATTGCCCCCTGTTTGGCCATCTGTGAGGGAGGTCATATCCCTTACCGCTATTCCCAAAAAAAATGGCGCTTCCCGGCAGGGGCCGGACTGGTGGTGCGACGACAGGTCTGGCTAGACTGCGTGCCTGCTCAACCTCGCCTCAAGGGGGTGTGCGGCACTGCTCTGACCTCTAAGGGGGAGGACCTGGAGAGCCTGTCTTATCTGAATCGAGCGGGTTGGGAGATTTGGCACAACCCGGCCATGAAGATTCAGCACCACATTCCTCGCCATCGGCTGGAACCCGCCTACCTGCTGCGGCTATTCCAAGGGATTGGATTGGGCCGCTATCCCACCCGAATGATCCGCTTTGCCCCCTGGCAGCGCCCCCTGATGCTGCTCCTGTTTGTGCTCAGCGATCTGAGAAAACTGGTTTGGCACTGGATGCGTCAGCCCCTATTCTCTGAAGCGGATATTGTGGTGGCCTGTGAAAGGAGGCTGTTAGTTTGCAGTCTGATCAGTCCTATTTACCACTGGCAGCAGGCCCTCAAGCAACAGGCACTTATCCAGTATCAGAAGGAAACACCTTTGGCCTCCCAGCCCTCAAGCATTTCCTCGGAGGCTCTCCCATAATATGCGCTCAGGCTGGCCTCCCCTGTACTTTTACCTGCCCCAATTCCTCTGGCCTAATCCCTTGCCTGCCCATGCAGACTTGCCTTGGCCTGGGTTTGGGCTGGGCATTTACGCCTGGACGTTGCAGACCTATTTACGATTAACGGCAGCAGGGTTGCCCTGCCAATTGGTACCAGTTCTACCAGAGGAGGGCGTTGTTTTTGTCCACGGTAATGCTTTGCAGACTGAACGAGTCTTCCAACCCTCTCCAAAACGGTTAATCGTTAGCTTCAAGGCGGATGTGCTGCCTGGGGCCACTGCCCAGATTCAGATTGTGCAGAATCCCCAGGAGGCCGATGCTCGAACGCATTGCTACTGGTTACCGCACTGGCCTCAACCCGGTTTGCAACCCCGGCACCCCCAGCGAGGCAATCAGCTCCAGAACGTAGCCTTTTTTGGCCATGTCAACAATTTGGCCGACGAATTGGCGTCACTTGATTGGAAAGCTGCCTTAGCAGATTTAGGGTTGTGCTGGGGGCCCCGGCTAAGCGGCCACCACTGGAGCCAGCAGGTAGACCTGCCCTCAAACTGGCACGATTATCAAGAAGTCGATGTGATTGTTGCCGTGCGCAGTTTTCAAGCCAGGGAGATCCAGCGCACCCGGAACTATGGCAACAAGCCTGCTACCAAGCTCTACAATGCCTGGCTGGCGGGTGTGCCCGCTATTTTAGGGAGCGAGTCTGCTTATCGGGCAGAGCGCCAGAGTGATCTGGATTTTTTAGAGGTCAATTCTCTAGACGACGTTTT
>DATNQF010000008.1:0-10835 GCA_036702855.1 Trichocoleus sp. | reverse complement strand
CATAGCCGCTTCTTCGGCAGTCAACCCTTCAGAATTAGACCTGACTCAGCTCAACCGTCGGTTTGACGCAGCCACCCCTCAGGAGATTTTGGTTTGGTGCCTTGAGAACATCCCAGAAGGTCTTGTGCAAACTAGCGCATTCAGTGTTTTGGCCGTGACACATATGCTGTACCGGGAACTGCGGTCTAATCCCCCAGTGCCCGTTATTTTTCTAGATACCCTGCATCACTTCCCAGAAACGCTAGACACTGTAGCGCGTGCTAAAGCCTTCTATGACCTTGATTTGCGGGTTTACCGGGCAGAAGGCGTAAACAGCCGCGAGGCGTTTGCAGCCCGCTATGGGGATCACCTGTGGACACAAGATGTTAGCCAGTTTCACTACTTAACGAAAGTAGAACCCCTCCAGCGCGCGTTTCAAGAGCTAGGGGTCAATGCTTGGATTACAGGCCGTCGCCGCGATCAGTCGCAGACCCGTCAGGAAATGCCGATTTTTGAGCGTGACCAAGACGGACGGATCAAGGTCAACCCTCTAGCTAACTGGACCCGCAAAGACCTCTGGAACTACACCCACCGCAATCAGGTTATCTACAATCCTCTGCTCGACCAGGGATATACCAGCATCGGAGATGAGCCACTGACAACACCTGTTGCTTCTGGCGAACACGAGCGGGCCGGACGTTGGCGCGGCAGCGCTAAGACTGAGTGCGGCATTCATGGCTAGCCAGTTCCGGATAGTGACACTCAATAGGAGGTTTCCACAGGAAATTCTCGTCATCCCCAAACCCCTGTCATCTGGGCTTCTAACTCTTACGGCAGATACCTTGAGATAGATTTCTTGACGCACCTGAGTAAGTGGCACATTTTGTTCCTGACGTAGCCCCAACTCCGGGAACATCTAAGTAGATGAGGCCACTACTTTGGGGTTGACTGTGACTGCTGTGACTCCCCTTAATTCACGCACCGTTTTAGGTTTGAACCAGGAAGCCTACCAGCAGCTCCGGTTGGCGTTAACTCTGAATTTGCGTCGTCAACTCCTGATTGCAGTGTGTGACGACACAGCATTGCAAGGTCAACTGGCAGCGCGGCTAGAAGATGAGCTGAGCGGGCAAGAAGACTCTGCAGAAGGGGCTGCGGAAAGCGCACCGACTGTTGTCAGCCTTCGGCTGGAAAGCCAAGCGCCAGACTTGGTGCGCCAAGTCGTCCTTTGGATCAAGCAGCACGGTCTGACTCCTGCTGGGAAGCTTCGGTCAACGCCTACGTTTCAGATTTTGGGCATCGATCGGCTAACGCGACATTCTCCAGCCGTCCAAAATCGCTTTCTAGAGTCTCTCAGCCAGCTAGAAACACTGTTGGCTCGGCTAGATCTGCGCTTGGTTCTCTGGGTTTCTCGTCCTTGGTTGCGAAAGATTCGTCAGTCTACTCCAGATGTATGGCGCTTACGGAACGGATTGTTTGAGTTTGTGGGTGATCCAACCCCTCTCACTCCGGCTGAGGCAATGCCTGGCTTATCTTTGCCAAAGAAACCCAAGCCCAATCGGTCTGCTAATCCACCAAAATCTTCCGGGCCTCAGGCAGTCCTCACCTCGGCTCCAGAAGATTTCTGGACGATCTTGACCGAAGACCTTTCGGCTTTAGAAGAGACGGTTGTTCCTAAACGAGCGCGGATCGTCTCGACTCAGGAGAAAAAACCTGTCATCGCGCCATCTCTGGAGCAAGCACCCCCTGCAACGGATGTCCCTTCGGGCCTAGATTTACCTCAGTCTTCTTCGCAAGTTGAACCTGTAGTTGAACCTGTAAGCGATCTAAATCAGATAGCCCCGGCAGATGTTCTAGAAACCACCCCGATCACTCCTCCGCCAACCCCCACAGCTCCCGTTGCCTCTAAAGCTAAGACAAGCTCGGTGTTAGAAACTGCTCAGGGGGAGTGGGCCGACAGTGAGCTAATGGCTCTAATGCAGCAGATTCAAGGGTTGATCCAGCAGCAGGTTGAGCCATCAGCCTTGGCTCGTGCTTATCTCTTGTTAGGTCAAACCTGTCGCGATCGCATTGAATCTGGCAACACAACCCCTGCCCTGATTGATCTGGCGATCGAAGCCTATACCCAAGCGCTGCCAGCGTTTACGCCTGGTGCTGCCGAGTGGTGTGACAGCCTGAACGACCTGGGTAGCTTGTACTGGTTGCGATCGCACAGTGAAACCCAGCCTGAAGCCGTTGCCCAGTGGCTACATCAGAGCATTGACGCCTATCAACAGGCTTTAAACCATCCCCAAAGCCAGCCCTCATCCGACGGTTTGGCCCGGATGTGCAGCAACTTGGGGACGGTCTACAGCCTGCTAGCTAACCTGCAAGCCCCCAAGCAAAACTTGGAGCAAGCAGTGCGGGCCTATCATCGTGCTCTGCAACACTGCCCCGCCGAAACATTCCCCGTGGAATACGCCTCTCTGCAAAACAGCCTAGGGGCAGTGCACTGGCGGCTGTCTCAACTGGGCGATACCCGACAACAGCTACACCGGGCCATTACAGCCTATGGTGAAGCTTTGCGCCATAGGCCACCCCAGACTTACCCCCAGGAGTACGCCATGATCCAGAACAATCTGGGCATTGCTTACTGGAGTTTGGCTCACCATGAGCGCCCAGTGTTTTTGCTGGAGCAATCCATCGTTGCCTACCAAGCGGCGTTGGCTTATCGCACTTTGACCCTTGATCCGGCAGGGTGTGCCGCTACTCATAACAATTTAGGGACTGCGTATTGGGATCTAGCTCAGCGTCAAACCCAAGATCTGGAACGGCAGCAGTCCCTCTGGCAAAAGTCTGTGGATGCCTACGAAGGTGCTCTAGAAGCAGCCCATCGAACTCTGGAGAAGTTTCCTGCAACGGCACTGAACTTTGACCTGTGGGCTACCTTCCACAGTGCCGGCGTGGTTCATGATCAGCTAGCCCAGCGTCTACCCGGCGATCAAGACGGGCGTAGGAGCCACCATTTAGATCAGGCCCTCTTCTACTACCTCACGGCTTTAGAAGGGTGGCGATCGCAACCTGACCGTCTAGCCCTGATCAAGACAGCCCTGATCCACAACATTCGCCTCCAGTTTCAACTTCGGGGATTGGAGGGACAAAACGCAGCACTGTCCCGTATTCCAGGTAACTTGCTGCCAGACATTCTGCCCCAGCTTTAAACAGCAAGACTTCACATACTTCTTAACTTTTTTGAACTGATGTTAAAAAGTGTAGAGAAGTGGGTATTCTAAAGCCGCTTTTTGCGTCGATAATAACCACAACCAACTACATCACGACTCCTTGATCAGCGGCTGTGGAAACCCGTTGCATCTCTGGCCTGAAGTGCCTAGAGAATGCTGGCATAGCGCTTAGACTTCTCCTTGCGCCGCCTGATGCAAATAGTCAGTTGGGAACAGGTTTTAATCAACCTGCTGATAGCTGGGGTGCTTTTCTTAGCGTGCGTCTTAAGTTGCGCTATTTCTAAACTTTCTTCTGGTTCCAAAAAACGTCTTTAGAAGGTCGCAGGACAGTTTCTCAAGTCCTGCTTTCCCCTGCCTCTGCAATTTTTTGGCGTCTTATGAAACCAAACCATCGCTCTGCGATCGCATCCCCTGCAACTCCCCTGCTGTTACCGACCCAAGCCTCCATTCCCCCTGCTGACCAGCAACATGCTTTGGCCAGCGTCATCGCCCGCATCCGTGAGTCTCTAGATTTGGAGACGATCTTTCAAACCACCGCAACTCAGGTGCGCCAGCTCCTAAGCGCGGATCGGGTCGGCGTTTTTCGCTTCTACCCTGACCGCGAGTGGACAGGAGAACTGGTAGCCGAAGATGTCGCAACTGGCGTTTCATCTATCCTGGCCCATCCCATTGAAGACCACTGCTTTAGCGAGCGCTTTGCCCCGCTTTATCAGGAAGGCCGCATCAATGCCGTCTCAGACTTTGAAACAGGCGAGTTTCAAGACTGCTACTTGGAGCTGATGCGGAGCTTACAGATTAGAGCAAATATTGTTGCCCCGCTGCTAATGGGGGATCAGCTTTGGGGCCTGTTGTGCATTCATCAATGTCGAGGACCGCGCACTTGGCAGAACACAGACATTGAATTTGTGCGTCAAATTGCCGACCATTTGAGCGTTGCATTGCGTCACGCTCACCTATTGCAGCAAGCCCGCTCCCAAACCGAGCAGCAAAAGACACTAGCCGCCGTCATCGCCAGAATCCGCAACTCCCTGGAGCTAGACACCATCTTTCAAACCACAGCCACAGAGGTACGGCAGCTGCTTAAGGTTGACCGAGTAGGCGTGTTTCAATTCTTTCCCGAGCGCAACTGGGAGGGAGAAATGGTGGCCGAAGACGTTTCCCAAGGATGGCGATCGCTTCTGGCCCAACCCATTCACGATCACTGCTTTAGTGAACGGTTTTCTCTCCTTTATCAAGAGGGTCGGATTAACGCGGTTTCTAACTTCAACTCAGACGACTTTGAGCCCTGCTACCGCGACCTAATGGCCCAGATCCAAGTGCAGGCGAGCATTACGGCACCCCTCTTAAAGGGCAAACAACTTTGGGGCTTACTCTGCATTCATCAGTGCCACGCCTCCCGCCAATGGCAACCGAATGAAATTGAGTTTGTCAGGCAGATTTCTGAACAGCTCAGTATTGCCTTGCAACAGGCGGACTTTATTCAGCAGGTGCAGCAGCAGTCTACCCAGCTTGCAGAAGCAGTCGAGCGTTCCCGTGCTGCAGAACGGCACCGGGCCCTAACGGTCACAATCGATAAAATTCGCCAGTCTCTCGATATTGATACGATTTTTCAAACCGCAACTGAAGAAGTCTTAAACCTGCTGAAGACTGAGCGTACGGTAATCTACCGCTTCGACGCTGACTGGAATGGAGAATTTGTTGCTGAGTCGATGACCGATGGCTGGCGGTCTCTCTTGAAAGAATACCGTTACCACACGGATACTTGCCTTCAGCAAACCAGGGGAGGACGTTACCGAAATAACGAACCCCATGGCGTTAACGACATCTATTTGGCGGGGTACTCCGATTGCCATGTCGCCATGTTGGAGGAATTTCAGGCCCGAGCCTTCATGCTGGCCCCGATCTTTTTAGGCGATACCTTATGGGGCCTGTTTGCCACCTATCAAAACTCTGCACCGCGCTGCTGGCAGGAGCATGAGCTTTATTTACTCTCTCAAGTCGGCACTCAACTCGGCGTAGCCTTGCAGCAGGCTGAATATGTCCGACAGGTGCAGCATCAGGCCCTACAGCTACAGCGAGCCGCAGAACGGCAAAAAGCAGTCGCAACGACTGTAGATCGCATCCGACAGTCGCTTGATATTGCCAACATTTTCCAGACTACGACCCAAGAGGTGCGGCAACTACTAGAGGTCGAGCGAGTTGCTATTTACCGCTTCCACAGTGACTGGAGCGGTGAGTTTGTGGCCGACTCCATCGAGCACGATTGGCAACCTGTCGCGCAAGCACCTCTACCAGCGGCGAGTTTGCTAGAGCGGCCTAAGTCTTCTCAACAATATCCTCGCCACGAAACCTTCGTCCCCATTCTGCAAGGAGAGCGGCTGTGGGGGCTGCTGATGGCTTACCAAAGTGCCCCACGGCACTGGCCGGAGGACGACATTGCCCTGCTAGCCCAGGTAGGCACCCAACTTGGAGTTGCCCTGCAACAGGCAGAACTACTGGAAAAGACCCAGGCCCAAAAAGAGGAGTTAACTCGCACTCTAGAAACGCTGCAAAGGTCCCAATCGCACCTTATTCAGAGTGAAAAGATGGCAGGGCTGGGGCAATTGGTGGCTGGCGTGGCCCACGAGATCAATAACCCTATCAACTTTATTGCGGGCAACCTAACCCCAGCCCGACAGTACGCCGACAGTTTGTTGCACTTGCTTCATCTATATCAGCAGGAATGCCCTGAACCCAGTCCGGATCTGCAAGCCGCCATCGAAAACGTTGATTTGGATTTTTTAATTGAGGATCTGCCTAAGACGTTGGCCTCAATGACGGTTGGCACAGAGCGTATCCGTCAGATTGTGCTATCTCTGCGTAACTTTTCCAGGTTAGATCAGGCCGAGATCAAGCCAGTTGATATCCACGAAGGGTTGGAAAGTACCCTGCTGATTTTGCATCATCGCTTTAAAGATCGGCCTGACCTGCCTGCTATTCAACTCACCAAAACTTTCGGAGATCTGCCACTGGTGGAATGCTACCCAGCACAGCTCAACCAAGTTTTTATGAACATTTTGAGCAATGGCATTGATGCACTACGGGATCGGCAGCGGCAAGTGTATGACCCGAATTATCAACCCCTAATTCAAATCGAGACTGACGTGGTTCGGGAGCATGAGGCCCGCATTCGGATTCGAGATAATGGCGCAGGGATACCCATTGAGGTACAAAAACGGTTGTTTGACCCCTTTTTTACGACGAAAGAACCGGGCCGGGGAACAGGCTTGGGCCTATCTATCAGCTATCAAATTGTGGTGGAAAAACACGGGGGGCAGCTCTATTGCGTTTCTGAGGAAGGAACAGGAACAGAGTTCATTATTGAAGTGCCAATACACCAACCCGAATATCGCGGATAGGTTTCATCATTGCCTTCCGACTTGGCAGACTACAATAGTGGGGCAAGTCAAAGGAACACGTTGCATTGGTGCTCGATTTAGCCAAGTTATTTCCATTCCCGCTCGATGAGTTTCAACTTCAAGCGGTGGAGGCTCTTGACCAGGAAAAATCGGTGGTGGTCTGTGCACCAACGGGTTCTGGAAAAACCTTGATTGGGGAATACGCCATTTACCGGGCGCTGAGCCACGGTAAGCGGGTTTTTTACACCACACCGCTCAAGGCCCTATCTAACCAGAAGTTGCGGGACTTTCGCGATCAGTTTGGTGCGGATAATGTGGGTTTGTTGACAGGGGATTCCTCCATTAACCGGGATGCCCCGGTGGTCGTAATGACCACTGAAATTTTCCGAAATATGCTTTACGGAACCCGAATTGGGGAGACCGGAACGACGCTGCAAGAGGTGGAGGCTGTGGTGCTCGATGAGTGCCACTACATGAATGACCGCCAGCGTGGCACGGTTTGGGAAGAGTCAATCATCTACTGTCCGCCAGAGATTCAACTCTTGGCGTTATCAGCAACGGTGGAGAACAGCGATCAGCTCACCGACTGGTTGCAGAAGGTGCATGGCCCCACCCAACTTATTTACTCTACCTTCCGCCCGGTGCCGCTGGAGTTTCACTACTACAACGGCAAGGGGCTGTATCCTCTGCTAAATGAGAGCAAGACCGGGATTCACCCCCGGCTTAAGAGCCGTCGCAAGCAACCAGGACGCGGGCCTCGGCAGGGTCCGAAAGAGCGCATTAGCTTGTCCTCAGTTGTGAGCCAGCTTCAGGAGCGAGATATGCTCCCGGCCATCTACTTTATCTTCAGCCGTCGGGGATGCGATCGCGCGGTCGAAGAGGTGGCTAACCTATCGCTCGTGAGTGAGGCAGAGGCACGAAGGCTCAAAGAAAAAATTGACAACTTTCTGCACTGGAACCCAGATGCAGCCAGGGCCGGACAAGTTGAACCTCTGTACCGAGGCATTGCTGCTCACCATGCAGGCATTTTGCCGCTGTGGAAGGGGCTGGTGGAGGAGCTGTTTCAGGAAGGCTTGATCAAGGTGGTATTTGCCACCGAAACCTTGGCCGCCGGGATTAACATGCCTGCTCGGACCACGGTCATTTCTAGCCTCTCAAAGCGCACCGATAGTGGGCATCGCCTGCTGACAGCCTCCGAGTTTCTGCAAATGGCCGGACGGGCTGGACGGCGCGGCATGGACTTGCAAGGCCATGTGGTCACGGTGGAAACGCCCTTTGAGGGTTCCCGAGAGGCAGCCTATCTGGCGACGGTGGGCGCAGATCCACTGGTGAGCCAGTTTACGCCGAGCTACGGCATGGTGCTGAACCTGCTGCAAACTCACTCCCTCGAAGAGGCCAAAGAGCTGATTGAACGCAGCTTTGGGCAGTACTTGGCAACGCTGCATCTAGCCCCGCAGCAGCAGGCAATTGCTCAACTAGAGGCAGAAATTGCCCGCCAAAAAGCTCAACTCGCCACGATTGATGAGGCGATTTTGGCTGATTACGCCAAGCTGAAGGAACGCCTAAAAGAGGAGCGCAGACTGCTCAAAATTCTTCAGCAGCAGGCGGTGGAGGTCATCGTTGACGATGTGAGCAAGATGGTGCAGTTTGCGATCGCAGGCACCATTCTGTCGCTCAAGGGCAAACATATTCCTGTGTCAGAGCCGATTCCCGCAGTGCTAGTGGTGAAGGTGCCAGGACCGGGCCAGTTTCCTTACCTGATCTGCCTAACCCAGGACAACCACTGGTACGTGGTGACAACAGCAGATGTGGTGGGTCTTCACGCCGACTTTCCCCGCCTCAAAGAGGTGGATGACTTGGTGCCGCCCAGCGACATGCCGCCTAGGCCAGGACAGCACCGCAGTGGTAATGAGGAAACTGCCGCTGTTGTTGCCCGCATTCCCACACCGCCCCCCTTGGCCGAAGTGGCCCCAGAGGTCAAAGGACAGCTTGACCGAATGCAGCACGTGGAAGCGATGCTGGAGAACCACCCAGCCCGCCAATGGGACAACCCGAACGCGTTGCTGAAACGGCAAAAGCGAGTTCGCCAACTAGAGCAGGAGTATCGCGAACGTACCGAGCAATTAGCAGAGTATTCAGGCCGTTATTGGCAGGAATTTCTCAGCATTACCGAAATTCTGGATTATTTTGGCTGTTTGGAAGAGCACAAGCCCACTTCTATGGGCGAGGTCGCAGCGGCAATTCGAGGTGATAACGAACTCTGGCTAGGACTGGCTCTGGCATCGGGCGAGTTTGACCACCTCACGCCTTCGCAACTGGCTGCCGCTTGCGCGGCCTTGGTCACTGAAAGCGCACGCCCAGATAGTTGGTGTGGGTTCAGTCTGTCGTCCACAGCCATTGAGGCTCTCGAAAGTTTGCGGGGCATTCGCCGGGAACTGTTTCAGCAGCAGCATCGCCGCCATGTGGTTGTGCCTGTGTGGATGGAGTACGACCTGGTGGGGTTGGTAGAACAATGGGCAGAGCAGGCCGATTGGGCCACTTTGGGCCAAAATACTAACTTGGACGAGGGGGATGTGGTGCGAATGCTCCGCCGTACCCTGGATTTTCTATCGCAGATTCCCCATGTTCCCTACATCTCTGACAAGATCCGCGGCAATGCCAGACTAGCGATGGAAAGCATGAACCGCTTCCCAGTTAACGAGGAGATTGCTTAAGCGGGAGTTTCATGTGGCTTTCTATCATCAGCATCCTCAGGCGTTTTCGCCAGCGTATCTGCGTAAGTTGCAGGCCAGGATTTTGGCCTGTCCTTACTTTGCGGTGAATAACTTAAACCGAGATTTTGTTGGCACGAAAGGATTTTCAATTGTCTTTCAGCAGTCACATCTTAGTGAGGTAGAGCAACAGTTTCCCTACTTCATGACATATCTCAAGCGCGTCATGCAGCCGGGGTGCAATGCTTTTTACCTGAACCCGCTGTTGTTGCAGAGCGGGTCACGGGTAGACCCGCACATTGATCGGTCGCTGCGCTCTTACTGCAAGACGATTAACCCGCCAGATGTGGTCAGCGTGCTTTATGTGACGGTGCCGCCTGACTTGGTGGGTGGGGAGTTGGTGTTGAGATCGCACAAGCGCCAGGTGGGGCAAATCACGCCTGAAACCAACACGCTGGTCTTTTTTCAGGGCGACCTGACCCATTCTGTGAACCCTGTGGCCAGCACTGGTACCCGGTTGAGCTTGGTGTGTGAGCAATACACGCTAGAGCCTGCGGAATTAGAGGATATTCCTCCTTTTCAACTGGAGTCTAGGGCGGTGGCGGCTCAAGCTAAGCGGTCTTCGAGGGGCCGATAACTTGGGGGCTGTAAGATGATTGCCCCAGAAGCAGAGGGGGCTTTCATGCTTGCGATCGCAACCCTCTCCAGTGAATTGACAAGACTAAAACTGTGCATCGTCATTGCGAGCCTGCGAAGCAATCTTAGTGGAGACCCGATTCTATGGAGATTGCTATAGCCCTTTGGGCATGCCTTCGGTAGCGCTTTGCTCGCAATGACTACCCAAGGCCTTGCTTTGGTCGCAATGACTACCTAAAGCCTCCTTTTAGGCTTGCCAAACTGTTAGGGTCTGCGGTAGCGCTGGAGATAGCGCAGTACATCGCCGGGGTCGGGGCGCACTAGCAATCCATTTTCGGGAATGCTGATGACCCGGCTCCATTCGATGCGTTCGGCGTAATCGAGAAGATGCAGGCTATCAATTGCGCCTTGGGTGTCGGCTTCGGAGCCAACGAGATACAGGCGTAGTCGTCTGCGCCTCGGCTGGAGTGTAGGGTCTACAAACGCAGGAGGCTGTGCCGCCTCCATGAGTGGGGACGACAGAAAATATTGAATTTGCAGCATTTTAAGGGGATTCCTTAACGCAAGTGGGTAGGAATCCCCGAAAAACGGGTAGCACCAGACATAGAGCAAGCAGCGGAGCGGCCTAAAATAATAGGCAGCCCGCGCAGCAGGCGACAACTGCTGTCGGGTTAGCTATCGGTAGGTGGTGGTACACCTTCCGGTAGCGACTGACCAGGTTTTCGGGGAGAAGCTGCACGCACACAGCTATGAGGGAGAATCCTAGCCGATTTGATCTGGGATTGCAAGTAGAAATCGATACACCTGAAAGCGAGCTTCTTAGAAAAGCTCGCTTTCTTGTAAGCAATGTTTACTGGGAAAGGTGAAGTTGCGATTAGAAATGGTTTGAAGAT
>DATNQF010000001.1:0-8758 GCA_036702855.1 Trichocoleus sp. | reverse complement strand
CGGGGGGGGCTGATATAGGCTGAGGGGGCGGTAGGGGAGCAGGAGCGGGTTCGGGCGCTGGAGCCGCTGCAGGAGCGGTCTCAACTGGGGCAGGCGATACTACGTTTGGATCCGGCTGGCTTGGCTCGATCCAAATGGGTGGCTCTGGCGCATCAGGAGAGGAATACTCTGGGCTCACTTCTGCATCGCGGTTTCTCCTTGTAGAGGCTGGAGCAGCCTCCCCATCGCTTGACGGTGGAGCGTAGCGGGTTGGGGCTGATCGGAAAGGAGTTTCGATGGGTTCTGGGGCAGAGGGGGTATGGCGAGGTTCTTCAGGACGATTGCGGGCAGCAGGGGCATCTGGGACGTAAGGAGTCTCAAATTCGGCTATAGGGTCGTCGCCCTGCCAGTCGGGCAGCGGCGGGAACGATTGCTCAGGATTGAGGCGAGAGGTGCCGCTGGGGCTAATTGGAGTGTGCAGTCTGAGCATTAAGCCTCCCCCAAGGCCAGTCAGGGTGGCCACCAACCCAGTTAAAACAAGTCCATGCTGTAATCTAAACCCTTTTGACTTGAGAGGTTCGGGCAACGGCAATAACTCGGGGGAATGAGTTTGGACACTTTGTGGGGCAATGGTGGGTGGTGGGGTAAAGACGGGAACGGGTTTAGGTTGAGCACTCGGCTCAACGTGAACGGGGGCAACTGGACTGACATTAAGGGTTTCTGGCAACAGCGCCATCCAGGTTGTTAGATCGAGACTATCCGATGCGTCTGGTGCGCCTAGCCCCTTACGAATGGCTGTTTCTAAAGTAGGCGTCAAGGTAGGGCAACAATGGCAAAGATTGGCCGTTGGAGCTACGGAGGCTTTTACCCAAGTACCTGTCAGCAGGAAGTAAAGAAGTTGGGCTAGCTGGCGAATCAGCTGGGCTTCGTCTTTGGGGGAATTTGCCGGAGTGAGAGGCAGATCAAAACCCGTCAGCACAGGAACAGCATCAGCTCCTTGCCAAATTTGGTCTGGTGTAAGCGTTAACCCAGCCCAGCCCAGGGGGCGTAGCGCCTCCAAAACCTCATGAATTTGCCGCAGAATGGCTATTGACTCAATGGGGGGTAGGGGAGATTGGGCAGTGACTATCCGGCTCAAGGGCTGCCCTAGCTGACTATTCATGACGAGATAGCAGATGCCGCCTTCCTCAAAGCTCTCCAAATTTTGAACAATTTGGGGATGCTTAAGAGCGCTCACTGCCTGTAAGTAGCCGTGAAGTTGCGATCGCATCGCTGGATCCGGAATTTGCTGAGGCCGAGTGCCCAAAACCTTAACCTGCAAGACCTGGCCACTGGAAATGTGGGTCGCGAGATAGGTCGGGCCTAGGGTATCTTCGTAGCAGAAGGCATCGATTACGTAGTTGCCGCCTTGAAGGGCAGTTCCGATGGCTAAGGTCATAAATTCGGGCCGACGCGACTTGCAAGACTCAACAATATTCCAGCTAACTTTACCCTGTCCAGACAGTTTCTGGCAGGAGAAAATGTTGTGTCTGGCTGACCTCTAAGTTAGAGGATAACGGCTCGCTAAAAATGCGATCGCAGCCTCACGATGAGTCACTTCCCCGTCAAGCGTCGCTGCGAGCAAAGTCTCCAACATTTCGCGGTAGTGCGGGCCAGGTTTGTAGCCCAATGTCTTCAAGTCGTTGCCATTCAGGGGCGGCTTGACCAAAGCCCACTGCGTTAGATAGCGCCAGATGATCTGCCCCAAGGGACGAGGATGCCGTGCGCTGACTAGCAGGAGCATGCCTAAGTCGGCTGGCTGCAAACGCTTGACAATCTTGCTGGGACAGTCGCTGAGAGACACCGTATTTTGCCAAGCTTGCTCTTGTGCCTCTAGGTTCACGAGGCGTTCTAAGCTGCTACCTGGTAGCTGCAGGGCTTCGGCCACCCCTTCGCGTTCTTCTGGGGGAACAGCAGCCAACAGCACCTCTAAACGCATTTCCCAAGGCAGGAGTTGATGAAACTGGTCAAACCGGGCAATCCAGCGAGTTACCCGCCGCATTTGATGCCAGATGCGATCGCTCATAGTCAGCTCACTGTGGAGGCATTGCAAGGCCCCCAAGCGATCAATCAAGTGCAGCGCGGGTTGCCAGTAATCAGCTTCTAAGATGTACTTCAGTTCATTTCTGAGGCGGGCTTGCAGCGCTGGCACCTTCGCTACCTGACGTTGCATCTGAGTGTAGATGCCGCTGTCGAGGGCATGGTGAATGTAGCGCTCGGTTTGTGGGTCAAGGGTAAAGCCAAGCCGCACCGCAAATCGCACTGCTCGGTAAATGCGGGTCGGATCTTCAATGAAGCTATTGGCGTGGAGCACCCGCACCGTTTGATGGCGCAGATCAATTAGCCCCCCAAAAAAGTCGAGCAGGGTTCCTGTGCCTGGAGTCGTGAGACGAATAGCTAAGGCATTAATTGTGAAATCCCGTCGATAGAGATCCTGCCGAATGGAGCTGGCCTCGACTTCAGGATTGGCTGCTGGGTAGGGGTAAAACTCAGTGCGGGCAGTGGCAATGTCAATCATTAAATTGGCTAGATCACCAGGACTGTCTTTGTGCCAAACCAAAGCTGCTGTCTGAAAGCGCCCGTAAATTTGAAGTTCAACCTCAGGGTGAGTCGCTTTGACCACTTCAGCCAGTTCGACTCCAGCTCCGGTTTGCGCCGTCTGGTAAAAGCCGTCCACGACTAGATCTAGATCTTGCAGCGTCATTGCCCGTTGCTCCGAGGCCAAGAGTAGATCCCGCACTGCACCCCCAACTAGATAGAGGTGCCAGCCCCGGTCTTGAGCTGCTGCCGCCATCTGCTGCAGAATTTCCCACAGGCCAGACTTAAGAGATTGACGCAGCGTTTGCAATAAGACGTCCGGATTGGGCGGCTTGACCAAAGGCACAGAGGCGTTTGCTGGAGAAACCTCATCACGGTAAGTGTCTAACTGATCGTGGTGAAGCTGGCGTAGCACGTCTGTACGGGTTACAACTCCTACCAACGCATTCTCTTCCAGCACCGGAAGTCGGCCAATGTCATACGTGACCATCAAACTCTCGATCTGAGGCAGTGTGGTGTCTGGTTGAATGGTTTTGACATCGGTGGTCATGTAACCTTTGACTGGAGCGTGGCTAAAGCCATGATGTAGGGCCAGGTCGATGTCTCGTCGGGAAATGACGCCCACCAGCGTATCTTGCTCATTGACGACGGACAGCCCAGAATGACCGTAGCGCAGCAGAATCCGCTGAGCCTCCTCAATAGTGGTGTCAGGCCGGATGGTGCGCACCGGGGAAGACATTAGTTCACGCGCAGTGGGCGGATGGGGAATTTGCGATCGCACCCCTGCTACCACCTCATCAATAACCCCTTGAGGATTGGCAGTCGTTAGTGTGACTGCCGCTGCTGCTGCATGGCCTCCGCCTCCCAAGGGTTGAAAGAGATCGTTAAAGTTGATTCCCGACCCAGTTGGTGGAGTGACAGCTCTGCCTCTAGCCCTCCCAATCAACATCAGCTTGTCTTCGTCTTCCCGCACCTGATAGCGGGCAGCCAATAGCAGACTGTCGGTATCTGAAAGAGACATTAGGTGCCCTGCCAAGCTGGACAGCCCCGGCACATAGCGATCGAGATTAAGTATCACCCAGCTTAAGCAGTAGCCATGCACAGTTTCGCTATGCATAGATTCCATTGCCTGAGTCAGAAGGTCTTGCAAAATGGGAGACAGCCCTGGTTCCACAAACTCGGCGACGACCTGCTGGCTAGCCCCCTGACCCATTAACCAAGCCAGCGCCTGTGCATCGCGAGCGGTTGCCTGTTCAAACACCAAAGAACCCGTATCCACATGAATTCCCAAAGCCATCACGGTGGCCTCGGCAGGGCTCAAGTTCAACCCCTCAGTCTGGAGCGCTTCGACAACTAGCGTAGTGGCAGACCCTACATCCTCCACAACTCGGCGGTTCGCCGGAATATCGCCGATGCCCTCAAGGTGATGGTCGTAAAGCGTGATTGGAATTTGATGATCCTCAGCCCAGTGAATCCAGTCTGCAACTGGCCCTAAGCGATCGCAGTGTTGCGTATCTACAACGGTGAGGGAGCGTACCTGGCTAAGGTCAACGGCCCGTCTTTCAATTAAGGGATATTCATCACGGTGCAACGCCAAGAAGGTTTGCACCGTCGGATGACTGCCACCTGACAGGACAATGCGACTGCCTGGTAACAGACGAGTAATGCCGACCGCTGCCCCTAAAGTATCGAAGTCAGCCGTTGTGTGACAAAGAACAAGATCCATATGGCTTTATGGTAGCTTCAGCCCCGGTTAACGCTTCCTTTTATCGTCTGGATTTAGACTTTCGCAAGGGGACCTATTTCTGATAGCGTACTAGTCAGGATATGGATGGCGCGTTCAGTATGGCTCATCCTTGCCTGATCCCTGCTGTGTTTGAGAGACAACAACAATGCTGATTCTGTTTCAGATTGCGCTGTTTGCCCTGGTACTCTTGTCCTTCCTGCTCGTCGTGTACGTGCCAGTGGCGTATGCTTCTCCCCAAAACTGGGACCAGTCTAAGCGGCTCATCCTCTTTGGGTCCATTATCTGGGGCGTGCTGGTAGTCGTTGTCGGCGGCCTGAATTACTTTGTGGTTTAGTTCTCAGTAGCATGGCTGTTTTTGAAGGCACCTTTACGCCAGGAGAACCCCTACGGTTTGCCCTGGTCATTGGACGATTCAACGATCTGGTGACAGGAAAGCTTCTGGAGGCGTGCCAAGACTGTCTTAAACGTCATGGTGTTGACGTTGACCCTCATGGTACCCAGGTTGACTATGCCTGGGTGCCCGGCAGTTTTGAGATTCCTCTAGTCGCTCGTCAACTGGCTCTCACAGGGCGCTATGACGCCATTATCTGCCTAGGAGCGGTTATTCGCGGCAGTACCCCCCACTTTGACTATGTTTCGGCTGAGGTGTCCAAAGGCGTTGCGGCAGCCGGGTTTCAGACTGGGGTGCCTATCATCTTTGGCGTCTTGACAACAGACAATCTACAGCAGGCGTTGGAGCGGGCTGGCATTAAGGCCAATCATGGCTGGGACTACGCAATGAGCGCCCTAGAAATGGGCAGCTTGATGCGGCAGATTCGCAGTCTGCAAGGTGGGCCAGTGGTCAATGGTCTGCCGGGAGCTACCCAGACACTTCCTGCTAGCATTACAGCGGCGGGAGTTGAAGAACTTCCTTAGGATCCGGCGTTCTAAATCACTCTACTCAGTCTGTCTCAATTTTGAAAATCAAAAAGTGTTGACAATGGTGACACGTTTTGTAAGACTAGTAAGAGTGAAAGCTGACAGTTAAGTCAGGTTTGCGGGTGTAGCTCAGTGGTAGAGCGTCACCTTGCCAAGGTGAATGTCGCGCGTTCGAATCGCGTCACCCGCTTCCAAAAGTGAATATACTTTCTCGAATGGCATTTCTTAATTTGAAGTGCCATTTCGAGTATTGGGACTCAGCAAAATAAACTCGATGATAGCCCCTGCTGCAAGTCTTGCAGCAGGGGCTATTTCTTAGAGCTCCTAGATAGTGGCCAGTTCTAAGAGTTTCTTAGAGGGGATGGATATCAATATTGCCTCCAGCGATCAATTGGTGCTGTGATGACGTCAGTGGATTAATGCTTCCCATGATGTCGGTATTGCTGTAAAGGAGCTGGGTACCAGTGCCATTCCACAGACGAACGTTAATGCGATCGCTGCTGCCTGGTTCTCCAAAATCCTGCACGCTCACCTCTAGTTGTAGGTTGCCGCCTAAAGAAACTGGAGCCAGGGGATTGGTTACATCCACTAGGTTGGCCTTACTGCGGAAGACTGCTACCCCATCTTCTTTAGTTGAGGTATTGCTATCAAGGTTAACCCCTGCTTGCACGACCAACGAGTCAGCCGCATTACTGCGAATCTGGTAGGTTCGCAATACATCATCAGCGGTTCCAGCGATACCGTCCGCCCCGATGTCAGTACGGCGGAAAAGACCTGTGAACTTACCCTGGTAGCTATTCTGGGATTTGCTGGTTTTGATGTTGAAGCCGTAGTTAAACCGTGAATTGGCATCCCCAGCATATTGACCAGTCGAGTTGCCGAGGACGGTATATCCTCCACCACTGATGAACTGTCCTGTGGGTTTAGAAATCGTGACGGTCGTATCTTCTAGAGGCGTGTTTTGGTTATAGAAACTGCCGTTAACGACCGTACCAATGGTAAAGGTATCGGAATCAGCATTGCCAATATTGACGTTCCAATCAAGGGTGGCAACACCGACAAGTTGGTTGCCCTGTTGCATGAGGGTGACCGGAACGTTACTCGCTAAAACCGCACCTGTTGCCCGGTTAACAAAGTTCACTGTGGCTTTGCTGATATTGCCGCCTGTAGGATCTAACCCGAGCGCAGTAGCGTCGTAAATGAGAGACCTGAGAGTAACCCGAGCATTGCCACTGCTGTCAGTAGAGACAAAGGTTTGACCATCGAAAAGTGTTCGAGCATTTTCGTGAGCAACGGTCAGGCTCGTGAGAGTGTCACTAAAGGCTCCTTGGCTATCAGTTGCTCGGAAGCGGAACTGATATTGCCCTGCTGCCAAATCGGCAATACCACCTAACTTCCAGGAATTGCTGGCAGCATCAAAGGCAAAACCTAGACCCCCTACTACTGAACCTGCATCTGGTAGTCCATTAATAAAGGCACCACCGTTGTAACTGTAGGCAATGCTGCCACTGAGCACATCCCCGGCATCTAGGTCAGTTGCTGTGAAAATCACATCCTGAAGGGCATCGCTGTACTGCGTTGTTTGAGTTAGCCTGCTGGGGGTAGCGACGATCGGTGCATCATTTGTACCGTTGATCGTAATGGTGATGTCTTGAGCAGCGGTACCATCTAGAGATTTGACCGTAAATGTTTCGGTGACCGTTTGACCCACTCCCAGCGATTGGATTTGCGACCTGTTGTTGTCAACGCTGTAGCTGAAGTTGCCAGTTGCATCGATAGTCAGAACGCCCAAGGCAGCGCTGTTGAGTGAGTTGTTTTTGAAGCTCACTCCCGTATCAAAGAAGGCTTCACTCTGGTCAACATCAGACACAGTTAGCTTATTGCTAACAACTAACTTACCGTTGTTAACCAGCGTATCTTCTTTAACGGAGGCTGTTGCAGTACCCACGATCGTCGCTACATCATTAACCCCTGTAATAGTGAAGTTCACTTGTTTGGTCGTGCCATCGAGAGCCTCAACCGTGAAGGTCTCTGTCTTGGTTTGACCAGCACCGAGAAACTGCACGGCACTGTTGGCCACGCTGTAGGTGTAGGAACCGCTGGGTTGCAGGCTGAGAGTCCCCAGGTTGGTATTCAGACCCGTGACAGCGGGTTTGAAGGAAGCCTCTCCCTGGTCTACATCGGCGATAGAGATCGAACCACTTGCAGTCAGAGTAGAGTTTGCATCTTCGGTCACTGCCACGACCGTTGGATCGCCAATCACGGCTGCATCGTTGACCCCCGTGATAGTGAAGCTGACTTGCTTGGTGGTGCCGTCTAGGGCTTCAACGGTGAAAGTCTCCGTTTTGGTTTGACCAGCTTTGAGAAACTGTACGGCGCTGTTGTCCACACTGTAGGTGTAGGAACCGTTAGCAGCAAGCGTTAAATCTCCCAGCGTTCCCAATGCCTTAGTCACAGTGGATTTGAAGGACGCTTCACCCTGGTCTACATCGGCGATAGAGAGCAAACCACTTGCAGTCAGAGTCGTGGGATTGGCATCTTCGGTGACGGCTGCAACCGTTGGGTCGCCAATCACGGCAGCATCGTTGACCCCCGTGATAGTGAAGCTGACTTGCTTGGTGGTGCCATCGAGGGCTTCGACGGTGAAGGTCTCTATTTTGGTTTGACCAGCACCGAGAAACTGTACTGCGCTGTTCGCCACACTGTAGGTGTAGTGACCATCAGCCGCAATCTCTAAGTCGCCTAGAGTGCCTTCTGCCTTGATAATGCTGGTCTTGAAGGAAGCTTGTCCTTGGTCAGCGTCGGTGATGGCAATAGAACCCGTTGCAGTCAGGGTTGGGGCAGCAGCATCTTCGGTGACTGCTGCAACATTGGGAGTACCGATGACCGCAGCATCATTGACGCCTGTGATGGTGAAGCTGACTTGCTTGGTGGTGCCATCGAGAGTCTCAACCGTGAAGGTCTCTGTCTTGGTTTGACCAGCTTTGAGGAACTGTACGGCGCTGTTGGCGACACTGTAGGTGTAGGAACCGTTAGCAGCAAGAAGTAGATTGCCTAGAGTGCCTTCTGCTTTAGCAACACTGGTCTTGAAGGAAGCTTGTCCTTGGTCAACATCACTGATGGCAATAGACCCGGTTGCAGTGAGGTTGCCGTTGGTGACCCCTACATCTTCGGTAACACTGCTTACGGTGGGATTGCCAATAACGGCAGCATCGTTGGTGCCGTTGATAGTGACTTTAACCATGGTCTCAGTGCCATCGACTGCCTTGACGGTGAAGGTGTCGGAGTAGCTCTGACCAGCGTTCAGCTCATCGAAGGCAGAGTTAGCGGTGTAAGACCAGTTGCCATTCTTGTCGATGGAGAACTTGCCGTAGCTACCAGTCACATCAGCTTGAGCCACAAACTCAGCCACGTTGTCCACATCGCTGATGCTCAGCGTGCCACTGGTTGAGAGTGCCGAATTGGTCTCATCAAGTGCAACTTGAGCCGAGGAGAGAACTGCGGCATCGTTGGTGCCGTTGATAGTGACTTTAACCG
>DATNQF010000217.1:0-21917 GCA_036702855.1 Trichocoleus sp. | reverse complement strand
GTGAGTACATAGATGGGAAAAGACGTGGGTTACTAATCAAGGCCCTGGGAAAGTTGAGCAGACTCATTCCAAAACAAGATTCAGCCTACCGCTATGCCCCTCACATGAATAGCACTTAACCTGCCAAAATGCCCTGAAATACCCTACGCCCGGTAGGATAGCCTCTGACCTACTTAGCGCTACGGTTTGAGCAAGCCGGAACTTTACACTCTAACCTCTAGTCCCTAACGAGAAACGGTTGAGGTGCAAGATTTGGCCCGTTGATGATTCATCTGGGCAAGAACCTACATTCTACAAAATGCATTGATACGCCTAAAACCAAAAATGACTTGGTTGGCTCAGCCAATTCTCCGCTGTGGTCCAAAATTCGAAATATTGGCAGCAGAGAGAGTTGAATGGAAGCTTATTAAGTCTAATCAAAGCCCAATTCAATCCATCTATACTATCAGCAAGCCCATCCCCCTTAAGGCATATTTCTTTGTATCTAACACTACAAAAAACCTTCTTCTAGCTTTCTAGAAAGAACTTTAATTTTTTTGAGATTGAAAAATGTAAATCTTGAATAAACTCAACATTTATCTCCTGTTTTCTGAGCAAATACAAGTTATATAAAGATAGAAGTGATTTGCACGATTGCTTCCCAGAATGTTTTTCCCGCAAGGGTCGATGGTATTAAATCTCGATTAACCTCAGCATAGGAGTTGCTAATGAGAGTTGCTTACTACCCTTGGAACTTAAGAAAACTAGTCAACTGGCTAAATACCGAAAGACCTGGATATGAAAGCCCAATCATATTTGCAGAATCGCTGGGGGTTCCTTTAGAGAGATTGCAGCTTTGGACTATTAACCAGTTGCCAGCAATCAGTTTAGAAGACCTAAATGCGCTTTCTAAATATCGTCAATGCAGTCTTAACCAAGTAGTTGAGTGGCTTGAGATTACGCCTAGTCATCTCTCCTCTCTTTTGCAAGAGAGCTAATCAAAAGCCTAATTACAAGTTTCTTACGCTCAGAAGACAGCCCTGCTAAGCCAAGGTCGCAATTATAAAAAACTTCTACCTTAGCTTAGTATGTTCTGTAGCTTAAAGTCAGTTCGCCAGAATACTAAAACTAGTGCCCTGACACATTTTTAATAAGGCACTCAGCAGGTTAGGTTGCAGCTTGCACATAGTCCTATAACGTGAAACCCAATATTAAAGCGACTTCTTGAGTCTCGCTAAAGCTCAATTCAACCTGTTAGCACGGCTACAGCTTTAGACAAGAAGGTTGGATTGAGTTAGCGAAACTCACTGAAAATTTTGAGATCTCATTAAAGCTCAATCCAACCTGGTTCAGAACGAAGTCATATCTAGTTTTCTGAACGTGTATTTGGGGCGCTTCTTCTAATTAGAACGCTGATGTATTCGCTAGTCGTGCCAATCGGTTGTGGCTTGGTCCAGGAACCCTTGTCAGCGTACTTCAAAGAAGCAAGGAGGTTTTGGGCTGCAATGATTGCTCCATAGTCTCCCATGAGGACATGCTTCAGTGTTTCCTGATGTGAGAGAACCGGGAGGGATTGCAGTAATTCAGTTTTGTTCGTAATCATGTTCAACCTTCTATAAGGAAAACAGGGAGGTTCCTAGCGACCCCAGAAGGTATGTGAAGAAGGGTACTAGGGCTAAAATAAGCCTAGCACTTCCTCTCTACCTACTCTAGATTGGGAGTGTTAGGAGGACTGGGAAGGGTGAGAGCTTTCCTTTCCTCCGTCTAGACTCTCCCTGCATCGACTACGGTACTAAAAAAATTCAGGAAGTTCAACCGTATAGGTGAAATCATTTCCGGGTGGTTTTTCCTTTAAGCTCTAGCCAAGAGTTTTAGGGAGGTTTGTATTTTTGCGATCGCACATGCAGGTTATCCAGACCTACGATGGCTGATTACTATGAAGCCCTGGTGCATAAGCCACCAGAAATCCTTTAGGGTATTTGCTCGGTAACGCAACTACTCAACCGAGGAATCAGGGTTTTGAGCCGCTTGTAGCACGAAGATTACGCGTTTTTTGAGTGTGCCAGTTGGTCGCTCTTAGTCCAATTTCAGTCCACAGCCTTTGTAATACGTCTTCCTCTGCCATGAATCATGTGAAGTTCATGTCTTATTCTTTCCTTCATACCTCACCATCAATCCTCCAAAGCTCATACCATTGATTTGTTGATGGGCTATAACATCATCAATAAATTGTCTTGCTTCATCTAAAGCTGCTTCAGAATTCCTGTCTAAAGGAATTGAGAAGTGGCCACTAGCACACAACAAAAAAGCGAAGTTGAATCTTCGATGTGGTGAAATGATGGGGCCATCCAAATATCCAACCCCGTGCTTAACACCCTGATCTACCGTAGTGTAATGAGCAACAAAAGGCCAAATATCACGCGTACTTTTTGGCTGACAAACATACTTTATAAGTTCAGGATATCCCATCCTAACTGTTAGCGAGCCAAACTCCTGAGTAAGTGAATTTACCGCAATCTTCGCAAGAGAGCGAGAGACCCTATACTCATTTGGCTTGCCAGATGTACAGTTGACAACTTCAAAACCTTTGTCTGTTCTCCGGGTAAAACCTTTTTTGAACGAATTTCTTTGCGAGGGCCTTTCTTGCCTTTTACGCCAAGGGCCACCATTCCTGCGGCCATCAATGCTTCTTCAAAAAGTTTGCTGTCTACACTTTTTCCTAAATCGGTATTGCACTTAGTGCAAACTGCTCCTAAATAAAGAGTATCCTCTCCCCCAAGTGATTCAGGAACGATATGCTCAGCTGATTCCGTGCCATCGGTAGGGGTACCGCAATAGACACAGATAAGAGTGTTCATAGATTCTTCTGTCAATTTAAGAGGAAAATTTTCCGCCAAAAATCGTTAGATGAATATCTCTGAAATGTATGCCAGGAGGCGGACTTGAACCGCCGACACGAGGATTTTCAGTCCTCTGCTCTACCAACTGAGCTATCCCGGCTTGGCCTTGTTTTCGGCGCTTCATTAAGATAGCAACGAGGGGGATCAAATGACAAGAGAATTTTGAAAAAAATTTTGAGAAATTTCGCTGGGGAAGCAAACCGAGAGGATCGCTCCCCAACGAGCCAGCGAAAGTGCGCTACTGGACTTCGCGCAAACGAGCCACTTTGAGGAAGAACTGGCCAGTGCCCTGCCCCGCGTAGGAGCGAACCCGAACCGTGTAGGTACCAGACTCGGTAATACGGGCAAAGAGCAGAGAATTGGTCGTGCCATCGGGACCGTCATCGTTTTCGCTGACGGTGGTGCCACTCGTGTCCATCAGGCTGACCAGCGTATCAAACTCCTCAGAGGTGACATCAATGGCAACCTGATCACCATTCTCTAGATACACCGTGTAGTCACGGGCAAAACCACCCAAGCCGGTCGGAATGTCTTTCTCGGTTAGGGTATCTGTCAACTCCCGGCTGTTGGGCAAGCTGCCGGGAGCATACATTTGGGCACTAGCATTCGCTGTCGTCATGACGACTGCCGCCAACGTAGCTGGAAAGATGTAAAGGCGGCGCAACAGGAGATTACCTTGCATAGCTAATTTGCTGATTAAGACTGTCTAAGCATTTGGTTTGTGGTCATTATGGCTCAGATTGCCGCTGCTAGCGGGATAACTCCAGAACAGCGTTAGATTTCGCAGCACTGCTCAAACTTTAGGAACATCGGCCCGATAGTAGTCCTCTGCTTTGATAGGTTGAGCACCCCCTTGGCGATTGATACATCCAGCCTTATCGACATAGCGGCAAACTCGGGCGTAGAGCTTAGTACGGGTGCCCGGTGGACCTGCGGAGAACATAACCCGGTCTCCCCCAACTGTGCCCACCATAATCTTGACCCCACACACCGAGCAGGTTTCTATCTTGGCTCCAGGCATGGATTATTCTCCAAAGTATTGTCCAAAAGGGTGTCTGAAGTATTGGCAGAGTGGCTCAATTCATTCAGACTTGAGTTCAACTGAGGCTAACCCGTCGCTACAATCCTAAAGTGATGGAGCAAAATTGCCCTATCTCTATGGTGGTAGCGCTTGCTTAGGATTTTCTGTTTATGCAGCCCGATGATCCGGCTTTTGGACAAGAACCGCCCCGTTTGCAGGATAACTCTGCTTCCTCTGACTTTCAGGCCAGTGCTGCTGACCCCGCTTCTAGGCGGAAGCAGTCTGAAAACGCAACAGAGCCTACTCCCTCGGCCAGTGGGGCAGGCTCTGCCAGTGAAATGAAGCGCTTTGCGGAGACTAGGACAGATGCGCGCCAGAGACGTGACGTCCGGGAGCCTGCGAAAGTTTCTTACCGGGCACGCGAATTGTCACTAACGGACCAAGTGCTGCTCTTTTTTGCGGATGTGGGCACCGGCTGGAAGCGCATACTGCGATGGGTGCGATCGCAACTTCCCCGCCCTTGGCAACCCCAACTACCGGATGAACTGCTAACGGCAGTAATTTTGGGTGCTTTGTTTTTGCTGCTAGCGATTTGGAATCCTCTAGACAGGGCAAAGCGGCCTGAGGCGACGATAGTGCAAGCGCCTTCCCTAGAAACTCCTACAGACGAAGGTGAGCCTGCTTCGACAGAACTAATGACTCCTGAGATGACGCAATCTCGGCTAGAAGTATCGCCTGAGGATGCTCGGATCACTGAAATTCAAGAGCAGGTCGCTGAGATTACTCAGACCTATGCGGCTGGCTTAATTCAATCGGTGAGAGCTAACTTTCAGCAAGGGGCACTCTTTGTCAACTTGGGGGCAACCTGGTACGACCTAACGCGATCGCAACAGGATCAACTCGCCCAGGATATTTACCAACGAGCCCAAGAGCTAACGTTCAGCAACCTGTATCTCATGGATACCGCCGAGATGCTGGTAGCCCGTAATCCCGTTGTAGGCTCTCAAATGGTTGTGCTTCAGCGTCACCCCGTCGAAGCAGTTCCTCTAAAGAACGTCACCGAGAAGGCTTCTTAGAAGGGTTCTAAATCCACGCTAGCAGGATCTTTGGGAACCAGTTTTCTTCCAGAGCTGATTTTGTAAGCCTCCCCAACGTAGCCAGTGCGATCGTAAAGCACTTGGTGAATGTGCTGGTCAAGCTTGGCTTCATCCTTAATTTTGGGCCGATAGTAAGCCTTAATCGATGCCTCAATGCCCAGAGCAGACATGCGGTCATGCAGCAGTTGTCCGTTACCACTAAAGTAGGCATTGCGGGCAATTGGGTCCTGCCAAAATTTCATCAGCACGCTGTAGGGAACGCCGCCCAAGGTAACAACGTTGGTCATAAACAGCATGACCCAAGCAATCCCTAAGGATGAGACGCCCAACAGGGCCACCACGGCCAATGGACGTTTTGCTTTAGATTGGGTAGGAATGGGTGGAACGTAGGCCATCGTTGCAATAAGACACTCTTCACTGACGCCAAGTAACGAATTCGCCTCGCTTCCAAAGGCAACAAGCCTTCGAATTTTTAAGCGCTTACACCCCGGACAAGCTCAGTCTGAGAGCTGAAATCAGTATTTTCTCTGTGTTTTACCGTATCTTGTCTCTAGGCAATCCCGCAAAAGCCCCGATGACTCTTTAAAGTTGGCTGCAAGAGCGGTAGGTCTTTAGATAGCGCGATTTAGGTTGATTGCTAATGCGATCGCACCTCTCCAAGTTTCATCCCGCTTCACGAAAGCTTTATACGATGGCTCACCCGGCCTCTGCACTTAAGCACTGACACGCCAATGCTGGTTCACGACCTCAAGAAGCGCATCAGGAGAAGTCACCTGAAACGCCTGTATGCCGACTTGACGCGCTGCCTCCACGTTGCGCTTGCCATCATCAAAAAAGGCAATTTGGTCTGGCGTCGTTCCTAGCGCCTCAATCACGTGGCGGAAGATTTGCTCATCTGGCTTCATGCACCCGATTTGAAACGACAAAAACAGGTCATCAAACGCTTCAAAAAAGTTGTACTGGGCACTCAGCTTGTCATAGTGGGCTGGGTTTGTGTTAGATAGCAGCGACAGGTGAAAGTGGGGTTTTAGAGCCGCAAGCACTGCCTCGCAGTTGGGCAGAGGAGCCTGCACAACTTCTAAAAACTGAGCCTTGAAGTGCTCAGGGGTCACAGATAACTCAAACTGGTTGATGAAAGCCTGAGTAAATTGATCAAAGGAGGTGCGCCCGCACTCAAAATCGAGGGTGCTGCTCGTGGTGACCCAGAGCCGATGCAGTTCCTCCATCCCAATAGGCCGATTGAGCAAGCCCGCTATTCGCTCCCGCCACTCAATCTCCACTAAGACACCCCCCATGTCCGATACGATGTGTCTTACCATTCGAGCCTTCTAGGTTTAATTGCTCTGACACTCTATCGAGGAATAGGAGAGATGAGGGGTCAGGTTAAGGGAGAAAATGGGTACTACTTGTTGGATTGACTGAAAAAAACTGCGGCTAGCCCAATCAAGCCCAGCAAAGCTAGGGGAACCCACAGACTGCCCCAATCAATCATGACGCTCACCGCTGCGTACACCTGCCATGACTGTATCGAACATTGCCGCTTGGTTACAGGAAAACACGCCTCTCAGGCTACTAGGCCAGGAGAGCTTGCTGGCGCTTGCTAACCAGGTAGAAGAGCGCAGCGTATCTGCCGGAAAGCCTTTGGTACAGGCAGGCGAGGTGGCAGACGGGTTGTACATCTTGCTGCGAGGACAACTCGAAACCCATTGCAGTGAGGGCCGTCGCAGTGAGGGTGAGGGGGATGTTGGTTTTTTGCCAGGGGCGGTGATCAACCTAGAGGCCTTGCTACTTGACCAGCCCGTAGAGAAGACAGTAGTGGCCCTGAGCGAAGCCCAAGTCTGGTTCATCAGTGCCACCCAGATGCAGGATTTGCTGCGACGCTACCCAGACATTCTGCAAACCTTCACCCGGCAATTAGTCGAAGCGGTTAAGCGATTGTCTTTTCAGCTTAACTATGAGCAGGAGCGACAGATCCTCTTGCGTCCTTACTTGGTGGCTAAAGCGAAGCGAGGGGTGATTGGCAAGAGCCGTTACGCCGTCCGTCTGCGCAATCAAGTGCGAGAGGCCTCTAACCACCGTAAATCGGTGCTGATCTTTGGTGAGCCTGGGCTAGAGAAAGATAACTTGGCTGCTTTGATCCATTACAGTTCGGCAGATCGACGTGAACTGATTGTGCAGGTCGATTGTTCTAAGCTCCAGGCCAGTGGAGCCGACTTGTTTGGGCGAGTAGGCGGCAAACCGGGCCTGCTAGAGGCGCTTGGTCGGGGCACCTTAGTCCTTAACAACGTACAAGAACTCCCGAAGGAATTGCTGCCTGCGATCGCAACCCTGCTGCGAACGGCTACCTATCGCCCAGTTCGTCGTCCCGATGGGCTGCGCTCTCCCGAAAAAACGGCAGAGGCACGCCTAATTCTGATTTCCGAGAAGGCGATTCCAGCGCTCGACGGCGTTGTGGAGTACACCCTCAAGGTGCCTCCGCTACGGGTGCGGAAAGCTGATATTGAAGATCAAGTCACTTACTACATCAGCCTGATCTGCCGCCGCCGAGGGATCGATCGCGTGCGTACAGCGCCTGAGGCCATCCGGCGGTTACAGGCCTACGACTTTCCTAACAATCTGCGAGAGCTGGAAAATTTAGTGGAGCGGGCCGTCGCTCAGATGTTGCCCGGAGGTGTGATCACAGAAGAGTTGATTTGGCCCTCCCAGAGCAAGAAAAAGCAGTTTCGGCTCAATCTGCTCAACACCTATCCCCAATTGCGGCAATTTCTTCGAAGCCCGTGGTGGCCCGACCGCATCAACTACGGCTTTACGCTCTGGGCGTTTGCCCTGGTGGTGGCCGTCCTCTTTTGGGGGCCACAGACGCGCGATCGCAATGTTGCCCTTCTCTTCTTTTGGGCCTGGTGGTGGCCCTTGGTGCTGATTAGTTTTCCGTTTGTGGGTCGGCTCTGGTGCTCGGTTTGCCCCTTCATGATCTACGGCGAAGTAACCCAAAAGCTCTCCCAGTGGCTTTTCCCAAACCGCAAGCTACAAACCTGGCCGCGACAGCAGGCTGAGCGCTGGGGGGGCTGGTTTCTCTTTGGCCTCTTTGCTCTAATCCTGATTTGGGAGGAGGTCTGGCGGTTGGAGAACACAGCCTATCTGTCGGCTTGTTTACTGCTGCTGATCACCGCTGGAGCGATGATTTTTTCGGCCCTATTTGAGCGCCGTTTCTGGTGCCGCTATCTTTGCCCAATTGGGGGCATGAACGGTCTGTTTGCAAAGCTCGCTGTGACGGAGCTACGGGCCCAGCAGGGCACTTGCTCTGCCGAATGCACCACGTACCAATGCTATAAAGGCGGGCCTCAAAAAGGAGAAGGTCTAGAAACGAATGGCTGCCCTCTCTACTCCCACCCGGCCCAGCTGGAGGACAACCGCGACTGCGTCCTCTGCATGACCTGTCTCAAAGCCTGCCCTCACCGTTCAGTGGAGTTTAACCTGCGTCCTCCAGGCATTGAGCTGTGGACAACCCATGTGCCCCGATCCTATGAAGTAGCCTTGATGTTTCTGCTGCTAGGCGCTGTCTATCTACACCGTCTGCCAGAATTGCAGTCCCGTTTGGGCTTGACTTGGGATTTGTCTGCTCAAGGAGTTCATGCGCTGGTGTCGGTTGGGTTGCTAGGAGTAGGTGCGATCGCACCGCTCCTCGCTCAGGCAATGCTGCGCCTAATCTACCGCTTCCGCCCCAGTTGCAAGCCCAAGCCCTTTCTTACCTTGGCCTATGGTTACTTGCCGTTAGTCTGGGTTGCCAATTTAGCCCACTACCTCCAGTTGGGGTTGGCAGAAGGGGGGCGAGTCCTGCCCATTTCCCTAGCCACCGTCGGTCTACCCAGCCAATCCTTACCCATCTGGGTTGCTCATCCGGCAGTGATTGCCTTTCTGCAAGGCGGGACCTTGCTGGGCGGCCTACTATTGACGATCTGGCTGACCCACAAGATTGCCCGCCAACCCCTGCGGCAGCTTTGGCCCCAACACCTAGCCAGCGTTGGAATCGCTAGCAGTACATGGTGGCTGATTCTGGGATAGCAACAAAAAAGAAGCGTAAACTTTTAAGAAAAAGGCAGCCGTGTCGCTCTTAGAATGACCCTCACCCCACAGAGTCTGCTAGATTGTCTCCAGATAAATTGTCTCTAGACAAACTAGCTCCGGATAACTGGACTCCGGGATTCGCTCCGTCCAGCCCTTCAACGCCTTCATCGTGATGTTTCAGGATGGCTCATTAGATTTTAAGCTGGTTCAGCGCGTCTGCCTGTTGCAGCAGGCTTTAGACCAAGCCCTGAATACGTTAGATGAACTCAAGCAACGGGTCGAAAACCACGATCTTCTAGAGTCTCAACTGGCGCAAACCGAGGAATACGCTAACGTTCAACAAAAAATCATCTCTAACCTAAAGCTCCAACTTGACCAAAAGAACGAGTGGCAAACCCATGTGCTGCGCAATCTGCTGGCAGGGGTACAGACCATGATTGAGCAGCAACAGCTTGAGCTGGAGCGGCTGCGAGTGCGCATTCACCAGAGCCAGAGCGAGGTGCAAGACTACCTGGTGCGGATGAAAAATTACTACCAAGCAACCCAGTCTGAGCACCTGTTTGAGCAAGAGCTGGAGCTAACCTCAGAAGTGATGGTAGTTCGTTCTTTAATTGTAGGTTTGAGCAGCCAGCTTCAGTCGGCGCAGCAGCATATTCGCGAATTAGACAGAACCCTCACCCGACATCAGGTTAATTTTGCTCGTATGCAGGCCGACCAAGAGGAGCCAGACGCAGCCCAACCGCTACCCTCTTTTCTATCGGGCAGTTTAGAAGACTGGGCCGATGACCCTATTGCGTTGCTGCAAATCATCAAGGCCCAGCAGCAAAAGTTGCAGGAGCTAGATGGGGAGCTCTCGGAGCAGTTTCGGCAGCAGACTCATCTAAAATACCGTTGCCAGGAGCTAGCTGCCGAACGGGATCACCTCAAACGCCAAATGGGGTCTCTTCAAGAAGAAAATGAGGCCCTGCGCGAACAAATTCTCTCTCAGGCCAGCCAGGCTGATGAATACGAAGCGGCTATTCACTACTGGCGACGCCATGCAAACAATCCTTTGTCGTTACCGTCCCTGGATAACGGATCCCCTTAAGCAGCGTACAAAGGCCTTAGCAAGTCTCAAAGCGTAGAGCCCCACCCTTCGCTGGAAAAGGGCGGACAGAAGAAGTACCCCTGAGCCAGGGGACAGTGCAAGTCCTGGAGAAGCTGTTTTTGTAGAGGGGTTTCTACGCCTTCAGCAATGACCTCTAGATTCAAAGCCTGAGCCAGAAGCACCAGGGTTCGCACAATCTCTTGGCTTTGGGAACTGTTACCCATTTCGTGAATGAAAGAGCGGTCGATCTTAATGCCGTCGAGGGGAAACTGATGTAGATAGCTGAGTGAGGCGAACCCAGTGCCAAAGTCATCTAGTAAAAGGCGAACCCCAAGCGATCGCAACTCTGTCAAAATCGCCTTAGTCTTCTCTGGTTGTTGGATCATCGTATCCTCAGTGATTTCCAGCTTCAAACACGCTGGATCCAAGCCCGTTTGAGCCAAGATAGAGGCAAGCTGTTCTACACAATTAGGCTGATTGAAGTGGTGGTTTGAAAAATTGACGCTAATCCAGTTGGGAGCAGCTATTTTCTTTTGCCACCCACAAAACTGTTCACAGGACTCCCGCAACATCCACCAGTCCATGGCGCTGATCAACTTGCTCTCCATAGCCACTTCTAAAAAACTATCGGGAAGCAGTAGTTCTTGACCCCTTTGCCAGCGAAGCAGCGCTTCTACCCCCACAGTTTGTCCGCTCTGAAGCGACACGATAGGCTGGTAAAAAGTCCGTAGCTCTGATTGTTCTAGTGCTTGGCGTAGACCATTTTCCAGATGCAGTCTCGCCTTAATTTGATCACCGACGACGTTGTCAAAGACTTCATAGCGGTTTCCCCCTTGGCGCTTGGCCCGATACATAGCGATATCTGAGGCTTGCAACAAAGACTCAGCGGTGGGATGGGATGGGGAACTGAGGAGCAAGCCAATGCTGACCGAAGTGGAGATTTGATGACGACCGATTTGCATGGGCTGTGCGATCGCATTAACCAAGCGCTGAGCAATCTGGCAAGCTTCCCACAGTTCACGAACATCGGCCAGAATCAGCGCAAATTCATCCCCACCGAGCCGTGCAACCAGATCCAAGGCGCGCACCTCGCGATTGAGAGTTTGCGCCACAGTTGCCAGTAGGCGGTCGCCAACGGAATGTCCCAAGCTATCGTTAATTGCCTTAAAGCGATCGAGATCAAGAAATAGCACCGCAAACTGATAGCCTGTAGAACGCTTGGAACGCTCTAATTCCTCCTGCAATCGGTCTAAAAAGTAGGTCCGATTTGGCAGATCCGTCAGGAGGTCGTGGAGAGCCTGATAGCGGAGCTTACCTTCCATCAAGCGCTCGTTCGAGACATCCTGAATCACCACAACCATACCCGCCAATTCTCCACCCTGATGATAGATAGGCGTAATACAGTCCTTAATTGGCAACTGATGCCCATCCCGGTGGACTAGCACGATTTGACTGGGCAACCGAGCAGCAACTCCGCTCTGCAATGCTGGGGTGAAGGGATCATCGAGAGGAATCTGAGTGTCTTCGTGAAAAAACTGGAGAACTTGATTGATGGGGCGGTGCATCGCCTCCTCCAGGTTCCAACCCGTCATCGCCTCTGCTTGAGGGTTAATAAAGGTGATATAACCTTGTGGATCTGCAGCAATAACCCCTTCACTCAAACTTTGCAGAATCGTGATGAGCCAACGGTTTTGCTGATCCAGTGACGTTTCTAGATGATGCTTATAGAAAGTGCTCTCAATCAGAATCTGGAGTTCTCGCGCTTCACAAGGATCGAGAATAGGCGCTAAAGAATCTGTCGGCTTCGTTTGTTTTGAGGAGTTGTCTTTAACAGAAGCCGTCAGGTAAACACTGGGAATGGCATAGCGGGTCCTAATTTCTGCTGCCGTAGCAAACCCGTCCATTGGCCCCAGGAGTGGCACATCAATCAACACCAAGTCAGGCCGAAATTCCTCTGCCGCTTGAAGGGCCTGCTCCCCAGACTCAGCGACAGCAAGTACGGTATAGCCCAGACTTTTTAGGAGGGTTTGAAGTTTACAAGCCACCCCTGGTTCAGATTCGACAACCAGCAGGCGAATTGCAGCCCTTTCCCCAAGGTTGAGGGAATAGAGCGGGGAATAACCAAAGTTGACGCTGGCCATCTTCCGATTACTGCTGCTTTCTTAATCGTTATGATTCCCGCCACCAATTACAGTACCCGGTCAAGTTACATTAATCTAATTGGGTTACGGAGGGAACTATTCACCCAAAGTTACCTGTAGAATTTCATACTCAACCCTGTCCAGGTTGAAATCTAAACCACGCATGCGCCTAGTCCTTAAGCGATGGACCAGCGCAAACTCTAGTCTGTAGGCAGCGGCTCACCGTTGTCAGCAGTCGTTAATACCAGTTAAGAATGTCCATTAACAATCTTCATGTAGATGAAGATTGTTCAACGAAAATAGCCAAAAAGCAGACGTACAGAAGCATGCCTTTGGATAAGGGCTAAACAGTTTCTCCCAAACGGTCAGGTAGAACTGATTGCAGGAGTGGGGTCAGTTCATCCTTTAGCCGTCCTGCTCGAATCAGCTCAGCGTAGGTGTCCGACTCAATCGACAACAGTTCTTCCCGTAGTCGCTCAATCGCGAGATCACGGATCTCTTGGTGTTGCTGCTCAATTTTTTGCAGTTTTTCTCTGACTTCCTCTAACTGGCCCTCCACCAAAGCCATCTGATAGCCGACAAATTCGGAATCGAAGGCTTGGCTGGCTTGGATTTCTATCAGGCGCTCCATGACTCGGCTCAGGGCGACCCGCTGAGCCACCATCTGCTGGTACTCTCGCTGGGCCGCTTGATCCGTGAGCAGCCCCAGGCGCTCCAGCAGTGGTTGGGTGGTCAGACCTTGCACCAGCAGGGTAAACAACATTACGCCAAAGACAATAGCAATAATGTCTTCCCGCTCGGCCAGACTGGCCGGAACGCTAAGGGCTAGCGCCACTGAAACTGAACCTCGTAAGCCCCCCCACCAAAGCAGAGTTTGTCCTGGCAAAGTAATGTCAGCATTCACCAGAGCATTACTTAGGGCGCTGAGACCAAATGTGCTGATGGCACGGCTAAGAATGATAATTGCGATCGCAATGCCAATCGTTCCCAGGTTATTGGCTAGTCCTGCAAACTGAACCTGATCGCCAATCAGCAGAAATACAATCGAGTTCACAAAAAAGGCGATAAAGTCCCAAAATTCCGATACAACGAGTCGGGTACGGGGATTCATGCCAATGCGAGAGCCGAAGTTACCCAGGATCAATCCGGTGGTAACAACGGCGATCACGCCAGAGCCGCCCAATTCCTCTGCCACCAAATACGTTCCGTAGGCCGAAACCAGAGTGAGAGACTGCTCTACCAGCGGCAAGTCAAACCGCTGGGTCAAGAACGATAGACCAAACCCAATCAGCGCTCCCGCACTAATCCCAATTCCGGTAAACACCAGAAATCGAGCCAGGGATACCGACACATCAAACTGTTCTACTCCCAGGGCCAGCCCCACTAACAGGTTAAAGGCAACCACTGCCACCCCGTCATTAAACAGGCTCTCTCCCTCCATTAGTACCGTTAGCTTCTTGTCTACTCCCAGTTCTCTAAACAAGGCCACGACAGAAACCGGGTCAGTTGCCGACAGACTAGCTCCAACCAGCAGAGCGGTTGCTAAAGACGTCCCAGCCAAACCCTGTAGGCCCAAAACCAAACCCAGAATGCAGATAATCACTCCCAAAATGGCAAAGAGCAAAATCGGCACCAAGTTTTGCTTCAGGTTCTTCCAGTTAAGGTTCCAGGCCGCCTCAAACAATAGGGGCGGCAGAAAGATAAACAGAATTAGCTCAGGAGACAGGTTGATAAGCCGTACGTCTAAAACTGCCAGTCCCAGACCTACTAGGAGCAGCAGCAGGGTGTAGGGAATATTGCGCAGAATGCTCAAAGCTCGCGAGAGAGTCGCAACGCCCAAGGACACCGACAGCACTAGACAAAACTGCCTGAGATTCGCCTCAATCGTCGGATCTTTCAAGCTTGATTCAGCCATTGCCAGGAGTTCCAAGAGCATAGGGAAGTCTTCCTTTTCGCAAGAATCTTCCCCAATCTACTGTCAACTCGCTTTTTTGGGCATGTAGGGAGTAAATCCCTAGAAGAAAATCTATTAGCTCGTCATGAAGCTAGCTCTTTTGACGAACCGTGGCCGCCTGGGTAAGTAAGGCCTCTGCAAAGGAGAGCGATTCTTGGTGAGACTGCCCCCCCGCGAGCTGGGCCAGTTCCTCGCGGCGCTCCTCCTGATTCAAAGGCACAACCCGAACGACGGTGCGAACCTCTTCTGCGATCGCAACACTTCCCTCCTCTACCGACTTCTGTCGTGACTTCCGCCCCTTGCGCACGGGTTCTCCGCCAGACTCGTCAACCACCTGTTTACCTACCCGGTAATGGGCATCGGCCATTGCTGCGACCATTGGCTGGTGGGTAACACATAAAACTTGATGCTGTTGCCCCAATTGATACAGCTTCTCTGCGATTGCCTGGGCAACCCGACCCGACACGCCTACGTCAATTTCATCAAAGACTAAGGTATTGACCTGATCACTCTGAATAAAACAAGCCTTGAGCGCTAACAAGAAACGACTCATTTCTCCACCAGAAGCCGTTTCTGCCAAAGGTTGCAGCGGTTCACCTGGATTGGGGCTAAAGAGAAATTGAATGCGATCGGCCCCAGCCGCCGAAGGCTCAACTTGCTGCAAATGAACTTGAAACTGTACCCTTTCCATCGCCAGAGGCTTCAGTTCTGCCACCAGCTTGCTTTCTAGGCTTTTCGCTGTCTGTTTCCGCAAGTCCGTGAGCTTGACACAGCCTTTTTCCAGGGTCTGACGGTATTTGTTATAAGTCGCTTCTAGCGATTCAAGCGACTGCCCGTCACCATTTATCAGCCCCAGTGATGCCTGAATCTCGTCTCGGTACTCAATGAGGTCAGCCAGAGAACGGCCATACTTACGACACAGATTCTTGAGCTGACGAATGCGCTGTTCGACCTCTTCTAGCCGCTGGGGGTCGGCTTCGATATTCTCTCCGTAGCTGTTGATCTGCCGCCCAGCTTCCTCCACTTGAGCCAAGGCCTCACTGACCATCGTTAAAATAGGGTCTACTTCAGGGTCATACCGCAGCATGTCGCTCAGAATTGACTCAGCTTTGCCTAGCAGGTCAGAACAAGCTTGCCCCGCCTCATTCTCATAAAGAATCTGGTAGACCTGGTAGCTCTGCTGCTGTAGCTCAACGCTGTGGCTAAGGCGCTGCTGCTCCTGCTCTAGGGTGTCAATCTCATCGGCAGTAGTCAAGTTGGCGCTATTAAGTTCGCGAGACTGATGCTCAAACAGGTCAAGCTGCTCCAAACGATCCTGCTCGGCCTTACGACGACGCTCTAGGGCAAGTCGGGCTTGGGTAGCCGCTTCATAAGCCTGAGCAACTTCTTGACGCTGGGCTAGGAGCTTTGTGCCCCCAAAGCTATCTAGCCAGTCCCGTTGCAGGTCCGGAGAACCCACCTGGAGGGTTTGCCCTTGAGCAGTAATCTCCACTAAAAACGGACGCAAGGCTTCAATCTGCGGCTTGTTCACCGGAACACCGTTGAGTCGGGAACGGCTCCGCACAGAGCCACGACCAGCCGTCAGTTCTCGGCTGCAAGTAAGTTGGTTGGAATCGGTTGCAATTTGGTTCTCCTCTAGCCATCGGGCCAGGGTCGGCGTCAAGGTAAATGTTGCTTCTACTACAGCCCGACTGGTACCCGTTCGGATAAGCCGCTGGTTAGCCTTGCCACCTAGCACAGCATCAATAGCATCGAGGATAATCGATTTGCCAGCCCCAGTTTCCCCAGTAAGTACGTTAAGTCCGGGCTGAAGGCGGAGATCGAGTCGGTCAATCAGGGCAAAGTTCTCAATGTGAAGGGCAGTGAGCATGGGTATGACCGGACTGGCCGAATAAACGCACAGAATCTAACGCAGGAGATTTCAACCCTAAAATCTGTAGGGCAGATCTTCAGAGTAAACAATCCCTGAAGGACTTGGGATGCCGATAGGGTCTAATCTAAGGACAATCACTCCTCAGCGTTCATTGTAAGTACTCGTGTATTGATTTCCAACCGTCCAGTGCGGATGTCTCACCCTGAGGCTGAACAAGGAAGATTGTTAAGATAGGTTACTAGAACCATTTATTGATTTAATGACAGTGACCGCTCAACTCACTTCTGCCACCCAGGATGCAGTAATGGCTCCCCACTCCTTTGAACCGCTCGATGCTTTGAATGATGGTTCGGTTGTGACGGGTTCGGGTTCTATGCCCTTAGCCGAAGTACCGTCTGAAGTGGTTCCTGAAGTGTCTTCTTCAGTGGTTGCGCCATCCTCAATTGTTTTACCCGCTGAGGCAGAACGGCCCCAGGATCCGTTTGGAGGGCTAAGCTACGACCCAGATGCGATCGCAGCTTACTACGGCAAACGACCATTCCGCGTTCTGCTTCGCATTTTGAAGATTCTGCTGCCTTTTATCAGCCTTTACTTGGGGCTTTGGTGGGATCGCCAGACTCAGCAGCAAGCTGCGAATGAACTCAAGCGTGCGCAGCAGTTCCGGAAGATGCTAACTCGCCTAGGCCCTGCCTATATCAAGGTGGGACAGGCGCTTTCAACTCGCCCTGACCTGGTTTCACCCACTTTTCTGGAAGAGTTGACCAAACTGCAAGATCAGTTGCCGCCCTTTTCAAGTGATTTGGCCTACCACTTTATTGAGGTAGAACTGGGCGCTCCCCCCGCAGAACTCTTTGCTGAACTGTCTGCGGAACCGATTGCCGCAGCGTCTTTAGGACAGGTTTATCGGGGCCGTCTCAAGACAGGCGAAGAAGTGGCTGTCAAGGTGCAGCGTCCTGGCCTAGCCCAACAGATCACCCTTGACCTGTATATTCTGCGGCGGTTAGCCGAGTTTGCCAATAAGCGAATCTCTCGAATCCGCAGCAATCTCGTCGGCATTATGGACGAGTTTGGAGCCCGCATTTATGAAGAGATGGACTATACCCGCGAAGGCCAGAATGCCGAGCGGTTTGCCCAACTTTATAGCCACATTCCCAACATCTACGTACCCCGCATCTACGAGGCTTACACGGCTCGCAGGGTGCTCACGATGGAATGGATTAACGGCACCAAGCTCACCAATATTGAACAGTTAAATGCCCAAGGTATCGACGCAACCCATCTCATCGATATTGGTGTTCAGTGTTCGCTGCGACAGCTTCTAGAGCATGGTTTTTTCCATGCCGACCCTCACCCCGGTAACCTTTTGGCAACGCCTGACGGCAAGCTAGCCTACCTCGACTTTGGCATGATGAGTGAGGTCAAGCCCTACCAGCGCTATGGCCTCATCGAAGCCGTTGTCCACATGGTGAATCGAGACTTTGAGGGCCTGGCAAAAGATTACATCAAGCTGGAATTCCTTACTCCTGACACAGACCTAACACCCATCATTCCAGCCCTGGCAGAGGTGTTTAGCAATGCTCTAGGAGCAAGCGTTGCCGAGCTTAACTTCAAAAGCATTACGGACGAGTTCTCGGCCTTGATGTACGAGTATCCCTTCCGAGTGCCCGCCTACTATGCTTTGATCATTCGCTCTCTGGTCACTTTAGAGGGCATTGCGATCAATGTTGATCCTAATTTCAAGGTGCTAAGCAAGGCTTACCCCTACGTTGCTAAGCGTCTTTTGACCGACCCCTCTCCGGAACTGCGAGCCTCTCTGCGAGACTTGCTTTTCAAGGAAGGTCACTTCCGCTGGAACCGTTTGGAAAACTTGCTGCGCAACGCCCGCAATAGCGACGACTACGATCTAGACGCAGTACTGGATCAAACTCTTGATTTCCTGTTCTCAGAGCGGGGCACCTTTATTCGCGATCGCATTGTCGATGAGTTGATTCGTGGGCTTGATGCCTTTGGTCGCAGCACCCTCCATACCGTCTCACAAAAGCTACAAGCGCAGCTTGGACTCAGCGAATCTACTACCCCGGCTACTGCCACATTGTCATCTCCTTCCCAGAGCAGTGAGCTGACTCACATTCTGCGGATCGTTGAGATTCTACGAGAAACCAAAGGCTTTGATGCTGGCCTGATTGCGACCAAGCTGCCCCGAGTCCTGTTTAAAGCCGAAACCCGCGACATGGGACAGCGTATTGTTAGTGGACTTGCGCAAAGAACGTTGACTCGTTTGCTCCGAGAGGTTCTCCTGTCTCAAGGCATCTTCCAGGCTCGACCCGAAGCTCAGCTTCAGGAGTCTCTACAGCCCGCCCTGCCACCTGCCCACAGCAGTTAAAGGTTACCTAGTATCTTGAAGGGCAGTCAGATGGTGACCTAGGCAGATATGGCTGCTTACGGCATCAACCAACGTTTGCAGCCCCCAATTTACACTCGCCAAAAAATGACTCGGACCTGCTCGGCCCGAGTCATTTTTTGGCGAAAACTGCTTAGGACTCTGGTGACTCAAGCCGCTTCTGGCTCTGAATGAGACGCTTCTCCAAAGCTTCCAGCTCAGCTCGTCGTGTTTCAAGCTCCTCCTGCTCCAATTTCAGATTTCGCTCTAGCTCTTGAATCTCATCTCGACGGGCTGCCGTTTCCAAGGCCCGCCGATCTACTTCCTGGCTCTTTAGGGTGAGAGACTGACGCCAGCGCTCCGCACGCTCAATCTCCTGCTCCAAAAACTGTGGGGTAACCCCATGGGATAAATACTGTTCTACAAAAGACAACACCCATTGCGTTGCGTCGTCTACAGCCTCTATCTGATTCAGCGCATCTAGCTCTATCAGTACCAGATGCCCTTCCTGAAAAGCGATCAGATTAGACGTCTCTATAATGCGTTCAGATGGAAGCAATTCCCAGGCTGTTTCATCTAGACGTTGGGCCAATAGCAGAAGCTCTGCCCCTCCCAAAAACGCCTTTTTTTGAACCTTAGCCAGATATTGCATTTATGCTCCTATCCTTGCTTTGCATGGCATGAGTATAACTTCTCGGCATCCTACTTAAGAGAGAGGTCTATAGCCAAATTTTGGGGTTTCCCCGGCTTTAGGGTGTGCCAAAAAGCTGACAGGCACACTCCCCTCTCTGAAGAGATATCCAACACAGTAAAACTAACAAAGTAACGCGCCGAGTCACAGTGCCAGGTAGCCGCAAATAAGGTTTTATGCGGTTCCTTTGAGAACGTTGATGTTTGAAAGGAAAATTGGAAACGCAGTTATGAGTCAATCAATTTCTACGTCTTGGCCTTTTTCTGTTACCTCGACTGCTGGCACAGTTGCCCCTGAACATCTCTCGAATGTCGAACTAATCTTACGCTGCCAGCATCACTTAAGACCTGATCGGGTTGCATTTGCTGAGCTGTTACGCCGCTACCAATCTCACGTTGATAAACTTCTATACCACCTTGCTCCTGACTGGTCTGATCGTTCAGACTTAGCCCAAGAAGTTTGGATCCGGGTCTACCGCAATATTCGTCGGTTGAATGATCCTGTTAAATTCAAAGGCTGGCTAGGTCGTATTGTCACTAATCTGTTTTACGACGAACTACGCAAGCGCAAGCGTGTAGAATCTGTTCTCTCCCTAGATGCCCCCCGCATGGTAGAAGACGGAGAAGTTGATTGGGATGTCCCAGCCTCCGAGCCCAGCCCTGTTGACACGATGATGACGCAGGAGTTTTACGACCATCTCAAGCAAGCAATTGCAGAGCTTCCTGATGCATTTAGAACTACGATTATCCTCCGGGAAATTCAGGGACTAGCCTATGAAGAAATCGCTGAGATGACCGGAGTTTCTTTAGGCACGGTTAAGTCTCGCATCGCTAGAGCCCGGCAGCGTCTACAGACAGACCTGCAAGGATATTTAGGAGGACAACCCTCCATCTAAACGAGGTGCTGTCCGGGTGAGGTTTCCGTCTCATGATACGGGAAAACTGATCTTGAGAAGCAATACCGCTTTTTAGAGGTTCCGATTATGATCGAAATCGGTGATGTATGAAGGACACAGTAAGGGTTAAGATGACTCGTTGCTGGGTTAGTTCAACATTCATCGTTTGGGTCTATTACTGGTAGCCTCATTGGTATCGCGCATAGCATGACCTCATCTCCCTGTTCTTCTAACTTTTCTCGCCAAAGTCACCCGCTTTCCAACCATCAGCCCGGTATTGGCCAACCTTCTGCGTCACTAAGGGATCTTGACGTGATTAAACGGGACCGCTTTGAACTTTTAAGTGCCTACCTAGATGGTGAGGTTACTCCTGCAGAGCGTCAGCTTGTCAACACGTGGCTAACGCAGGACCCAACTGCAAAATGTCTCTACAATCGTCTTCTACATCTGCGCCAGGGCTTTAAGTCCTGCCCTCCAGAATTGCCCCCTTCCAATCCAGACGAGACTGTAGAAAGCGTTTTTCAGAGTCTTAATAAGCAGTTTCAGAAGACTTGCATGGCAGGTGTTGGGGTGCTAGCAATTGGCATACTAGGATTGCTTTCAGGCGTGTTTGGGCCACGCTACAGTCCAATGCAGTTGGCATCGGGTTCCTCCAAGCCAGCCGCTAGCACTGATGTTCTTAAGGTGGCTCTTGACGAACCAGCATTTCCAATCCCCCAAGCCTCAAACACTGCCACCGATCTACCTGTAAGGGATAGCCAGATCAGGGGACTTCACGCTGAATCAGAGCTTTAGAACCCAAAAATGACCTGCTGCTACATTAACTAGCCTCAAGTCGTTCTAGGGGTTTTCTACTATCCCCAATTACAGCGTTTTAGCTTTCATTGTTTGAAGTTTTCATCAATCTACGCTGCTTTTTGGTTCTCCCGACTCACTATTTATTATTTCTGGCAGAGCCCCAGGAGTAAGGGCAGTTCAGACTCTTAGGGCATTGACAATCTTGAAGAAATAGGAGGGTTCTTTGCAAGCGATGGAGAACCTTCCATCGCTTATTTGTTGTTATGCAGTCGCAGCCGGATCGGCTGTGATTTCAGTCAAATATCCACCTTCTCAATTTTGGAGCGAACAGCGTTGAGGTCGATGTATCGATCGGTGGCATTGCGAAGCTCCCGAGCAATCATGCCCTCTGTAGAGACCACAGTGATGTGTGTATTTTTAGAGCGAAGCAGCTCAATAGCCCGTTCAAAATCACCATCACCGCTGAACAAAACAACCCGGTCATACTGTTCAACGGTATTGAACATGTCCACTACAATCTCGATATCTAAATTGGCTTTCTGAGAATACCGACCAGAGTTATCGTCGTAGTATTCCTTTAGAATTTTGGTCCGGACGGTATAGCCCAAGCTAATAAGAGCATCCCGAAAACCCCGCTGATCCTGTGGATCTTTCAATCCGGTATACCAAAAGGCATTTACCAAGCTTAGCCCATTCTCTTCATTTACAAAGTATTCAAGAACGCGCTTCGGATCAAAAAACCACCCATTCTTCTGCTGGGCGTAAAACATATTATTGCCGTCTACGAAAATAGAGACGCGGTTAAGAGAATGACTTGCCATAAGTATGGTTCAACATGCAATACGCGAATTCAGCGATCCCGAGCTTCACCTACTCCTGCAAGAAGAAGAGTGAGTTCGAATCGCCAACCCTGAATAATTTGGAACTGAAAAACCGGAAACTCCTTAAGACTGGCTGTTTAAAGAGGATAGGTCCTCTTTAAACAGGGATAGCAGTCAGTAAGGTTACTGGATTTTTTAAAGACTTAGTGGTAAAG
>DATNQF010000160.1:0-5252 GCA_036702855.1 Trichocoleus sp. | reverse complement strand
CTGGATCAGTTTGTCCTACTTCTAGGTAGGCTTGTGCGATCGCACCTAAAACTTCAGCTCTTGCAGAAGCATCGTCAATGGTATTAGTTAGCAACGTGGCTTGATTAAACATGGCTGCTGCTTGCTGAGATTGTCCTACCTTCGCGAGTTGAGCTGCAATTACTGCTAGAGTGCGGGGCCGAAAGCCAGGGTTTGGGTTGTTCTGTTGAGCAATCATTAAGGCTTGATCGAGCTGTCCTGATTGAACAAACCCTCGTGCGATTTCTGGAAACAGGCGAGCGCGCCAGCTAGCAAAACTGGGTGGAATCTGCTCAGTGATTTGTAGAGCCGCATCATAGCGATCTTCGGCAAGGGCTTGGTCTGCTAGTCCAGTCAAGACATCGGCCCGATCAAAGGGTGCTTCTTCACCAGGTTGGATTGTTGCGGCAACTTGCAATGCATAGTCATAGCGTCCACGTTGAGCTGATTGCTCAAGCAAACGTTGTCTAGCACTATTGCGGTTCCCCTCCTCTGGAATTGTTGCTAGCGTCTCAATCGCCTGAGCTAGTCGTGCCTCAGCGCGGTCTTCCTGTCCGGCTTGGGCATACAGCAGTGCGATCGCACCTAGTGCTGGAGCTTGCACAAATCGATCATTAACCTTTTGAATAGTTTCGTCTGCAGCCGCCACTAAACCGCCCGTCGCAGCATAACGCAATGCCACATCACCTGTGACTGAGTTGGCATTCTGCACAGATTGCGCCGTTGCAACAGCCTCGGCATAGAGTTGGCCTGAACGCTGCGGCTGAGTAGCCGTAAGCCGTCCAGCCATAATTGCCAGAGCCAACGCTTTTTGTTCAGGTTGCCCAATGCTGGACAGTGCTTCTAAAGCCTGATCGACTTGTCCGGCTTCACTGTACTTGTCTACAACCAGCAGCAGCGCATTGGATGAATAGCTCGGCACTTCAATCAAACGAATAGTTTGCAGAGCTTGCTCGGGCCGACCAACTTGAGCATAAAGGCTGGCAATGCGTTCTAGCTGCGTCGCCTGTTGATAGGAGTTAGGCTTGCCTATAGTTCTGGCGTACTGGAGCGATCGCTCCAGAATTGGGAGTGCTTTGTCTGGCTGCTTTGCATTAATGTATGCGGCTGCGATATCGCTGAGTGCAGACGTTTTAACCTCTGACCCTTGAATAGCGTCACTAGCAGACGAAGCCTCAGTCAAAATCCGGCTGCTCTGCTCCGGTTGCCCTAACTGGGTATAGTAGTTGGCTATCACCACAAAGGTTCGAGTTTTAGCCGCGCTATAGCTGCTGCTCAAGCCCCGAGTTACTTCCAGGGCCGGAGACAGCACTGTTAGTGCCGCTTCGGGATGCTGTGTAGGTACAGCCTGCACTAACCGCTCTAGTATGCTGGTATAAGCAAAGCCTTCGCCCATGCTGCCGACCAAACGCTGAAGCAGGTCAACCTTGGCTGAGGAGTTTTCCATCGCTTGAATACGCCGAAGGGCTTGTATCAGCAGTTGAGAAGATTGCTCAGCACGTCTGTTAAGGACTGCTTGCTCTGCTTGCTCAAGCGTAGTATTGATTTCCCTGATCTCGTACTGCTGCCGCTCTGCTGGACAGTCCAAGGTAGAGGAAGGGGCTGTGACTTGAGTCAGCATCTGGGCAGTTGCGACTTGAGGCTGAACAATTAAACCGCTTGTGCTCACGGTGCTCAGACACAGGATCAGTCCCATGCCCCTAAAGGATCTGGAGAATCTAAAAGACTTGAAGCGAATCACGTTAGCTATCATTGCTGGCTCAACTGGTAGGTATAGACAGAGTCTTAATTGAGGCCCTGTAGGGTTTCAGGAATAGGAGCGGATCTAGAGGGGAATTTCCCAAATACGAGGGGTGCCCCTCTCTATCCGTCCATAAAGATTGACCTTCCCCATTTACACCCACACAACAATTCGCTCGCTACCTCTAATCGGCTCACCCAACTGGATGAGAAACCTGAGGGAAGCGGCACTTTAGTCTTGGCTCTAAATTTCAGATCAAGAGGCGATCAGAACAATTCATGCGATCGCTATTAATCAAGGAGCTACCCATGCAAGCTACTTTCCCGGCCATTAAGCCCCATCTCCCCCACCGTTTCCTGGCACTGGCGGCCGCCACTGGATGTGTTCTCTTCTCTAGCTGTGCCAGTTCGAGCAGGTTAGTGGCCGAACCTGATCAAGCTTTTATTGAACCTGATCTCTATCAAGCTTTTGAGGAAACTTGCAAGGGCTCCAACCGTTCGGCAGAAGCGTTCCAGACTGTAGGCCATCGTACTTGGGAGCAAGGAACGGTTGTGTTGTACGAAGGCACTTGCGGCGCTACTGAAACAACTCAAGCTACCCCGCCCCTGTTCGTCAAAGGGTACACCGTTCTGATGAGCAAAGGATTGACCATGCGAGCTAGCAGCAGTGGCAGTGTAATGGCAGAAACTAAAACCCCTGACTCAACTCAGCCCATTGGCTACAGCATTGGTTATGTCCCTGATGATGGCTACGCCATTGTAGAGGGGCAAGTCTTTGACCCAGCAGTAGCCACTATCGAGGCCCGCTTCAACAATGGGCTCGTACTACAGGATTCCGCAGAACAAAATCGCTTTGCCATCGTTGCTTCTAAGGCTACTCAGCTTTGCGATCTACGCGTTCTTGACAGCAATCAGCAGTTGATTGGGAATCCACCAGTCGCAAATGAATGCAGCAATTCTCTTTTTAAATCATCTGTACTGGAATAAATACTTTCACGGGCTTCCTTACTTAATTTCCTCAACAGCAGAATGCGGGTTTTAGTCACTCAAAGCAGTTGAATTTACAAGATTGGGTGGAACCGTTCTCATATTGAGAATTGCTGAAATGAATGCGAACGAGCCCTTGAAAAGCTAAATCGTTCGGTGTGAATCCGGCAACGGCTGAATGTCAATTGTTAACATTGCATGATCGATATTGAAGCGTCCGCTTGCCACCTCTACAATCAACTCAATTTCACAACTTGGGCTTCACGATTTATCAATTTCTTCCCATACATAGGTCATCTTCAATGCAAATCAAGCATGTGTTCCACCTCAGTGCGATAGTCCTTGGCAACCTGACGTTTTTGGGGGCTGGTGTTCAAGCTGCTAACGCCGCCGTTCTCGAAACTGGGTTAGACTTACCTAAGCTAACCGGCCCCTACGCTACGGGCACCACCTATTACCAACTACTCGACTCCAATCGCGACGAAACGTTTACCGCCGATCCCCTTGATAAACGTCAGTTAGCGCTTCAGATTTGGTATCCTAGCGCCGATACCGGAACTAAACCTGCCAGCTACATCCCTTCACCGCTGTCCGCAGTGTCAGATTTCGAGCTTTTCAACCTGGTGCGTCCTCGTTCCTTTCTAGATGTAGCGCTGGCAAGTGATCAGGCAGCTTACCCCGTTCTGCTGTTTTCTCATGGATTTGGCGAACTTTCGCAAACCTACACTGCCCAAGCAGAAGAACTGGCGAGCTACGGTTATATCGTCGCGTCTGTAACCCATGCATTTGATGCGTTAGTAACTGGGTTGCCGGACGGTCAAATTATTCCTTTGGATCCCAACTTAGTAGCTGACTTTACCAATCCCGCAACCTATGAATCTGCTTCAATCAAGGAGACAAAGCTGCGCGCAACAGATTTACAGTTTGTGTTGGACGAACTGGATAAACTCAACGCCAGCGATCCGCAAAATCTGCTGACGGGTAAGCTTGACCTGGAGAAGGTTGGCGTGTTTGGTCATTCCTTGGGCGGGGCAACAGCGGCAGAAGCCATGCGGATTGATAGCCGCTTCGATGTGGGATTGAACCTGGATGGTTCAATGTGGGGTGAGGTCGTAGAAACAGGACTAGATCGGCCTTTCATGTTGATGAACGCTGAGAACGCTTTTCTTTCAGATAGTTCTAAACAAAGCTTTTTCAACAACTCAACAGGTGATCGCTATAACCTGACTCTAAAGGGTGCCAAGCATCACAACTTTGCGGACGCTCCTTTCCTGTCACCCTTGTTTGCTGAAGCTGGGATTCCTAGCCCTTACCAAGTTGGCTCAATTGATCCCAATCAGGGTGCCAAGCTGATTAATCAGTACACTCTGGCCTTCTTCGATCAGTACCTGAAAGGGCAACCCAAACCCTTGCTAACTAGCCCATCGCCCTACGATGAAGTGGACTTTGAGTTTCACAGTGCTACTTCGCAAGACGTGCCTGAATCTGAAGCGGTGTTGGGGTTGGCGCTACTGGGAGTTGGCTGGTGTTGGCAAAAGTCTCGTACACGGCAAATAGGCTAGAGCATTCTTGTGAAGGCGCTAGAGAGCTTACGCTAAATCGGCAACTGGCAGTGTGAACCAGAATGTGGCTCCCTCTGCGGAGCCACTGATTGCGCCGATCTTGCCGCCATGCGCTGTGATGATTTGTCGGCAGATATAAAGCCCCAATCCCAATCCCAAGGACTGGCGGCGGTTGGGGCCACGGGCGTAGAGTTCAAACATAGAGTCGCACTGCTCTTGTGTCATACCTGCACCGTCATTACTCACTGTGCAGTGGAGCCACTGGCTTTTCTCGGTCTGCTGAGAAGGGGCTGATTGCTCTGTCAACACTTTTGCACTTAGGTTTAACCGCAGGCCAGGAGGATTGTGCCGCAGTGCATTGGACAATAAGTTCTCATACACCCTTCGCACCTGCAACGCGTCGATGTTCACTGAAGGTAAATCTAGGGGAATGGTTAGAGCCACCGTGGCTTGATGCTGTTCTAGAAATGGCTTAAAGTCTGCCAAAACCGAGCTTACCAAGCTGGGTAAACAAACATCCTGACGGTGAAGCACGATGCCGTGTAGCTCTGTACCGTGAACCTCCAATAGAGAGTCAATAAGGGCAACCTGGCGATCACCACTGGCAATCATTTGCGTGAGCACAGAGCGAGGTAGCTGGAGCGTGTCTCCGGCTGTTTTCTCCAGACTCTTTAGCAGCATGACCAATCCCAGGATGGGGTTGCGCAAGTCGTGAGAAACCGCATGGGTAAATACCTGAAGCTGTTGCCGCAGCTCAAATTCCCGGCGCAGCAGTCCCTCATACAGAAAGACGCCCAGATCTGAGATCGCACAAATAATCATGGCATAGGTAAACCAGACGAAGTAAGCTGCCTGCATTGCTACGTCGGGATCCCTCATGCCTAATAAGAACTTAGTTACAAAGACACTCACAACTACAGACTGTGACAGTAGATGGAGTTGCCA
>DATNQF010000194.1:0-23608 GCA_036702855.1 Trichocoleus sp. | reverse complement strand
CCGGGTCTGCCCAGATATACCAGTCACGTTTGGCGCTATCCCGCGATGACCGAGATTCTAGAAACCAAGGATGCTGATCAGAGGTGTGATTAGGAACAAAATCTAGAATGACTTTGATCCCGCAGGCGTGAGCCTCATTCAAGAGCTGATCGAAAGCGTCTAAGTCACCAAAAATAGGGTGAATTGCCGTGTGATCTGATATGTCATAACCAAAGTCCGCCATGGGCGAAGGATAGATAGGCGAAATCCAGATAGCATTAACGCCAAGCCACTGCAAGTAGTCAAGCTTCTGTCGAATGCCTGGGAGATCCCCAATCCCGTCACCATTGCTGTCCATGAAGGAGCGCGGGTAGATCTGATAGATGATCCCCGTCTGCCACCAAGAGGCGTCCATTCCTGTACTCAATACAGCCACCGTTGAGTCAGTTGCTCGTCCCTATGTCCCTGCTCTCATGCCAAGACTCTTTTAACAAGCAGTCTCTTCAGAGTCTCAGCGAGTAGGATTTTCTTTCCCCGTACTAACACGCTGGCAAGAAAACAGCCGCTGGACCGGATTAGATAACGGTCGCCTACAGTTCGTTGGAGATACGACGAGAACCTCTGCGCACAGTACTGCGTTTAGACGCCCAAGGAGAAGAAATCCAACCCAGCACGCAAAGCATTCGATCAGCGGCTCGATCGGCAGGTGTCTCAGAATGTCTACCTCGCAGGTTCCGTAGACCATGCAAGTCCAAGAAACTAAAGCCCACTTTGGAGAAGAACGGCAATATGCAGAACAGCAGCGTATTGAGGTTTTGATCAATCCACCCAAACCCCGAAGGGCCAATAATCCAAACCAGGGGATAGCTAATCCACAACCCCGTGAAATAAACCGTCAGCTTGTCATGGAAATCAGACAGCTCAGGTCCCTGACTCTTGGATTTGGCTCGCAATGGCCCCCAAACACCCCACAGCACAACCAAAAATGCGGCCACTCCACAGAGATACCAGAGGTAGCGCACCCAGTCCCGCTCGGACAAGTCAGCGATTAACCCAGAGGCAATCACGATAACTTGGGTACCCATCAAAAACCCAATTAACGTCCAATCCTTTTTGATGAACTGCATAGCTGTCCATGATATGGACAACAACAGCAGTGGGGTTGTGACGATCCAATCAATGTACCGGGCATAGTGCACTACCAGCCCAGCTATCTCCGTCTTACCTTGACCAATGGCCATGGCCATGTAAGCAAGCCCTGACCAGATAGGAATAAAAATAGCAACAAGATACTCATGCTGCGGCACCCCTTGAGGCTTGCGACTGAGTGCCCAAAAGTGCAGTGCCCCGATCGCCATAGCTGCAACATAAGCCCAATGCATAATGGCCTGCCAATCCATATCCGCGCTTCTCCTGCTACAGTTCCACCTCAAAGGGTGGCACAAAACTTGACAGGCAACTGATTAGGAAACAAAGATCCCGTTAACAGCGCTTCAGATAAGAAGTGGCAATCTTTTAGAAGCGAGCCTTAGTCATCTCAGTGGCTAACTCTATCAAGTGCGCTGTTCTGAGCTAGGGATCGCCTTCAGAAGAGGGAGAAGGGCTGGCAGGTTCTGGCGCTGGCGGTGGAGCAGGCTCGGGTGCCGGACGTGGCTTTGGTGCTGGCGGTGGTTCTGGTGCCGGACGTGACGGGGCAGGCCGCTCTGCTCTCGGTTTGGGCCTGGGCGGGCTAGCTGGAGCAGGTTCCGGGCGAGGTGCTGGTGGAGCCGAAGGTTCTGGCCGAGGAGCAGGTTCTGGAGCAGGTTCCGGGCGAGGTGCTGGCGGAGTCGAAGGTTCTGGCCGAGGATCTGGCTCTGGTGCGGGCTTAGGCGCTTCCCCAGCAGGTTCTGGATCAGCAGGCTCCTCCTGTGCAGTTGAGGGTTCCTCCTGAGCAGCAGGCGGTTTTGGAGACGGGGAAGCAGCGGGGGCTGGCTCCGAGGTTGAAGGCTCGCTCGCTACCGGAGGGGGAGTAAACTGAGAGTCAACAACCGTTGGCTCCGACGGCGGCTGTTCCGGAGCGGGAACCTCGACTGAACGCCGTTCTCCCCGCTGTTGCGCTTGACGGTTGCGGCGAGACCCTTCGATAGTCAAGTCATACTCAATGGGGACGCTGGCACCACCATCCACAGGCTGGAAGCGGGAGCGGCGGGCAGCTGCGATCGCAGCCTGGTCAATGGCTGCATTACCACTCGAACGAGTCAAAATTACATTGCGAACACTGCCGTCTGGGTTGATCTGCACCTGCACCTGAGGTTGCCCCTCAGCCCCACTCGCCAAGGCACTCTCGGGATAATCTGGCTTGGCGCAATACTCGCAAGCAATCGTTCGCGAGCCGCGTCCGCTTCGAGTGCCTGATGCAGCGGCAACGTCTCCAGGTGGGCCTTCAGATCCACCGACTACACCCCCCGGTTGCCCGCCGACTACACCTCCTACTACACCCCCTGGTTGCCCACCGACTACACCTCCTACTACACCCCCTGTTTGTCCGCCGACTACACCCCCTGGTTGCCCACCAACTACACCACCGGGTTGTCCTTCGGGGGAGCCATTTGTGGGGCTGCCAAGTTGACCTGACTCTGCTGCTGTCTGCTCTTCACGCAGTCTCTGGAAAAAGTCGCGTAGCCTGTCTACTTGAGAAGAGACGTCTGGAGCGGCTGCGATCTCCTCTGCCGATTCCTCCTCCGCGGGGGTTGACTCAGCTTCAGGTTCTTCCTCAGGCTTGTCTTCGGGCTTTTCTTCAGGGTTTTCAGATTCTTCCAACTCGGACTCAGCCAAGGTCTCTGGCTCTGCCTCCTCCACCTTTGGCTCTGGCTCTGAAGCCTCTTCTGTTTCCGTCGGGGTAGGCTCTTCTGGTGTCTTCGACTCGGATGAATCGGGAGTCGGTGTTGGGGCGGGCGGAGACGGGGCAAAAACCGCAGCAGGTGCCGCAAGCGCAGCAGGCGCGGCAGCCATTGCCTGTGGGCTGTTTACCCTGGTGCTGAGTTGGGCCTGCTCAATGGGAACGGGTTGGTCTACCTGTATCGGCTCGGAAAGAGAAGGCTCGCTTACTATCACCTCGATTGGAGCGATCTCAGCCTCAACTGGAGACTGCCAGATACCCAAGGTACTTAAGGCCAGTGCGATCGCATGCGCTCCCAGCGATCCCACCACTCCCCAAAGCACCACTTTGCGCAGAACGACCTGTTCTCTATCGTGCTGCTGAGCACACACCTCTGAAAGACTCATGCTACTTGCCCGATGAACGGCAGTGAGTAAACCCAAACATCATACTTGACAAGAAATATCATTTAGTCAAGCCTTATCAAGAAGAATTCCTGTGGTTGAGTTGGCAGCATACTTGCATAACGCCTCAACTAAAGGATCAAGAATACAGCCAAAATTCCTCTTGAACCAGATTTTTGATCAATTTTAGAGTGCTTAAGCCTAAGCCTAAAATATCCCACGAACAAGCTTATTAAGAAACACTCGCGAATAGGGCTTGACAGACTGCCGGGGATCAGGCTCAATACAGTTGACATCAGTTTTCAATAAACGGAATCGGCTCTTTCGATTGCCATTCATTCAGAGGGTCTGGCAAGAAAGGCTTTGCACATTGTGGGTGTGAACCATGGGAACAATCTTTGCTGCTGGCGGCATCGTGATGTGGCCGCTGCTATTTTTTTCAATTTTGGTGCTGGCGTTGGTTGGGGAGCGGCTGGTGTTTTGGGTTCGGCTAAACCGCCGTCAACGCCGAATTATGCAAGAAGTTTTGCGAACCTACCGCCAAAGTCCGGTAGATGTCTTCCCTAAACTGCGGCAACATATCAATCTACCCATTGCCCGAATTTTTCTTGAAGCCCTTGAAATCGACGGAGCTAAACCCAGTCAGTTTCATCTGGCCCTGATGAGTGCTATGCAGGCAGAACTGCCTCACTTGCGCCGATTTAACACAGTTTTTGCAACAGTGGTCACGCTTTCACCCCTCCTAGGTTTGTTGGGGACAGTTCTTGGTCTGATTGCTTCATTCAGTGCATTGCAGATTGGAGATGTCAGTGCCAATGCTACCGCCGTTACTGGAGGGATCTCTGAAGCTCTGGTCTCTACTGCGGCAGGACTGGTCGTGGCTATCTTTACCCTGCTGTTTGCCAACGTTTTCAAGGGCCTTTACAAGCGTCAAGTCGCCTTGATTCAGGAGTATGGCGGTCAGCTAGAGATCCTTTATGAATCCCACTACGAGCGCCGTCAACAGCTCAAGGAGGAAGCGTATGTATCTCCCTGAAGAGCCTGAAGAAGAGTTTGAACTCAACATTGTGCCGATGATCGACGTCATCTTCGCCATTCTGACGTTCTTCATCATGTCTAGCCTGTTCTTGACCCGTTCCGAGTCCCTGCCCGTGAATCTGCCCAAAGCGGCGAGTTCTCAAACGCAGGAGCGCACCCGTATTGCGGTCACGGTTGACGAGGCTGGAAAGATTTCCCTCAATCGCAATGAAATTGCTCTAGAAGATCTGCAAGCAGGCGTCCGCACTCTCATGGGCAACACTCAAGAGTCTGTCGTGGTGATCAATGCCGACGAAGCCGTTAACCATGGTCGCGTGATTGCGGTGATGGATACTTTGCGGGAGATCGAGGGGGCAACACTGGGAATTGCCACCGAGCAACCCAAGTAGGCATGGAGTTAACCGCAGTATGACTGTGCGATCGCAAGCCTCTTCCGCTTTAAATTCCTCCTTCAACGCCTCGTTTCGGCTCTGGGTAGGGCTTGGCTTAGGCAGCCTGATTCTAGGGGTCTGTCTACTCTTAAGCATTTTGCTGGGGGCGGCTGATATTGATCCCGGCACCGTATGGCAGGCGATCTTCCACTTTGACGGATCCACCGAGCATTTGATTGTTCGGGCCGTGCGGCTACCCAGAGCACTTTTGGCGGTCGTGGTAGGAGCCGCCCTAGCCGTAGCTGGGGCGATCACCCAAGGTCTCACCCGAAATCCTCTGGCTGCCCCTGACATCCTGGGCATCAATGTTGGGGCAGCGCTGGCAATGGTCTTGGCAGTGTTTCTTCGAGGCAGCGACAACAGCTACATCTGGGTCGCTTTTGGAGGAGCTGCGATCGCAGCAGTCACCGTCTACTGCCTGGGGTCAATGGGGCGCAGCGGCTTGACCCCGCTGAAGCTGGTAATCGCCGGAGCGGCCCTGTCTTCCCTGCTGGGATCGCTGATGACTGGGGTACTCATTCTCAGTCAGCAAACGCTGGACGAGATTCGCTTCTGGTTAGCCGGGTCTTTAGCCGGACAAGACCTCGCCGGATTGATGCCAGTGCTGCCCTACCTTGGGCTGGGATTTGTAGGAGCCTTAGCCCTGAGCCGACAGTTGACCCTACTGACCTTAGGAGAAGACGTGGCACAAGGCCTGGGGTTGCAAACGATGTGGGTCAAGATAGCCGCAGCGATTGTGGTTGTGCTTTTGGCAGGCAGTGCCGTAGCGCTAGCTGGCCCTATTGGTTTTGTAGGGCTCGTTGTACCCCATGTAGTGCGGTTTGGGGTGGGCGTAGATTACCGCTGGATTTTGCCGTATGCCATGTTGGCAGGCAGCATTCTCTTGCTCATCGCAGACATCGTGGCACGGTGGGTGATTCGTCCTCAGGAATTGCCAATCGGCATCATGACGGCGCTAGTGGGTGCCCCGTTCTTTATTTACCTAGCTCGGTCAAACATCAAACGCTGATCAAATCCATGTCTTTTGCAAAACCTTGGCTGTCGGTGCGATTGCAGCGTTTCCCGCTTTCCTTACGGGTAGATCGTCGCGCTCCTTGGGTGTTAGCCACTCTGGCGCTATGTGCCTTGTTGCTGCTCGTTCTAAACGTCAGCCAAGGAGAGTACCCAGTCCCGCCAACGGCAGTCGTCAAAACCATCTTGGGGATGCCTGTTAACGCAGACTATGCTTTCATCATCAACACGCTGCGCCTACCCCGTGCCTTGGTGGCGCTGCTCGTGGGGATGGGGCTAGCTACAGCAGGCGCAATTCTGCAAGGGTTGACCCGCAATCCGCTAGCTGCACCTGAAATCATTGGGATCAATTCTGGGGCTGGTCTGGTAGCCGTAGTGATGATCGTGCTGCTGCCCTCAGTTTCTCTGGTGTGGCTGCCAGGTGCGGCTTTTTTAGGCGGGTTGGGTGTTGCGATCGCAATCTACCTCCTTGCCTGGAATCAGGGCAGCTCTCCCATACGCCTGATCTTGATTGGCATTGGCTTAAGTGCGCTGACCAGTGCGCTGACCAGCTTAATGATCACGTTTGGTGAAATTAACGCGGTGAGTCAGGTGTTGGTATGGCTCACTGGCAGCGTTTATGGCCGCAGTTGGGAGCATCTTTGGCCCCTGCTTCCGTGGCTAGTCGTTTTTTTGCCCCTGTCGCTGGTGCTGGCACGCGAGTTAGACACCTTGAATCTGGGAGACAACTTGGCCCAAGGACTCGGTAGTCGGGTTGAGCAAATTCGAGGCTTGCTGTTACTTTGCAGCGTAGCGCTGGCAGGATCAGCCGTTGCTACCGCAGGAACCATCGGCTTTGTAGGTCTGATGGCCCCTCACCTGGCCCGGCGGCTCGTTGGCCCATCCCATGCAGGATTGTTGCCTACGGCAGCTTTGATGGGAGCAATCATCGTAGAGCTAGCAGATTTTCTTGGACGCCTGCTGTTTGCACCGATTGAGCTGCCCTGTGGCGTCATTACTGCTGTGATTGGAGCGCCTTATTTCCTGTGGCTGCTGTATCGCGATAGTCGGGGATCGAGCCTGTAGAGCCATCGCAATCGGTCAATCAACCTCTGATCCCCCGCGTTTCGTAATGGGTTCTTACCTGTAATTGCTGCTGATCTTTATATCCGACGTACCATGACGCTTGACGTTGCCTCCTCCATTGCCTTAACCACTCGTAAACTGTCCTTGAGCTATGACGGCAACCCGATTGTTCAGGATCTCGATCTAGTCATTCCCAAAGAACAGGTGACGATGCTGGTGGGACCCAATGGCTGTGGTAAGTCAACCTTGCTGCGGGGTCTGGCTCGGCTCTTGAAACCCAAAGGCGGCACCGTGTATTTGGAGGGAGATGCGATCGCACACCTGCCGACCAAAGTCCTGGCTCAGCGGCTGGGCATTCTGCCCCAAAGTCCAACTGCGCCAGAGGGTCTGACGGTACGAGAACTGGTCGCGCAGGGGCGATACCCTCACCAAACCTGGTTGCAGCAGTGGTCTAAAGAAGATGAGTGGAAGGTTGAGGAAGCCATTGCCATTACTCATTTAGAAACCTTTGCCAATCGTCCGTTAGATACCCTGTCTGGCGGCCAGCGCCAGCGAGCCTGGATCGCTATGGCCTTAGCTCAAAATACGGCAGTGCTACTGCTTGATGAGCCTACGACTTATCTAGATCTCGCACATCAAATTGAGGTGCTGGATTTGCTGGCCGATCTCAACCATAGCCAGGGCAAGACCATCGTCATGGTGCTGCACGATCTGAACCTAGCTTGTCGCTACGCAGATCACCTGATCGCCCTAAAGCAGGGCAAGGTCTACGCCCAGGGTGCGCCTGCGAGCATCATGACCGAAACGCTGGTAACGCAAGTCTTTGGCCTAGAGAGCAAGATTATGCCCGATCCCATAGCAGGCACGCCATTGTGCATTCCCGTCAGCCGGAGTCATCGCTCCGTAGCGTACAGCAGTTTTCACTCCCCTAACGCTCCAAACCTTGGGGAGTGAAATCAAAGTTCCCCAGATTTAGGGACTTTATAACCTTTCGAACGTGCCCGAAAAGGGGACTAGCCAAATAGGAATCTTTCTTAGCAAGTTTACAAGGTTATGTCTGTTGCATCGATTACAACCCGCGCAGAGTTTGAGGCCCAGTGGCAGGCGAGCATGCAGACAGACGACGTTGCCTTTAATGTCGATGGCTTTGAATACATTGGCCGCTGCCAGCATCGTTTCAGCCACGACTTTTTTTGGCGGATTCAGTTGCGGCCCGGTCTATCCGTTGAATACTGCGACGACGCCTATCAAGAAACTTTGAACCTACAGGTTCACCATACGGATACCGAACCTATTACCGCTAAGTTTTACCTGGCCGGACATCATCGCGTGCTAACGCCTGGATGGTCTGGGTTAGAAGACTACCAAGAGCATTCAGGCCAGCACTACCTGTTCTACCTGCCCAACCTCGATGAAATAGAGTGCAATGCAGCCAACCAGCGGTTACAGCTTTTAAGGGTGTGCTACGACCCCAGCTTTTTACGGTCTTTTGGGGCTCCGCTAGAATCGTTGCCCGAGCCGCTTCAGCAAGTTCTAGAACAGGGAAATCAAACCCGCTTTTACCAACCCCTCGGAGCGTTGACCCCGCAGATGCGGCAGTGCTTACAGCAGATTGTGCACTGTCCCTACAGCGGCGTAATTAAGCGCATGTATTTGGAAAGTAGAGTTCTGGAGTTACTGTCTTTGCAACTCTTGCAGTGGCCCAAAGCTACGCCTTCTGCGCCAGACTCCAAAGTTCTTCGAAAAGACGATGTAGAGCGACTGCATCAAGCTAAAAGCCTTTTGCTTAGACAAGCAGACCAACCTCCCTCTATTGCAGAACTGGCGCGGCAAGTCGGGCTCAATGAGTACAAGCTCAAATTGGGCTTTCAGCAGGTTTTTGGCACAACGGTTTTTGGCTGCTTGCGATCGCACCGCATGATGCAGGCCAAGCAATTCCTAGCAGACGATGAAATGAGCGTGGCAGGGGTAGCCCAGGCCGTAGGCTACACCAGCCAAAGCCGCTTTTGTGATGCCTTTAAGCGAGCGTTTGGTGTTACGCCTAGAGACTACCGCCGCTACCTGCGAGGCTAGAAAAATCCCGCTGGGGCAAAACAAAATCCCGCTGGGGCAAATTACGATTCTGCTCGCCCCGTATGCTCTTTTCACTTGCGAATTATTCCCAATTGGACTGTATCTGCAAGCCCTATTCGGTGTGTTGTGTGTGAGGAGGAAGGCAATGAGTTGGCTGTCGCTGAAGTTAGGACTGCTCGGGGTGCTTGCGATCGCATCCCCCATGACACTCTCACCTGCCTGGGCACAGACCGTGCCCGCAGAGAGCGCTCGCGAGGAGGCCGCAACAACCGTTGCAGATTGGTTGGCCCAAATTTCGGCCAGCAACGTCGTCATTACCGATGTGCAGATCAACGCCACAGCCACCGGACTAGACATTGTGCTGACAGCCGATCAGCCCCTGCCCCCTAACACAACAACTGTCCTAGGCAATGCGCTGCTCATCGAAATTCCTAACGCGGTTCTAGACCTTGCAGACAACGATTCCGCGCAAGCCAGTAACCCAGCTCCAGGCATTGCCTACATTGATGTCTCAGCTCTAGACAACACGGTGCAAATTGCCATCACCGGAACCGATGGGCCACCCCAAGCAACGGTCAATGCAATGGGTAATGGCTTAACCCTCGCAATCGCGCCGGGAACAGGCATAGCCAATGCCGAGCAGGAAGCCATTCAAGTGAGCGTAACCGGGGATCAAGACGATGGCTACAACCCCGATAGCGCTATCACAGCGACCCGCACCGACACACCCCTGCGAGACATTCCTCAATCCATCCAGGTCGTCCCCCAAGCTGTGTTAGAAGATCAGCAGACCCTACGGATTCAAGATGCCCTGCAAAACGTCAGTGGCGTTTCTAAATGGGGGAACTACGGTGGCACCGAGGCGGGGTCTTTTGTCATTCGTGGCTTCACCCAAGACGGCAACTTCCGCAACGGCTTCCGCGACAACGACTTTTACAGCATTTCCGAAGTCGCCAATATCGATCGAATCGAAGTGCTGCGAGGGCCTGCCTCTGTCTTGTTTGGTCAGGTTCAGCCCGGTGGCATTATCAACCTTGTCACCAAGCAACCGCTCTCCTACCCGTTTTATGAGCTGGGATTTTCGGCTGGAAACTACGCCTTTTACCGCCCCACAGCAGATCTCTCTGGCCCGCTCACAGCGGATGGCTCAGTGCGCTACCGCCTCAATGCTGCCTATCAAAATGCGGGCAGTTTCCGAGACTTTGTTAACTCCGAGCGGTTTTTCATCGCGCCCGTGGTGGCTTGGGATATCAGCGACTCCACCACGCTCAGCCTAGACTTTGAATATCTCTACGACGATCCCCTGTATGACCGGGGACTAATCGCTCTAAGCGATGGTTCGGTGCCGCTACCGATCAACCGCTTTTTGGGCTATCCCCAGTTCGATACCTATACGCAGCGGGTATACCGCGCCGGATACCGAATCGAGCACGAGTTTAGTGATTCGCTGCGGCTACGCCACGCAGGCTCCTTGTACTCAGCCTATGCAGGAGGGGGACGCACTGATAGCAGCAGATTGGTCAATGATCGCTTTGTGAGGCGAACGCTGCGGGTAGACGACTTTGTCAACGAAAACTATGCGCTGCAAACTGAGCTCATTAGTGACTTTACCACGGGCACAATTGACCATGAATTGTTGGTCGGCCTAGAGTTAAATCGTCGTTCCAGCGTCTACGACCAACTGTCGGCCCCACTGCCGCTCCTCGACATCTTTAACCCCAACTACAATGTGCCCCGCCCCACCAGTTTCCCAGATGTCTACAACCAGCGGATTTTTACAAACGCGATAGGTCTCTATGTGCAAGACCAGGTTGATCTGCTCGACAACCTAAAACTGCTAGTAGGCGGACGGCTCGATTTCACCACTCAGGATGAAAGCTATCCCTTCAGCGATGAGACTAATAACCAATCAGACACGGCGTTTAGTCCGCGAGTAGGCTTGGTTTACCAACCCACAGAAGAATTGTCGCTCTATGCCAGCTTTAGCCAATCCTTTTTACCCGTGGTTGGGCGCTCTGCCACCAATAGTCCCTTTGTACCCGAACGAGGTACCCAGTACGAGATTGGGGTGAAAGGCGACTGGCTAGAGGGGCAACTGTCGGGCACCCTGTCGTTGTTCCACATCACTAAGCGCAATGTACTCACCCCCGACATCAACGATCCAGACTTTTCTATCCAGGTGGGAGCCCAGCGCAGCCAAGGCGTTGAACTGAACCTGACAGGCGAGATTTTGCCAGGCTGGAACGTGATTGCCGGATATGCCTACACCGACGCCGTCGTGACCCAGGACAATGATATTCCCGTCGGGAATTCGCTAGAAAACGTGCCCCGTCACACGGCCAACCTGTGGACCACTTACCAAATTCAGGAAGGTAACTTGCAGGGGTTGGGCTTTGGTCTGGGACTCTTCTTTGTGGGAGAACGGGAGGGTGATCTGCCTAACAGCAACTTCGAATTACCCAGTTACCTCCGTGCGGATGCAGCCCTCTTTTACGAGCGGGATAATTGGCGGGCAGGACTCAACGTTCGCAACCTATTTGACGCTCGCTACTTAGAGACAGCTCAGTTCCGCAATATTGTTTATCCGGGGGCACCGCTTTCGGTAGTAGGTTCGGTGTCAGTAACGTTTTAGCAGCGTGGGAAAGGGGTATGCGAAAACGCTGGGTAGGGCTGTTTGCCCTGGTGCTGGGGTGGGTCATTAGTTGTGGGTTTGATCCACAGCAAGCCTCAATTCATCTAACTGCTGGAGTTGATACTGCTGGAGTTGACAGTGCTTGTCGCACAGTACCCCATGACCTAGGAGAAACGACCCTCTGCGGTGAGCCGAAAGCTGTGGTGGCCCTAAGCCCGCACATTTTGGACAGCATGCTGTCGTTGGGTGTGCAGCCTGTGGCCTATGCCGAAACCGTGCACTTGAAGCAGCGGCGGTTTGATCGCCCAGCAGAGCAGATTCCCTACTTGGGCGATCGCATCACCACCCAGCCTGTGAACCTGGGCGATCGCAAATCTCCCTCCCTAGAAGCTCTAGCCTCAGTCAAGCCAGATCTCATTCTGGGGGAAAGCTGGATGCACGGAAAAATCTATCATCAGCTTTCCCAAATTGCCCCTACCCTGCTGTTTAGCGACACTAAGGGGGAGATTCAAACCTGGCAAAACGACATTGGCGGGATTGCCAACGCGCTTAACCGCAAAACTGAGGCTGAGCAGTTGCATGTCAACTTTTCTCAACAGATTGAGGCCGCAAAAACAGCTTTAGCCCCAGTCGTTCAACGCTATCCCAAGGTGCTCCTAATCAGCTCAAATCAACTGACTCGCACAATTTATACTGCGGCGGACAGTACAGCAGGCAATTTGATGCGGAAGATAGGCTTTGAGCTAGTCAGGCCACAGGGTCTTGAGGACTGGGGTCTGATTTCCTTTGAAGTAGTGCCCCAAATAGAGGCCGATATCGTCATTGTTTTTGCTTGGGACGAGCAACTAGAGAGCCCCGCAGCCAAAGTGCGTCAGCAGTGGGCCAGCAACCCACTGCTCAAGACCATGCCCGTGTTTCAAGCGGGGCGGGTGTTTTTCGCAGACTACCAGCTTTGGGGCAGCAACATTCGCGGCCCCATTGCCGATCAACTTATTTTGGAGGCACTGCCCAAGTTGTTAGGACATTTGGGCGATTAAAAGCCATGCGAACGTTTCTCATCCTCTGGTTGGGGCAGCTCGTCTCTACGATTGGTAGCTATATGACCGAGTTTGCTCTCTCCCTATGGGTTTGGGATCTCACTCAATCGGCTACTGCAATGGCCCTGATGGGATTTTTCTCACAGCTGGCCCGCATTCCGATTACCCTAATTGCCGGGGTTATTGTGGATCGCTTTAGCCGTAAACGGTTGATGCTGCTAGGAGATACGGTTGCGGCGGTTTCTACTCTGATTATCTTGCTGCTGCTCTGGCGTGGGCATTTACAGATCTGGCATCTCTATGGACTAGCCATGCTGAATGGGGGCTTTGGTCAGATTCAGCAGTTAGCTTACTCTGCCAGCGTGTCACTGTTAGTCTCCCCGGCCCAGTACACTCGCGCCAACAGCCTCAACTCTGGAATTCACTACGGTTCAATTATTTTTGCCCCAGCGCTAGCAGGTTTGCTATATCCGGCAATTGGCCTCGTGGGAATTAGCCTAGTGGATCTGGCTAGTTTTGGAGTTGCGATCGCAACCCTACTGACCTGTGCAATTCCCCGTCCCTCTCCATCGTCTGCCGTCGCTCTACCCCGGTTTAAGGAACAGCTTTCTCTAGGGTTTCGCTATATTTGGCAGCGCCCCTATCTGCAAACAGTACTGCTGATATCAAGCCTGTTCTGGTTTTTTCATGACTTAGGAGGGGCGCTGTACGATCCGATGATTTTGGCTCGGACTAACGGAGACGCCCGTATTTTGGGCAGCGTGGCCTCTGCTGCGGGCCTCGGCGGCGTAACCGGAGCCTGTTTACTGAGCCTATGGGGTGGCCCTAAGCGAGCAACCACTGGCATGGTAGCTGGGTATATGGGCGCAGGCATTTGTAAGACTTTGTTTGGCTTGGGCCAGTCGATTGCCATTTGGCTACCCGCCCAGTTTGGCTCATCGCTGAATTTTCCACTGCTAGGCAGTTCTGAGCAAACAATTTGGATGAGCAACACTGCACCAGAAGTTCAAGGACGGGTCTTTGCCGCCAAATCTTTGGTGTTGCAGGGAGTAAGTGCGATCGCATTACTCACAGCAGGGCCGCTCGCTGAACACCTTTTTGAACCTGCCTTGGTCTCACTCAATGCAATTTCCCTGCCTCTAGTCCCTCTTTTAGGAACGAGTCACGAAGCGAGTCTATCGCTACTGTATGTCCTAGCGGCCTTAGCAATGCTCATAACAGGCCTAAGTGGCTACACCGTGCTTGGTAAACATCCCTTGCAGAGCCAGAAAAACATGGGGCATGACTAATTCAGAACACTGACCAACCGCCAAAATCCAGTTGGGATAGAAAAAGAAACCCCACTGATTTTCCTGTCAGTGGAGTTTCTAAAAGGATGTTTGCAAAGTCCTTTTCAACACACTTAGCCTGTGGGGATCCCCCCTGCCCCCCTTAAAAAGTGGGGGAAAAGCCGCTTTTTCAAAGGGGGATTAGGGGGATCCCAGTAAGCAATGGCACTGCTCAAACAGCCTCTAAGGGAGCGGCAGAATCAAGCCTTAACCGGCCAGGGCCTCACTGGGTTGAGCGGCACTGGTACCACTAGGCGCGACCCCAGCAAACTCCAACAGATCCGCCATTTTGAAATCACCCTTAGTACCCAAGGTTGGCTTCCAGGTAGGATTTTGGGCCACAAAGGACAGGGCATCGGCTTGTAGCAGACCAATGAAGACCTCAGCCACAATGCGCCCTCCCACAGGACCAAGACCCTGACCGTTAGCGCGCTTGTCTGCCTCCCGCAAAATGTAAAACCACAGGGGAGTGCTTTTTGCCAAACCAGAATCAATTGCACCCACATCCGCCAATTCGCTCGCAGACAGCGGAGTAACCCCCATTTTGCGGGCGACAGTCTGACCAGAGGGTAACCCAAAGGTCAAATGACGCAGCAGGTTGCGCTGGGCCAAGGAGGCGGGGTTAGCGGCTACACCAAAGGGCAGTTGAAACAGGGGACGTGACAAGGTGGTATCAATGCGCTGACTTCGCTGCGGGGTAACAGACTCATCCAAGGCAAAGAAGAGCCGCCAGTCAATCACTTTACGGGGTTCCAAGGGCCTACCGCTCGACAAGTCTTCGCCACTGGCACCAGGAGGGACAAAAATAGCGGCTCCAAACCCAGCATTGATGCCATAACCACTGCGCACTTGGCTGTGGCCAAAGCGATAGGCCGCCACCGAAAATTCGACGGGAATGTAGGGTTCACGCCGCCAGCGCCAGTTGTAGAATCGCCGTCCTTGACGTAGCACCTTATCTACCATTTCTTGCCCTACCAGCAGAGGCAGAAACTCGTGCAGCACAATCCACTGATAGTGCCAGCGCACCAGCTTTTGAGCCTCGTCGAATAGCTGACCAGGGTTTACCCCATCGGCCTTGAGCTTGTCATAGACTGCATTGTGAAACTTGACAAAAGCCAAGTGCAGCTGCGACACAATGATGTTTTCATCATTACGGGGATCCCCCAGCAGGGCAACGCCTTGACTGTTGCGGGGCAAATCGTGGGGCCTTTCGGCATCAATCAGCAGCTTGCCACGGTTCTCGCGATCTCTCTCATACAAAAAGGGACTAGCGGCTGGGCCAGCGCCATAAACGCTATCCAACTCAAAGGAGGGTGTGCGGAAATTTTCGATTGCTTCTGGATCAGACTGGCGCTCAAGACTAGAAGTGGGGTCGAAGGTGAGGTCGTGGTCAATGAATTGCCCTAAAAACGTGAACCCAGCCAGAATTGAAGGATTCTCAGGGTTGTTGGTATTTCCCGGATCCATTACACCTCCGGCTTTGCCCATCTCCATCAAAGCATTGCGAACAGCAGGGGTGTCTTGGGCAAAGGGCCGTACGCAGTGAAACATTCTGCCAAAACGCCCCCGAGCCGGAAGCCGAAAGCGGGGAGAAATCCCGTCTCTAAGATAGAGTTGACCGTGCCGTGTCATGACGTACCTCGTGTAGTTCAGTCTCGGTGATGGCACCATCTTGGCAACGGCATTTGGGCGACCGCCTGACCCACGCGGGTACTTTTTGGGCAGGAAAGCTTAGGGTTTCATATTGGTCCCTAAGCTTCTAAAGTATTAATTGATAGGCTCTCTAGAGTCACCTAATTCTGATATAAATGCGTTGCTACCAGAGGAAACTGGATGTCCACAGACACCATTGGCATCCCACTGAATTTCTGCAATTAAAAGGGCACAGCCGCTAATTACCATACCAGTGGTGAGTGGCTGCCACATGCCCACTGCGGGGAGAATTTGAATCGTTAGAAAATGAATAGCGGCAATGAGCATAAAGGCTCGCGATCGCATTCCCCAACCTGTAATGAAGTAGCCCATGCCACTGATGCCCAGCCATAAGGGACACAGATTTCCCAAAAGGGTGCCCCATCCCAAAAACAGGCTGAGGTCAGTCATTAAAGTGCCCACCAGCATCAATAAACTCCAGCCATAAAGCACCCAGGTCAGGCGTTCTTCAGCACTAAATTGAAACGTCAGGACAACCATCGCCACAACACAAAGAACAGTTAATCCCGACGCAATTGCTGCTTGAGCAAACCAGTTTATTGCCATAAACTGAGCAGACAGAAAAATCAAGGCAGATAGACCTGCCCACAATAAACACGCCTGATCATGACGGGTATAAAAGGTAGACACTATAACTTTTTGCTTAATCTGCCAATGAACTCGCCACAGCCCTGGCAAATCACAAATTGAAAAAGCCGACTGTTTTTTAGAAATTATGGGAACATCAAAATTAAAGAAGCTCATTTAGGAACAAAGGATTGGGCATGAAAACTGTGTAGTGCCCTTAGCTTCCTTCTAACAGCCCTTGAGCAAACTCTATCAATAGAGCAAAACAAGGCTTTTTTGAAGCCTATCGCTAGAGATAAGCAGCTTACCCTATCCATACAACTCTTGTTTTTCCTAATTCGAGAGGGGTTATAATGCAGCGAATTGCAACGGTGCTCTCATAACCTTTTGCTTAAACAGAGAGTTACAAGGTTATGAAATCCTAACTAAAGAAACTAGAGGTTTAAAGCCTAGTTTGGCTCCATTTCTGTCTTCAGTTTAAAAGTTAGTAACCTTTGCTTAAAGTGTTCCTAATGAACACTTTAAGGTCGGTGTTTAGGGAATCCAGAAAGCGATCGCATTCACACCGCGCAGTAAAAAGACAGCCGGAATAAGGCCATCAATCCTAAGGCTCCGCCGAACACCCCTTGTGAGAACTCTACCGAGTTCAAGTTAGCTGCATAGCCAGCTAAAGATGATTACCAATCAGAATGAAGGGAGCCCAGTAATAAGGGTGCGACGGATTGCTAGTAGACGAAATTGGGGTGCCAGCCAGGGTTATAAGCTCAACACTGGCGCGACTCGCTCCGAGCCAATTCGGGGCTTCATAATCGTTCCCTAACAGCAGGCTGAGCTGAGCTTGACGGAGTGCTTCTGCCTTGGTGATAGGTTGCTCATCGGTACTCTCAGCCAAAATGGCATAAAACCGCTGCATCAGCGTGCTGGTGCTGCTGTCGTTGACCTTCCAAAGCGAGGCCATTACTGACAAAGCCCCTCGGGAGAGAAAGTAGTAGCTGATGCCGCCCACCTCGATACCATCTGGGTCACGGCCTCCCAAGCCCGTTTCGCAGGCTGAGAGCACCACCAGATGAACGTTATCCAACTGACGCAGAGTGCTAATTTTGGGAATCTCCAACCGTTCCCCGTTGCCCAGCAGCAGGTAAGAAGCTTCTGGTTGGCCCGGTTGAAACTCTCCATGGGTGGCTAAATGCAGAATGCTGTGTCCGCTCAAGTTGCGGCGCAGAGTCTCAAAGTCGAACTCTCCATTGAAGAACTTCAGCCCCTGGTAAATCCCCTGGTCAGACCCCTCTACGCGGACAATGCTGTCGATCTCGGTAGGGACATTGGGCAGCGGCGGAAAGCCTCCAACAGCATCGGATGTACCCATCGCCAAGATAGAAGGGTTTTCTGTTTGGGTCGGAAAACTCTCGCCTAGATCGGTTAAATCAGCAGACAAAATGGTAGAAACTGCATATTTCTCAATCAGGTATTGATCGCCATCGTGCAGAGCTGCCATGGGAATGTAGCGAACCGAGCGATCCAAAGAAAAAACCAAGTTGTGAATTTGATTGCGCTCTAGTTCCGCCTCAATCGGCTGCACCAGCCATTGGTAGAGCTGTTGTCCGGTGGCCTGCAACTGAGCTAGATCAGAGTGGGGACTACCCAACAGTTCTCGGAACCGCAAGACGGCTGCATTTAAGGTTTTCTGATCGACCTCAACCTGCTTACGCGCGACGACCCCGCCTTCGGAGGCCCACAGCAGCCAGAGCCGATCTTCGAGCACCAGTGGATACACCAGCACAGTCCCTGGTTTGGCCTCGACAATTTCTTGGGCTTTTCGCAAAAAATCCTCCGTATCGAGCGCGCCCCGATCATCGGGCAGTCGTTCTCGAACGGTTGATTCTACGGTCTTTAAGGTGTCTTGAAATTCCACTGTGAGCGCATCAAGCTGCTTGTAGAGAACACTCAGGTCACTACACTCTGTCTTTTCACACGCTGATACCTTTTGACCAAAGGCAATTAGCGTGCCGTGCTCCTGCTGAATCTGCGTTTCTAAAGAATTGAGCACCAGGTTGGGGGCAGCACTGTCACCGCGAGTAAAATCTTGCAGTTCTTGAGCTTTAAGTAGCTCCAGGACCTGCTGAGCTTCTAGCACCCGGTCTTGCGCCAGCAGTAAATCGGCCAGTTCCCGATATAGATCCACCAGCTTAACGTTGTCAAAGTCCACAACCCGGTTGAGAAAAGACGCCTGCAGCTCGTCCGATAATCCCTTAATGTTGCCTCGGACGGCTTCAATACGGTTGATCGCTTGTTTGTAATGTGCGATCGCAGTGGTGGGCATGTCGAGCGCCCGATAACTGCGGGCAAGCCCAGCGTGGGAAGTAGCAGCATCACTAGTTTCCTCCTGACTGGTCGCCAGTACTAGCGCCTGCTGGTGTAGGGCAATGGCTTGAGCAGGTTGATCATGTCGGCGATGGAGCCCTCCCAAAAGATTCAAGGCGATTCCTTCTATGTCCTGTAAGCCCAAGGCTTGGGCATTCGCCAGGCTGCTCTCGGCCAGCTCAACAGCATAGGCGTAGTTTTCAGTTTCGCCGTAGGCCAAGCTAAGAAACAATGGCGCAACAGCCTTTAGGTAGGGCATGTCAGACGTTTGAGACAGCGTCTGCACCTGCTCTCCATACTCAATGGCTGCGGGAATATCGTTGTCTAAAAAAGCCAAATAGCTAAGCATCATCAGTCCTAACGACTCAATAGCAGGGTTGCCTATTCTCCTTCCCGCTGCAATCATCGCCTGTGTGGTCTCTGCGACCTGCTCATAGGCCCCTAAACTGTCATACGCTGACACCAAATTGGACAAGGCAAACACTTCTACCGAGGGGTCCTGTATCTCTTGAGCGATAGCCAATGCCTGCTCAGCTAGGGGAATTGATTTGGAATACTCGTCGAGTAAGTCGTAAGTATCACTAAGGCGGTTCAAGCTTCTAGCTTCAAGCTCGGCATGAGATATCTCCCGAGCAATGGCTAGCCCTTGTTCTGCCAGATCTAGCGCAGGTTGATACTGAGCCAGAGAGTCGTAAGTGCTACTGCGGTTGAGCAGTGCTCTGGCTTCAAGCTCTTTATCTTCAATTTCGCGGGCAGTCGCAATGGCTTGCTCAGAGACCTCCAGACTCTCTGAGTATCTAGAGAGGGCGTTAAAATTGTTGCTGAGATTCAGCAGCGCAGTCGCTTCAAGTTCTCGATTTTCAAGCTTCTGTGAAATTGCTAGGGCTTGCTCAGTCAGCGCGATCGCATTCGTATATTGCCCCCAGGAATTGTAGGACAGACCTGCTTTGATCAAGGCCTTCGCCTCGCCCACAAAGTCTTCAATCTGGTGTGAAATGGATGCTGCTTCACGCGCAGCGTCAACACCTGCTTGATACTGGCTAAGGCTGTAATAGTTGTCGCTTAAGTCTCTTAAGATAGCTGACTGAAGAACCTGGTTCTGATTGGCTCGGGCGATAACCAAACCACGCTGCAGCGCCTCAATCGACCCAGGGTAGTCCTTAGTCTGGTAGGCAGCCCAGCTAAGTTTTGCCAGAGCCTGGAGTTCCTGTTCTTGGTTCTGGGTCTGCTCAGCCAATGCCAGCGCCAGTTGAGAGACTTCTAAGGTGAGGCCATGTTCTTGGTTGGAGGAGTAAGCATTGGCCATGCTTTGCAGGGCTTGTTGTTGATAGCTTACGTCTACTCCAGCGTAGGTACGGGTTAGCTGTTGCTGGGCCTCGTCAGGGTTGGTGGAGCTGCGCTTTAGACCGCTGTAGCTTTGACGGAGAACGTCCAGGGCCGATTGTTCTATAGAGGAATTGCCGATCTTATCGGCCAGCACCTGGCTCTGCTGAGCATAGCTCATCGCAGTCGGGTAGTCTTCCAAATCCTGATAAATGAGACCCAGATTGTAGAGCGCAAAAAGCTCGTAAGTTTGATTCTGACTTTGGCGGGCTAGCGTGAGTTCTTGTTCAGCAGCAGCAATAGCACGGGTGTAGTCTTGCGACAAGTAATAGCTTTCGGTGAGGATGTTGAGGGCCTGCAATTCGCTGTCTGTGGCCTGTAGCTCCTGAGCGAGAACTAAGCTCTGCTGCGCATAAGTAATAGCTTGAGGGTAGTCCTTCAGTTTGAAATAGGCATTTGCGGCATCGATATGAATGGACAGCCGCATCTCTGCATCGGAGGTGCGTTCAGCCAGCACTGTTAACTGCTGAATTTGCTCTGCGGCAGCGGTCGGGTTGTCTTGACTGGTAAAAACCCTAATCAGGTTGCTCAGAAAGATTTTTTGCAGAAAGGCACTGTCAATCTCGCGGGCAAGCTGGAGAGCTCGGTGGTAGTTTTCAACGGCGCGTCCTAAATCGCCCCGACGTTCATAGATCACCCCTAAATTGTTAATGGCGCGACTTTCTAAGTCACGATCTTGGAGCTCTTGTGCGATCGCAAGAGCTTGTTGCTGGTACTCAACGGTGCGATCGTAGTTGCCTTGACTGGAGTAAACGTTGCCAATCAGCCTAAAAATATGACCGACCTGTAGACGGGCTGAGGGGTCGCAACTCTGCTGAAACAGCACGAGAGCTTGCTCTAGCGAGGTTAGAGCTGCCTCATAGTTGCCCTGGTTGTTCTGCTCAGTACCTTCGTCAAGCCAGCGCTGGGCCTCGGTCGAGGGCGGCTCACAAGTAGGTGCCTGAGCCCAAACGGGGTAGCTAAAAAAAGTGGCAGGCACGGTGCCAACCAACGCGGCCATTATCAGTAGCAGGCACAGAGGACTCTTTTTCATAGGGGTTTCCTATGGGGGGTGCAACTAGGATACGGAATCAGTAATAGAGACTCAATAGCCGTTTGCGACCGTCCCAAAGAGGGTCAGGACGGTAGCCAAGGTGTGCCGCTGAGTCTAAACCCGTACTGTTGCTGTCCTCGCTGTTAAAGGAAAGCCGTTGGGGCAGAGTGGTCATCACAGGCCTCAATGCATTGCTGTGTTTCCATCTTCTATTTCTGAGGCCAGCAAACCTATTCACTCTGCCTGTTAATTGATTGCGACTAAAGCATCAGTTAGAAGAACGAATTGAGGGTTTGGGTGAGTGGTGTTAAGACCCATCCCCTCAAGGCCGAGGATTAACGGTAACAACTGATCTGCTGCGTTAACTGCTGTCGCAGGGCTTGATTCTCAAGCGATTGAGCAATCTGCTGGGCCTGCGAAAGTTGCCCCTTTTGAGCGTATCTCAGTGCGATCGCAACCAAGAAGCTCCCGCGATCTTGATCGTCGTCCACGATGAGGGGACTTTCTCCCCCTCGCACTGTGACCGTTTTTGACTCATCGCCTGGAATGGTACGAGCTATCTGGAGAGCTTGACTGAGAATCCTCGTTGCCGCCTCTGGCTGGTTCAAGTAGCTATAGTTATCCGCAACGGTCACTAACCAGCGCGTTTTAAACACTGGATCTTCTAGTCGTCCCACCACATCTTGTACCGTCGTTAGGTCTTCGGCTAAGATTGCTTGCTCTAGTGCCTTGTTGATCTCAGCAAGCCGCTCAGAGTCGTCTGGAATGGCCTCAGCGACCCTAATCGCCGCCGAGTAGTCATTGGCAGACGTTAACTGATCGGCAATCGTCCGCAGAAAGTAGGAGCGGCTGGAGACATCCTGAATGGCTTGGGTTGTTTGAATGGCTTGGTCTAGCCGTTGAGTTGCCTGCTCGCTTTGTCCTGCATCTAGATAGGCCTGTGCGATCGCACCCAAAACCTCTGTTCTGGCATAGATATCATCAATGGAATTGGCAAGCTGAGTCGCTTGATTAAACAGCGCACTCGATTGCTCAGCTTGCCCCGACTGCGCAAGTTGAGCCGCAATCACTGCGAGGATGCGAGGCCGAAAGCCCGGATTAACGTTTTCCTGTTGTGCGATCGCAAGGGCACGATCGAGATCACCTGACTTCACAAATCCCCGTGCTATCTGCGGGAACAAGCGTTCACGCCAGCTCGCAAAACTGGGCGGAATCTGCTCAGTAACTTGCAAGGCTGCATCATAGCGCTCTATCTTAAGGGCTTGTTCAGCCAGCCTAGTCAAGACATCAACTCGATCAAAAGAGTCTTCACCAGGTTGGATCGTTGCAGCAAGTTTCAACGCATAGTCATAGCGCCCGCGTTGAGCAGCCCGATCGATCAACTGTTGCCTGATAGCGTTGCGATTACCGTCGTCTGGAATGGCCCCTAGGGTTTCAATCGCCTGAGTAAGGCGAGCCTCGCCCTGATCCTCCTGTCCAGCTTTGGCATAGAGCAGCGCGATCTCGCCAAGGGCGGGAGCCTGCACAACCGGATCATTCACGGTCTGAACAGTCTGGTCCGCAGTCGCAACCAATCCGCCAGACTCAGCATGACGCAATGCCACTTTAACCAAAGCCAGGTTGGGGGTCTGCGCTGATCGTGCTGTCGCAACCGCCTCAGCATAGAGTTGAACGGCGCGTTGCGGCTGCTGAGCGGTGGCGCGCCCAGCCACAATTGCCAGACCCAGCGCCTTTTGCTCAGGCCCAACTGTTGGCAGCACCTCTAAGGCACGGTCAAACTGACCCGCTTGACTGTATTTGTCGATGACCGTTAGCAGCGCATTAGACGGATAGCCCGAGATCTCAATCAGGCGAACGGTTTGTAGCGCCAGATCGATCTGATCGATCTGGGCGTAGAGACTAGCAATGCGCTCTATCGCCCCGGCACGTTGGTAAGGATTGGGTTTCTCAATTGTTTTAGCAACCTGAAGCGATTGTGCCAAGATAGGCAGCGCTAAATCAGCCCTCTCTGCCTTGATGTAGGTCTCAGCAATGCTGCTTAGCGCCGATGTTTTGAAATCGGCTCCTTGGATGGCATTGCTGGCTGATAGCGCCTCTGCCAAAATTCGGCTGCTCTGATCCATCTGCCCTAGCTGGGTGTAATGCTCAGCCAGCATCACGAGGGTACGAGTTTTAGCAGCACTGTAGCTACTGCTCACGCCCTGAGTCACCTCAACAGCCGTAGCCAGCACGGACAATGCCGCCTCAGGATTCTGGGCGGGGACAGCCTGCACCAGTCGCTCCAGCACACTGAGGTAGGCCATATCTTCACCCATGCTGCCAACCAGCTGCTGCAAGATGTAAAGCTTATCTGGGGAGTCTTTCATCGCTTGGACGTCCCGCAGGTAAGCTGTCAACAGTTGGGCAGCCTGGTCAACGCGTCCGTTTCTGACAGCGTATTCTGCTCGCTCAACCGCATTATTGGTCGCACTCGTTGCGTTTTGCTGACGTACTGCTGAGCAATCTAGAGCAGCGGAGGGAGCCGTGGCTTGAGACAGCATGAGAGCCGTTGCAGCTTTGGGCTGCACTATCAGACCACTCGTGCTTACAGTCATTAGGCACAGGATCAGACCTGCACCTCTAAAAATTCTGGAGTGGGGGGTGAGTTGAATCATGGTGGCTCTCCTTGCTGGCCTACTTGGCAGTGTAGACGGCGC
>DATNQF010000184.1:0-11388 GCA_036702855.1 Trichocoleus sp. | reverse complement strand
GAATTTGAAATCTTGCTGCCTGTAGTTGAGTCCTAGGTAGCACGTCAAAATGAAAAAATGTCGTGAGACTGGAAATGAGGTTTCAATCGCGTCAGCGACAATAATTCTAGAAACTTAGCAGCCTCAGGCATAAAAGAAAGTGAAGCCTATGCCAGCAAAATATGCCTTTAGGTAGATGGCAAAAATAGCGGCTTCATTTTCTTGTGTGCAGGTAATTTTCTTCATTAAAGTTAGGAGTTGAGAAGTTTAAACAGTTAACTCAAGAATGGGAATACTTACCACAAATCTGCTTTCCATCTACTATTTAAGTTCTCACCCTATAACCACAAGTCATTAAATCTAAGCGACAAAGCGTATGATCGGCATTTTAGGTTATAGGGTTGAAAGCGTTATCTATAGGAGCTTCAACACTGTTATCTATCGAGGTTATCGTGAGCAGGATGGAGCACCTGTTGTCATCAAAGCCCTCGAATCGGAATACCCTACTCCTAGAGAAATTGCCCGGCTGCAGCATGAATATCGCATTGTCCGGGATCTAGATATTCCCGGCATTCGTAGAGCCTATGCTCTAGCTGATTGCAACAATGGCGTTGCTCTGATCTCAGAAGACTTTGGAGCAACCCCCCTATCGGAGTATCTTGCCCATCATCGGCTAACTGTTGCTCAGTTTCTCAACGTTGCGATCGCACTCACAGATACGTTGGGATTTCTGCACCAGCACAACATCATTCATAAAGACATTAAGCCGCAAAACATCATTTTTAACCTTGCTACAGGGCAGGTTCAAATTATCGATTTTGGCATTTCTACTCGCCTATCCCGAGAGAACCAAAGCTTTGGCAGTCCCTACCTTCTAGAGGGCACCCTTGCCTACATCTCGCCCGAGCAAACGGGGCGAATGAACCGCTTGATTGACTATCGAACCGACTTCTATTCCCTCGGCATCACCTTCTACGAAATGCTGACGGGACAAACGCCATTTGTTAGCAACGATCCGATGGAGCTTGTGCATTGCCACATTGCCAAAGTTCCACCGCTGCCAGAGCAGCTCAACCCTGAAATTCCCGCTGCTCTCTCAGCCATCATTCTCAAGCTAATCGCTAAAACCGCTGAGGATCGCTACCAAAGTGCCCAAGGGCTCAAAGTTGATTTGCAGAAATGCCTGCACCAATGGGAAGCGCAAGGGACAATTACTGATTTTCCCTTGGCACAGTTTGACATCACCGATCGCCTGGAGATTGCCCAAAAGCTCTACGGACGGGATGGGGAATCGGCTCTGCTGATGAACGCCTTCGAGCGCGTCAGCCAAGGGCCGTCAGAGCTGATGCTGGTCTATGGCTACTCAGGCGTGGGTAAGTCCTCCCTAATCAATGAGATTCACAAACCCCTAGCCCAGACGCGGGGTTACTTCATCTGCGGCAAGTTTGACCAGTTCCAGCGCAACATTCCCTACAGTTCGGTCATTCAAGCCTTTCGAGACTTGGTGCAGCAGCTACTCACGGAAAGTGAAGCCCAAGTGCAGCGATGGAAAACACAGCTGCTAGAAGCTCTTGGCAGCAACGGCCAGGTGATTGTGGATGTAATTCCGGCGGTAGAGCTGATCATCGGCAAGCAGCCAACGGTACCAGAGCTACCTCCGACAGAGGCGCAAAACCGCTTCAACTCAGTTATTCAGCAATTTGTGCGGGTCTTTGCCCAAGCAGAACATCCCCTAGTCCTGTTCCTAGATGATTTGCAGTGGGCCGACTCAGCCACTCTAAAGCTGATTCAAGTTCTAATGACGGACTCGACCAGTCGACATTTGCTGCTAATCGGGGCTTTTCGCGACAACGAGGTACATCCGTCGCACCCCCTAGTGCTGACGTTGAATCAGATTGAAAAAAGCGGGGGCATCGTCAACCACATTTGCTTGCAGCCCCTAACTCAAGCCGATCTCAACCAGTTAGTTGCCGACACCCTCAAGCAAGACAGCGCCTCAACCCATTCCCTAGCAGAGATCCTCTTTGGCAAAACCCAGGGAAATCCCTTTTTTGCCACCGAGTTTCTCAAATTTATCCACCAGGAAAGCTTGCTTCACTACAACCTCGCCCAACGTTCCTGGCAGTGGCAGCTACAGCCCATTCACGAACTCGATGTTACAGACAATGTGGTAGACCTGATGACTCGCAGGGTACAGCGATTGCAGCCCCAAACGCAGCAGGTCTTAAAGTTGGCCGCCTGCGTTGGGAGTCGCTTTGATCTACACGCCCTAGCAATTGTTAACCAACAATCGCTGACAGCAACGGCAGCAGAATTGTGGGAAGCCATCTCGGCAGGGTTAGTCTTGCCGATCGGGGACAGCTACAAATGGGTAGAAAGCATTGAGCAGACAGAGAAGTCAGACTTTACCATCCGCTACAAATTTCTGCATGATCGCGTCCAGCAGGCTGTTTACTGCTTAATTCCAGAGAGCGAGAAGCAAACGACCCACTTGAGCATTGGTCGGTTAATGCTTAGGGATACGCCAGAGTCCCTGCTGGAGGAACGCCTTTTTGATATTGTTAACCAGCTCAACATCGGTCTAGAGCTAATTGCTGACCCGCCAGAGCAAATTCGGTTGGCCCAGCTCGACCTGCGGGCCGGACAAAAAGCCAAAGTGTCCGCCGCCTATGAGGCTGCGATCGCATACTTGCAGGCTGGGCTCAAGCTACTACCCCATGACTGTTGGGAGAGCAATTACTCCCTAGCGTTTGCCCTGCACCTGGAGCTTTCTCAGTGCGCCTGCGTGACCGGGCAAATCGAGCTATCAGAGCACCTATCTGACATTGCCCTATCCCAGGCAAAGACAAAACTAGAGCAAGCGCAGGTGTATAGCTTGAGGATGCTGATTTACACCGACTCTAACCGCATTAGCGATGTCTTAGAAACTGGTAGATCGGCGCTTACCCTATTTGGCTACGACTTCCCCCTCGATCCTGAGTCCTTGCAAGCCGCCGTTGAGCAGGAGCTTGCGCAAATACAGCTCAATCTAGCAGATCGGCAAATTTCTGAGCTGATCAATCTGCCCAAAATTAATGACCCGGAGCTGCTTGCGGTCTTGGTTGTGCTGCGAGATATGACAGTTGCAACCTATCGCGCAGACCCAACACTATTGGCGTTAGTGGCCGTCAAAACCGTCAATTTAGTTTTGAAATTTGGCATAGCAAGTGCGGCAGCCCTCGGCATCAGTGCCTATGCCGTCATTAGTATTGCCGCTTTGGGAGAGATTCAGGCAGGCTATGCGTTTGGTCAGCTCGCCATGGCCATTGCCGACAAGTACAACGATGCTCAAATGAAGTGCAAGAGCTGCTTTCCCTTTGGGGCAATGATCAACCACTGGAAGCAGCCCATGCAAACCAGTTCGACCTATCTTCTCAAGTCCTACCGGAACGGCTTGGAAGTGGGCGACTTTGGCTTTGCCAGCTTTGCAGTTTTGCACATTATCTGGCGGCTGCTAGAAACAGGAGCCTGCCTAGACGAAGTGTACGATGAGGCCCAGAAATACAAGGGCTTTTTGAAACGGCATAACGACCCCACGACAAACTATATCTACACTGGGCAGTGCCAAGCCATTCTCAACCTTAAAGGGACAGGGCAGTCTCAGTTCAACCTGGAGCTTACGGACGAACCGTGCAATCAGCAGATGCTCCTAGAGCATAACCGGGCTCAAGAAGAGGTCAGCAACCTACAGTTCTACTACGTGGAGCGATTGAGGGTCGCATATTGGCTGGAGCGTTACCCTGAGGCCAGGGAACTGGGCAAGGCGGTCACTGAAACCATCTCCAATCTTTTGCCTGGGCAGGTGCTCGTGGTTGAGCACTGCTTCTATTACACCTTGGCACTAACAGCCCTCTATTTTGATTTGCCTGAGGAGGAGCAGCTACAGGTTAAGCAGGTTTTGCTGCGCAATCAGGAGCAGATGCAGCGGTGGTCGGAGAACTGCCCTCACAACTTCTTCTACAAGTACTGCCTGATGTCGGCAGAAATCGCTCGACTAGAGGGGAAAGACCACCTTGCCTGGGATTTATACGACCAGGGCATTCAGTCAGCCCATGATTGCCAGTTCGCTCACCATGAAGCCTTGGGCAACGAGTTAGCGGGTAAGTTTTATTTAGCCAAGGGCAAGAACAAGGTAGCCAAAGCTTATCTGCAAGAGGCTCGCTTAGGCTATCTCAAGTGGGGCGCAGCGGCTAAGGTGCAGCTGTTGGATCAGCGCTACAGGTCTTTACTCGCCCTTAGCCTGCGGTCTAAGCGCAGGTTTGAGGCAAATAATGGGCTGCTGGCGATGCCAACTTCTTCCAACGATGCGGAGATGCTGGACCTGATGACCATCATTAAGGCCTCTCAAACCCTATCGGGAGAAATGGTGCTTAGCGGCTTGCTCGATAAATTGCTGCGGATTGTGATTGAGAACGCAGGTGCCCAAAGGGGTGTCTTTGTCCTTAATAGAAACACAGAATGGGTCATCGAAGCTGAGGCCATCCTAGGAGAGCAAGTTTTTATCCAGTCAGTACCCCTGGAGCAGAGCCAGTCGCTACCGATTAGCGTGATCAACTATGTCAAGCACACCTGGGAACCCCTGGTGCTGCAAAACGCCTGCGCTGAGGAGAGGTTCAAGGCAGACCCTTACGTCGGGCAGCACCAGCCCAAGTCGGTACTATGCCTACCTGCCATTCACCAGGGTAAGCTGACGGGCATCCTGTACCTGGAAAATAACTTAAGTCCTGGCGCGTTTACGTGCGATCGCATTGAGCTTCTCAAGCTCCTGACTACACAGGTTTCTATCTCAATCGACAATGCCCAACTGTACGAAGCCGCTCAACGGGAACGGGCAGCTAGCGAAGCGGCTCGCGCCGCAGCAGAGGCTGCTAACCGCGCCAAAGATGAGTTTTTGGCCGTCTTATCCCATGAGCTGCGAACGCCGCTCAATCCCATCTTGGGCTGGACTAGGATGCTGCGCAATAATCAACTCAGTCCAGCCCAAACAGACCGAGCCCTGGAAACAATTGAGCGCAATGCCACGCTGCAAGTGCGATTAATCGAAGATCTACTCGATATCTCCAGCATCCTACAAGGCAAAGTCACCCTAAATATTGAGCCTGTCAATCTCGCGGATCCCATTGAAGCGGCGGTGGAAAGCGTGCGCCTAGTAGCTGACGCAACACAAATTCAAATTCAGACCAAGCTCAACCCTGTCTCAGGCATTGCCTTGGGAGACGCCAACCGACTTCAACAGGTGGTTGGCAATCTATTGTCTAACGCCATCAAGTTCACACCATCTGGGGGCTTGGTTGAGGTTGGTCTAGAGCAGGTTGGTCCCAATGCGTTAATTTGGGTTAGAGACACTGGCAAAGGCATTAACCCAGAGTTTATTCCCCATGTGTTTGACTACTTCCGTCAGGAGGATGGCAGTATAACCCGCGAATTTGGAGGGCTGGGTTTGGGACTGGCGATTGTACAGCAGATTGTGACGCTTCATGGAGGAACGGTGCAGGCGGAAAGTGCAGGCCTTGGGCAAGGAGCTACATTTACAGTGCAGTTGCCGCTAGCTACCGTAACATCTACCACTTCCAAATTTAATTGAATCGAGGGTGTCACCAAGTGCAATGAGAGCTAACCCGAAGCCTAAAACAGCGTAAATTCGTTAGGCAGTGAGGGCAACAGAGGGATAAAACGAAATTTTGCAGTACAAGTGTTTAAGCTGTCACCATACTACCGACTTCGCTGATACTGGCTAGCGGTAGGAGGATAGTGACCTTGGTTCCCCGTCCTTTTCCCTGGCTCTCTACGTGGATAGAGCCATTGTGAAGCTCTACTAGACGTTTAGAGATCGCTAATCCGAGGCCCAAGCCCTCATATCCTCTTTCTGTAGAGCTATCCTCTTGGCGGAAGTAATCGAATACATAGGGCAGGAATTCCGGTTCTATCCCCTGTCCGGTGTCACTTATTTGAATTTTGACTTGCCTGTCTTCATGATCCAAAAGGACTTCAACCTGTCCTTCTTGAGAAGTAAACTTAATGGCATTTGAGAGGAGATTGTTGACTACCTGCTGTAACCGCAAGGAATCACCGGAAACTAAACATTGGTGATTGCTCAAGTTGATTTGGAGTCCAATCCCTTTATTTTGTGCTTGAGTTTGTAGGGATTGCACAATAGTTTGAATCAAGGGTTTTAGTTCAATTGGATGGAAGTCAAGCCGCAGCTTGCCTGCCAGCAGCTTAGAAATATCAATTAAGTCCTCAATTAAACTAGCTTGTAATGTTGCATTACGCTCTATTGTCTCTAAAGCACGGCTGGTAACTTTTTCATCGAGAACGCGTGTACGTAGCATGCGAGACCAACCCAAAATGCTGTTAAGAGGGGTTCTTAGCTCGTGCGAGATAATTCCCAAAAACTCATCCTTCAAGCGATTAGCCTGTGCTAGTTCTGCTGCTTGCTCTTGAAGCTGCTCATAAGCAAGCTGTAATTCCTTTCTGCGGCGTCTTACCTCATGAGCTAAAACTTCTAAGTCATGGCTTTGGCTGATCAACTCCTGCTGTAGCAAGCTCTTTGTTCGTCTGATCATCACCAAGTTACTGACTCGCGCCTTCAGCTCTCCTGTCGAAAACGGTTTCATTAAATAGTCTTGAACGCCCTGCTGTAACAATTGAATTCGCAACGTATCATCTGCCTTTGCTGTGAGCATGATGATAGGAATGTCAGTAAGTTCCGGCTGAGCGCGGACTTCCTCAACCAACTGATCCCCACTCATGCGGGGCATCATTACGTCACTCACAATAAGGTCAGGGCATAACGCCTGTACTTGCTCTAGCCCCTCTACCCCATCTCTGGCCGTTGCAATCTGATAATCGCTCTCCAAGGTAGAAGCAATAAAATGCTGCATCTCTAGGTTGTCTTCTACAACTAGAACAAGAGGTTTACCCAGCACTTGTTCTGTTCGTTCGACTGCTTGATTAGCAGCTTGAGGCGAAAGCTCTTCTACTGCTGCCCTGCTTAAGTCCTGAAGCGAAGCAGGTATGGCGGTGTCAGACCAATCAACACTACCGGATGGGGTGTTCATGGGCAGATTAACTGAAAAGCAGGCACCGCCAATAGCAGCATCACCTACAGAAACACTACCCCCTTGTAACTCTGCAAACTCTTTGACAATGGCAAGACCCAAGCCAGTGCCTCCATAACGACGATTGGCATTGCCCTCGCCCTGACGAAAACGCTCAAATACTACGTTCTGCAAATCTTGCGGCACTCCTGGCCCGCTATCTTCAACCGTAATCTCAATGTGTGAGGGAGCCTCATCACTGTTTGCACCAATAGAGTTAGCAGGTTGAGAAAGCCTGCAATGAATCGTGCCATCCTTGGGTGTAAATTTAAAGGCATTGGATAGAAGGTTAAGAACAATACGCTCAATCTTGGCTTCATCTAACTGAACTGGTAAAACATCAGGGGTTTCCACTTCGAAAGTGATTTGCTTCTCTTGAGCTAGCCCGTTGAAGTTGGCGGCTACCAGTCTGACTAAGTGCGCAAGGTCAAAATCTTCATAGTGCACCTCCATTCGGCCTGCTTCTAACTTGGAAACATCCAATAGATCGTTAACCTGCTTTAACAGAAGGCGGGCATTACGAGCTATGCTCTCTAAGCTAAAGCGCTGTTCTTTGTCCAAATCCCCCTTTTCAAGTAGCTTTTGAGTGGGACCCAGAATGAGGGTAAGGGGTGTGCGCAACTCATGGCTAATGTTGGCGAAGAACTGGGTTTTAAGCTGGTCAAGCTCCTTAAGCTTTTCGTTAGCCGATTCGAGATGTAAGCGTCGTTCCTCAGAGAGCTTCGCTTCTTCAACGAGTGTCTTGGCTTGAGGCACTAAGGCAGGCAAAGCAACTGCTGTGGCTACAGAGGCAAAAGCTGTAACCGCTTTGAGAACACCCGAGAGCCAGTAGGTAGGGTGCCATAGCGTCCAGACAGCCATGAAGTGAGTACTGCCGCAGGCAACAATAAAGGTGCCAAACGCTAGAAACATCCAGTCAAACGGAATTTCCTTGCGGGTGCGGTATACCAGGAAAGCAAGTGTGGTCGAAATCGCTACGTAAGAAATCCCCGTTAGAAGATCAGAGACTAGGTGTAGCCAAACTAGACTTGGCTTCCATAAATAGCAATGACCATGGGGAATAAACCCGTTTGATTCAAGCATCAGCCCAAGGATGTCAGGGCGCAGCATGAAAGTGAGGGTAAGGATGATGAGTGCAACGAGATATCCCCAATAGTCTTGATAAATTCTTAGCATCAGGCTTCTCTTACAGGGAACTAGGAAATGCAACAAGAAAAGTATTACTGCATTTAAATTAGAACTATTTAGACAGTATTTGAAATGCTTAATAGAGCAACCATTTGAATGAGAAGCTCTGGTTCTACTGGCTTAGCAACATGTCGTTGAAAGCCCGCTTCCAGTGCCCGGTGCCTATCGAGTTCGCCAGCATAAGCAGTAATGGCAAGCGCAGGAATATCATTACCCTGTTTGCGTATTTCTTGTATCAACATGTAACCGTCCATCTCCGGCATGCCAATGTCACTAACTAAGACATCTGGGCTTAACTCTTTCAATATCTGCAATGCTTGATAGGCTGACTCAGCCAGAGTAACGGTTGCTCCAGCTTGTTCCAGGACAGCACTAAGGTAGTCACGAGTATCTACCTCGTCGTCTATAACTAGAACGTGTTGGCCTGCTAGGGGTAAAGCATCAAACCGAGTAACCGAGGGCAGAGAACCCCGATTAATGGTTAATTGAGCGTTTTCCTTAAGCAGTGGCAATCTGAGCTTGAACGTAGCCCCTTTCCCCTCTCCTAAACTCTCGGCAGACACCGTGCCTCCATGCAATTCTGCAAGGTGACGAACGATCGCTAAGCCTAGCCCTAAACCACCAAATTGTCGGGTTGTTGCGCCATCTGCCTGACGAAAGTAATCAAAGACATAGGGCAAAAAGTCAGGGCTGATGCCCTTGCCGGTATCGCTAACCGTGATTTGAGCCTGAGAGTCAACCTGCTCGAGACGAATTTCTACTTGTCCGCCTTCTGGTGTAAATTTCACTGCGTTGGACAAGAGATTCCAGATAATTTGCTGAATCCGAACCGCATCTCCTGCAACTTGCACAGTTCTTGGAGCAAGGAAGGAGCGAATCTCAATTGCTTTTGCTTCTGCGGCTAAATGCACCGTCTCTACGGCTCCTGAGATCGCAGCCGCCAGATCCACCGGAGCAATAGTAACGCTGAGCTTGCCTTGCATAATGCGAGAGACATCGAGCAAGTCTTCAATAAGCTGGGTCTGGAGGCTGGCGTTGCGCTCAATCGCTTCTAGTCCATGGGCAATCTGCTGCTCGCTGAGGGCGTGGTTACGCAGCAGTTTTGCCCATCCCAGAATGGGGTTGAGGGGTGACCTCAGCTCGTGGGAGAGGACCGCTAGAAACTCATCTTTGATGCGATTGGCCGCTTCAGCCTCTTGTCGGGCCACCTGTTCCCGCTGCAAGAGCTGTTCTCGCTCGGCCTCTGCCCGCTTGCGATCGCTAATGTCGCTAAAAAAGACAGCCACCCCATCCTCTAGCTTCACCGTCATATTACGGAACCAGCCAGTAATATTGTCGGCATCGTAAAACAGCTCGATATCGTGGGATTCTCCTGTCTCAACTACCCGCACGTAACGGTCAAACAGTTCGCTGTTGGCTCGGTTGCCTGGCAACACTTCGAGTAAACGCTTGCCAACCAACTCGTCAGCAGGATGCTGAAGAATCTCAGCTGCTTTTGGATTGACATACGTCCAGACAAAATCCACAATCGCCCCAGACTCACTGCGTATGCAATCAAGGATTGTGAAGGCATCTAGGGACAACTCCTGACTGACACGAAGGCGCTCCTCACTTTGCTTTAAAGCCTCCTCAATGCGTTTGCGCTCAGTAACATCCATCGATGTCACGCCCACTCCCAAGACCTGACCATCCGGCAAGTGCACTGGAAAATAATTAACCAGACTATGCCTTACAACATCAGCAGGATAGGTGGCCCCTACCACCTCCTGGTTAAGCAGCGGCTCCTTAGTCTGCATAACGTGTTGAAGTATTGGAGCAATAACAGGTGCCCACTGAGGTAAAACCTCCCACAAAGTGCGTCCTGGGTGTTCACTGAGGGGAATGCCGTTAATTTTGGCTAATGCCTCGTTGATGTGGACATAGCGCAGGTTCTGATCAAACAGGACAATGCCGATAGGAGAACTCGCGATGAAGGCACTGAGGGTGCTCTCGCTTTGGCGCAGAGCCTCTTCTGCTTGCTTGCGATCCGTAATGTCCAGGAACAAACCATCCCAAACCTTCCCGTACTCAGTGTGCTCAGGCCGAGAGCGGCCTTGCACCCATTTCAGCTTGCCTGACGGCGTAGTCAACCTGCCCTCCCAACGCCAAGGGGCAGAACTTTCAATGGCAGCAGCAACCGAGCTTTGGAAAGAAGGTAAATCCTCTAGATGGATCAGGCTCAGAAAGGAGCCAGCATCTTGCAGAATCTGCTCTGGATCGAGTTCCGCCAGTTCTCGGGAGCCAGAGCTGACATAGGTGAAGTGATGGGAGCCGTTTTTGCTGGGCTGGTAACGGTAGACCATGCCCGGCATATTGCTAACAAGCACTTGAAACCGGGCCCGACTCTCCTGGAGCTCCTTCTCCGCCTGTTTGCGGTCGTGGGTATCTGTGTTTGTACCAATCCACTCCCGCACCGAGCCGTCTGGGTTAAGCAGCGGCACTGCCCGGGCACTCATGTATCGGTACTGGGCACTAGCAGCATGCCAGAGCCGTGCTTCAATTTCGTAGGTAGAACGGTCTGCTAATGCTTTTTGACACGTAGCTTTAGCCCGCTCTTGGTCGTCTGGATGAACCATCTCCATCCAGCCCCAGCCAGCATGCTCCTCCCAGGATTGCCCAGTGTAGGCTTCCCACGAGGGCTGAGGGCAGATAAAGCTACCATCGGCACTTGTGGTCCATACTACTGCCGACGTGGTTGCTACTAGCGATCGATAGCGCTCTTCACTGGTCCTTAGCGCCTCTTCGGTACGTTTACGCTCGGTCACATCCAGGGCAATGCCCAAGCAGCCAGGGTTACCTTGCTCATCGTGAGCTAAATTGGCCCAAATTGCCAAATCCACCCTGCGACCATCTTTAGCCTGATGCTGGGCTTCCAACCCCTCTAGGGCTGCGCCACCCACCACCGCTTGAACACTGCGCAGAAATTCCTGAGTTCTATGGGGTACTGTTGGCATGAACTGCCCTATGGCTTCCTCAGAACTCCAGCCAAAAATTTGCTCTGCTGCTCGATTCCAGAGCTTGACAACGCCCTGTGGGTCAAAGA
>DATNQF010000183.1:0-5725 GCA_036702855.1 Trichocoleus sp. | reverse complement strand
ATTTAGAAATGATGTTAAGCCAACATTAAGTAGAGTCAGTCACAATAAAGACTGACACCCTTTGTTGTGTGCGTCCGGAATGGCAGCTGAAACCGCATTTATGATCGACTTGACCAAGGCATTGGGCACCTCTGCCTTGGGTGGCTATCTCGCTAATCGTCTCAAACAGCCTGTTTTACTAGGCTATCTGGTTAGTGGTTTAATCGTCGGACCCTTTGGCGTTGGCTTTCTCACTGATGTTGAGCAAGTTCAGGCATTTGCCCAGGTGGGTGTCGCCTTTTTGCTCTTTGCCTTGGGTGTAGAGTTTTCCTTAGCAGAACTTAAACGAGTTCGTAAAATTGCCATTCAAGGCGGCCTGCTGCAAATGGGCCTAACCACGCTACTCGTGGCTGCCATTACGCTTCTGATGGGTTGGGCAACCTCTCCCTTACAAGGGGTGTTCTTAGGATTGGTCCTTTCCCTCTCCTCAACGGCTGTCGTGCTCAAGACTTTGACTGAGCGGGGAGAAACCAACACGGTGCCTGGCCAGGTCATGTTGGCTATCCTCATTGCTCAAGATCTGGCCTTGGGGCTCATTCTGGCCTTTTTGCCAGTGCTGACCCAAACAGGTGATTTCTGGGCAACTCTGGGATTTGCGGCGGCCAAGATTACGCTGTTCATTCTGGGTGCGATCGCACTGGGGCGTTGGGTGGTGCCTCGTTTAATGCAGATTGTCGCTGCTACCGAAAGTAGCGAGCTGTTTTTGCTGGCGATTGTGGTCCTCTGCTTAACCGTTGCCTGGGTTACAAACGAACTAGGCCTTTCCATTGAAATGGGTGCCTTTGTTGCGGGTCTAATGATCTCGGAGGTGGAGTATTCCGAGCAGGCTTTGGGTAAAATCTTGCCTCTGCGCGATACCTTTGCCTGTCTCTTCTTTGTCTCCATCGGCATGTTGATCGATCCGGGACTGCTGGCAGAAGACTTAGGCATTATCCTGGGCCTGGTGCTGCTGGTGATGGTGGGTAAGGCGGTAGTCATTTTCCCGGTCGTGCTGCAATCTGGGTACTCCCTCAAAACTGCGGTATTTGCCAGCTTTGGCCTGAATCAAATTGGAGAATTCTCCTTTGTGTTGGCCATGATTGGCTACGATATGGGCTTGATTGGCGAGCAGGCACAAGCTGTCTTGCTGGGCACGACCGCAATTACGTTAGTGCTGACTCCTCTTTGGCTTAGTCTGGCTCCCAAAGTGGTAGATTGGCTGACGACAACGCCCCTGTTTGCATATCTCAAGCGTTTTGAGGAGGCGCAGGAGCTATCTGTGCCAGAGGGTCTTAAGGATCATGTGATTGTGGCAGGTTATGGCCGAGTGGGCCAGGTGCTGGTTAACCTGCTGATTCAGCGTGGCTACTCGGTGCTGGTCGTAGATAACAGCGACGGCGCGATTCAAGATCTGCGTAAATACGAAATTCCCTTTGTCTTTGGTGATGCTGACTCAGAGCTGGTGTTAGAAAAAACCCATCTGGAGTCAGCCAAAGCATTGGCGATCTGCTTGCCCGATCCCCTCAGCACCCGACTACTGCTTCAGAGAGCGCTCGCGCAGGTTCCTAGTTTAGATGTGATTGCCCGTTCCCATAGCAATAACGAAATCGACGAACTGACTCAGATTGGCGCAAAAGAAGTAGTGCAGCCAGAGCTAGAAGCTGCCCTAGAGCTGAGCGCTCATCTGCTAACAACTTTAGGAGAGCCACCTCAACTGATCCGTACTACCATCGACTGGATCCGCAGTGATCGCTACCGCAGCATTCGCCCTGAAAAGGCATGCACTTTGGTTGAACAGGAATCCCCCCAGGAATTAATAGCCCTAGAGGTTGCCACTGATCAGGCTAATTCCGCAGCTAAGCCTGTTGTAGGGAAAACGGCTGCTTAAGCTAATCCAATTGTGCCGTAGTGGACTGACAAGCCTAAAGCTGTGCATTGTCATTGCGAGCAGAGCGAAGCAATCTCGGTGTAGCAGATCTTGGACGGAGATTGCTTCGCAGGCTCGCAATGACACAGACTTAATGCCTTCTTTTAAGCTTGTCAGTCCAGTAGCTTGCTTTAACAGAGCGTTTTATAAAATGCTCTGTTAAAGCAAGCATCTAAATCTCAAGATGGCAGAATGTGTCGTTTCTGACAGTACCGTGGTTGTGAGATCGGGTGGTCTCCCCTTTTGAAGTGGCTGGGCAATAGAATGCTAGTCTCTTCAAAGCGTTCCACAACTGCTGTTCATCGGTTTTCAATGGTTGCCCATGTCTAATCTTTCCCTCACAGAAGCCTTGAGCAAAGTGCGGCAGGTTTTCAATGTAAATCGCGTGTTGCAAGATTTTAGTCGCGATATTACTGTGCCTTACTACACTCAAAGTGAGTACGGATATAGCAAGTTCCATTCTCAGCGGGACTGTGTCCACCTAGCGCTAAATGAAGATGGAATCTTTAGTGAGGAGGGCTACTATGGACAACCTCGAACAGTGTCTACTCAGATTCAAGCGATTGGGGCTCGGCAAGTTCTAGAATTGGGCAGCGGTAAAGGGTTTAATAGCAGCTTCCTAGCGCAGGAGCACCCTGAAGTGCAGTTTCAAGGTGTCGATTTGACCCCGTTGCATGTCTCGATTGCCAACAAGAAAGCTGCCTCTCTTTCCAACCTTACTTTTCAAGTCGGTGACTTCAATCAGTTGCCTTTTCCCAACCAAAGTTTTGATCTCATTTTTGGGGTGGACTGCTTGTGCCATGCCAAAGAGGCCAAGATTGCTTTGGCAGAAATCCGCCGAGTCTTGAAGCCAGGCGGACGGCTAGTGGTGTTTGATGGATACCGCGAACCTGGGTTTGACCAACGATCGGAAGAGATCCAGGTGACGACCCAGTTGGTAGAAGTTTCGATGGCAGTTGTAAACGGATTTGACCCGTTAGAAGATTGGTTAGATGCTGCCGAGACTGTTGGTTTGAATTTAGTTGAAAAACGGGATTTATCGTTTGCGATTATGCCTAACCTCATCAACCTACAGAGGCTGTCACAACGATATTTTCGGTTGATTTGGCGAGCTAAGGTAATTAAGTGGTTTTTACCAAAGTACCTTGTTGGCAATGCGATCGCAGGTCTTCTGATGCCCTACGCTTTTGCCGTTGATTCGGGGCCGTTGGGTTACTACCTACTCATTTTTGAGCGCATTGATTAGCCAGTCTCAAGTCCCAACGTTTCTAGAGGCAATGGGAGCAGTTGTAATGCCCTGCTGCTCTAAGTAGGCGGCCACCCGCAAAATCTTGGCTTCCTTATAGGGAGCACCTATGATTTGGATCCCAACGGGCAGCTTACCAGGTAAGTGAACGGGTACCGAAATGATGGGCAGGCCAATAAACGAAAGGGGTTGGGTGTAGAGTCCGAGATTAGGCCGTAGAGGAACCGTCTCACCCTCGATTTCTAGCGTAGTCTGCTCCAGCAGCGGGGCTACACAAGGGACAGTGGGGGCAAGAATCACGTCTACAGATTGAAATAGATCACGAACGCGATCGCGGTACCAGCGGCGGAACCGCTGAGCCTGGATATACCAACCGTTGGGGATTAGTGCCCCAGCTAGAAAGCGTTCCCGTGTCGCCACATCAAAATCCATTGGGCGAGTTTTCAACCGACTGCTGTGAAGCTGGCTGCCCTCACAGGCGGTAATGATGAAGGCGGCAGCCCGTGCCCGTGCGGCTTCTGGAATAGTCACAGTTTCGTTGGCTTGAAGGGCTTTAGCAACTTTTTCTAGCCCTGCTGCGACTTCCGGTTGCATCCCCCTAGAAAAGTAATCATCTGCGATCGCAATCCGCAGTCCTTGAAGCCCTCGATCTAAAGAATCCAACACAGCCTCAGCCGGACGACTTGTGCAGACCGGATCTGCTTGATCGGGTCCTTGCATTACATCGAAGGAAACAGCTAAATCTCGCACAGAACGAGCGAAGGGGCCGAGGTGGTCGAGGCTGGAGACAAACATAAAAGATCCATGACGAGAAAGCCGACCATAAGTCGGCTTTAGCCCATAGATGCCGCAAAGCGCTGAGGGCACCCGAATTGATCCATTGGTATCAGAACCGAGTGTAATTGGCACCAGTCCAGCGGCCACGGCGGCGGCTGACCCCCCTGAAGATCCTCCAGACATCCGACCCAAATCGTGGGGGTTCGGCGTTGCACCATCATGGCTGTTGATCGTGACGAAGCCGTAGGCGTACTCGTCCATGTTCAATGCCCCAACCAAGATTGCCCCTGCCGCTTTCATTCGAGCCACCAGCGTTGCGTCCTGAGTGGCGGGTGAATTTTCCCGATTGATCTTGGAACCTGCTAAAGTAACGATCCCTTCGACATCAAATAGGTTTTTCACCGCGAAGGGAACGCCTGCGAGGGGGCCGGGGGTTTTTCCTGATGCGATCGCATCATCTACCCGAGCTGCTTGCCGCAATGCCACTTCGGGCGTCACTGCTGTAAAACAGTTCAACGTGCTATCTCTTGCCTCAATTTGGGCCAGAGTGTCTTCAACAACAGCTCTCGCGGTGGTCTGCCCCTGACGAATGGCGCGGGTCAGGCTAGCGGCATCGGGAAATGGAGTCATGGTTCAAAGGTAGGGGCAGCTTCAAGGTCATCGGGCAGCGGAAATTCAATCACGGGCTGGGCAATTTGCCAAATGCGCTCTACATTTTCAATCACCCCATCCCGGAGTTCGGGGGGGATGGGTAAGCGCAAAAAGGCTGCCGTCTGGTCGACATAAGCCCCAGTATTAAAGAGATGAGCCTGGTTAGAGTCTGTCATGAAGCGAGACGGTAAGAACGCTGGAAAACTGCGAAATTTCCCATAAAGATACTGTATAAAGCCGAAGTTTCTGTTCTAAAAAAACAGGTTTCGATAACGAAAGGGCATGATGTTTCGAACCTTGTCTTAAATTTTGTCGTCAACCTTTGGGGTAAGTATTCAAGCCTCAAGGCCACTCAATTCGGTTTCTAACCAGGGATCTATCATGGGGATAGAATAGTTGAGTTAATTGCAATTAAGCCTTCTGAGAGACCTCCATGACCTCTGCTGCGCCAGCTAAAACGGAATACGAAGCCATCATCGGTCTGGAAACCCACTGCCAACTCTGCACGGAAACCAAGATTTTTTCCCCCGCCTCCACTGCCTTTGGAGCCGATCCCAACACCTATATCGACCCGATTGTGATGGGTATGCCGGGGGTATTGCCTGTGCTAAACGAAAAAGTGCTGGAGTACGCCGTCAAAGCTGGATTGGCACTGAACTGCCAGATCGCACCCTACAGCAAGTTCGACCGCAAGCAATATTTCTATCCCGACCTGCCCAAGAATTACCAGATCTCTCAGTACGATCTGCCCATTGCTGAGCATGGCTGGCTAGAGATTGAGCTAGTCGATAAAAAGACTAAAGAAGTCACCCGCAAGCGCATCGGCATCACCCGTCTGCATATGGAAGAAGATGCAGGCAAGCTGGTTCACGCTGGCAGCGATCGGCTCTCTGGCTCGTCTTATTCTTTAGTAGACTACAACCGGGCTGGGGTGCCATTGGTTGAAATCGTGTCAGAACCGGACCTGCGCACTGGGCAAGAAGCGGCTGAATACGCCCAAGAACTGCGCCGGATTATGCGTTATCTCGGCATCAGCGATGGCAACATGCAGGAAGGTTCCCTGCGCTGCGATGTCAATATCTCCATTCGCCCCAAAGGTCAGGAAG
>DATNQF010000174.1:0-18436 GCA_036702855.1 Trichocoleus sp. | reverse complement strand
AACGAAGGTGGTGCCGGTCAGCCAGCCCCCGACGGCCAAGTAGGCGCAGGGGAACAACAGCAGACCTGACCAGCCGATGAAGACAAAGCGATCGCGCTTGAGCCAGTCATCGAGGACATCAAAGGCTCCTCGTTGGGCTTGGGCGCGTCCCATTGCAATGGTCATACGCGTTTCTCCGAACAGAGTATGTAAGTAAGGAAAGAAGATAAAGGCGTCACTTCAGAATTCGCAGTGAAAAAATTAAGGCAATAAGCATAAATCACTACGAATTATGAGAGTGTTTACTTTTCTTTACCGTGGTTCTCATTATACGGATCTTGCCCGGGATCTCACAGCTATTTAGTAATCAGGCAAAAATTTGAGTAATTATGCTTATTGAGCAGTCCGCCAATTCCCATTAAATGCTGACAGAATCTAAGTATTGAGATTCATGTGAAATGCTGTACTGCATTTTGCGCTGAAGTTCTCTTTGCATTGGGTAATTTGTTGGGTAATGCCAGTATGTTCACAATTGAATTGACGTTGAAGCACACTGCTCTCCCGCTCTCGATTCAGAAGAAGTCTGAGGAGGAGGCGGAAGCAGCCTACCAATCTGCTTTAGGCGCACTGCGAACAGGTAATCCTGCGGTTGTTGAGTTAACCTGCGACCAGCAGCCTCATAAAAAGATTAGTGTGCTGGCAAGCGAGTTAGCAGCGGTACAGGTATTTGAGAAAGCAGGCACCGCGACGGCTTCTGGCCGCCCACCAGGATTTTTCGCTTTGACAACTGAACAGTAGAGATAGAGGCTTTAGCTATCAATTGTGCTTAGAGGTCAGCCTTGAGGTCTTCTGAGTAAATGCAATTTTAAGCTAAGGCCTAGTCTAGTTTTGGGGTGGGCAATGCCCACCCCACGTTTTTTCTTTATAGGTAATGTGCTGTGACTGCTGCGATCGCACTGCGAGATCTGAGCTTTAATTGGCCGTCGGGAAAACCCGTGCTGCAAGGTTGCACCCTATCGGTTGAGGCAGGGGAATTTTGCATGTTACTGGGCAGCAACGGCAGTGGAAAATCGACGTTGCTGCGGCTTTTAGCTGGCTTGTTACAACCACAGAGTGGCACTTTTGAAGTTCAGGGAGCTATTGGGTTCGTTTTTCAGAACCCTGACCATCAGTTAGTCATGCCGACGGTAGGAGCAGATGTAGCTTTTGGTCTGGTAGAAGAGAAGTTATCCATAGCGCAAGTTCAAGCACGAGTGGACGAAGCCTTGACAGCGGTAAATCTAGCCCATCTAAAGCGACGGCCAATCTATGCGCTCAGCGGTGGGCAGAAGCAGAGGGTTGCGATCGCAGGAGCCATTGCCCGACATTGCAACATTCTGCTGTTAGATGAACCTACAGCCCTGTTAGACCCAGATAGCCAAATTGATCTGGTCAAGCAAGTGCGATCGCTAGTTAAGGAACGAGGATTGACAGCCCTTTGGGTAACGCACCGTCTGATCGAGTTAGACTACTGCGATCAAGCTTTTTTATTGGAAAACGGTCAGGTTAAAGATCAGGGCAATCCCCAGAGACTGAAGCGAGATCTTGTGGGTCATTCTGAGAAGTAATCTAACCTAAAGCAGTAAATCATTCCTTCCCAAAAGCCGTCTAGGGTTTCAGGTTTTAGGAAATATGAAGTAAGGTAAAGCTATAGATTTTCCTTACTCCCTTAAAACTTTCCTATGAGCCATGAGCCGCCCTTCCTATGTCGCACGTTTGCTAGTTGACGGATACAACATCATTGGAGCCTGGTCATCTCTGAAGAAAGCCCGTGATTGTGATGGGCTTGATATTGCCAGGAGCGAATTGATTGAAGCTTTGAGCAACTACAGTGCCTTTCAAGGATTCGAGACTCATGTAGTCTTTGATGCTTACAGTCAGGCCACTCGTGGCGTGCAGGAGGCCGTTACTCAGAATTTAGTGGTTTATTATACAGACTTTGGTCAGACGGCAGACAGCTATATTGAACGCCTGTGCGCTCAACATCGAGGAATGCCTAGATTGATCACCCAACGTTTGATTGTTGCCACATCTGACAGAGCGCAGCAACTAACCGTTATAGGCTACGGTGCAGAGTGGATGTCGGCGAACCAACTTGAAGCGGAAGTACAAGCTTCTTTTCATCGGATCAAGCAGCGCCAGAAAAACCGGCAGAAGTCTGTCAACCGCTCCCTAATGCATTCTCTTGACAAGACTGTTCAAGAAAAACTGACTCGTCTAAGGTTTGGGATTAAGTAACTCGCAGAACCCTTAGAAAGTCGTCTTTACATAGCCAGCGGAGACGAAGCTGGCAAATTTGATGGAGTCACAAGTGCAAGGTGATAACGTCCTGAGTAGGCATTAGACGATTAGGCAGCCACTGGCCCTTCCCTTGGTAACCCGGCCTCCTTACCGTCTTGGCCTCACCACCACTAGTCTCCAGCCCTTTTCATGCCAGTCTCTGGCTTATTTTCAAAAAATTTTCAGAAAGGGGTTGCCAAGAGCACTAAATCATCGCTAATATAGCTTACGCAATCCTCAGTAGCTCAGTGGTAGAGCGGTCGGCTGTTAACCGATTGGTCGCAGGTTCGAATCCTGCCTGGGGAGTTTAAGTTAGTCAAAATCTGCTTTGAGACAGCAACCTCGATAGATGTTTTTCTCATTGAGGAAGTTCTCTCAATGTAAAGTAAACGTTAAGCGGACGACCTCAAACGCCTGTTATCAGGGATAATTTGGGCGGTTGGCGTATAATTTATATAGGAATTTTCTTAATCCTATATAGCTCTTTATATGATCTGTGATCTAGTTGACCTGGCTGCTCAATAAGTTATTTCTGTTTTAATGATGCCTCGTATACTTGTCATCGATGATGACTCTGCAATCGCAGAGTTAGTTGCAGTAAACCTCGAGATGGCCGGCTATGACGTAAGTCAGGCTGGTGATGGGGTAAAAGGTCAGGCTTTAGCAGTTCAGTTACTGCCGGATCTGATTATGCTTGACCTTATGCTGCCCAAGGTTGACGGGTTTACCGTATGCCAGCGGCTGCGTCGTGACAAGCGAACATCAGAAATTCCAATTTTGATGTTGACTGCCTTGGGGCAAACGCAGGACAAGGTTGACGGGTTTAACGCTGGGGCTGATGACTATTTAACCAAGCCATTTGAGCTTGAAGAAATGCTGGCACGCGTTAGGGCGCTGCTGAGACGCACAGATCGCATTCCGCAGGCAGCAAAACATAGCGAGATTTTAAACTACGGACCCCTGACTCTAATACCCGAGCGGTACGAGGCAATTTGGTTTGACCGCACAGTGAAGCTGACTCATCTAGAGTTTGAATTGCTTCACTGCTTGCTTCAGCGTCATGGTCAAACTGTTTCACCTAGCCAGATTTTGCAGGAAGTCTGGGGATACGAACCGAACGATGATATTGAAACAATCCGGGTGCATGTCCGCCACTTAAGAACTAAGCTAGAACCCGACCCTCGGCATCCAAAGTACATCAAGACCGTTTATGGAGCAGGTTATTGTTTGGAGCTGCCTGCGACTGCCCAATCAGGAGATGAGTAGGGTCTCTCCAATTTTGTAAAACTTACCTTGCAAAACTTACTCCAATTGACAGAGTAAGGGCATAGGGTGATACAAATATGCAGATTCCTGATCCCACAGGATCAGCGTATTTGTTTTTGCCTTATTGGGGAAGCAATGGTTATGATTCCATCGGCGTTTCGGTTGTGGCGATCGCGCCTCAACAATCCTTTATCCCGACGGCAGTGGCGTGCCTTGGGTCAATTCGCTGGCCTGTTTAGCTTGTGTCTTGCTTTAGTCGTAGGGTGTGGCGGTAATACGAACCAAACCTCGACCTCCCAACCCAGTAGTGACAGTACGGCTTCGGGCGGTGGCCGGGTCACAATGGGAACAACGCTACAAGCACGAACACTTGACCCAGCAGACGCCTACGAGATCTTTCCAGGCATCTTGCTGTATAACCTGGGTGATCGCCTTTACACCTACAAACCTGGCACAACTGAATTGATGCCGCAATTGGCTACAGAACTGCCACAGATTAGTGCTGATGGATTGACCTATACAATTCCTCTGCGGCAAGGGGTAACACTGCACGATGGCAGTCCTTTCAACGCTGAAGTTATGGCGTTCTCCATCAAACGGTTTATAGAAAACGGAGGTCGTCCAGCCTTTCTACTAGCTGAAAAAGTGGCCTCTGTTGAGGCATCAGGAGATTATGAGCTGACGATCAAACTCAAAACTCCCTTTGCCGCATTTACTTCCCTACTCACCTTCTGGGGCGTTACCCCAGTCCCCCAGAACAGCTATGAAATTGGGGCAGGCAAGTTCAAGCCTGCTGCCTTCATTGGCTCAGGACCCTATAAGCTGGCTTCCTTCTCTAGCGATGCCATTAAGCTGGATGTCAACGAGAATTATTGGGGAGAGAAGCCCCAGAACCAAGGCGTTGATATTCAACTTTTTACTAGCCCTGCAAACCTCTACAACACTTTCAAAACTAAGGGGTTGGATGTCGCGTACCAGACCCTGGACCCCGACCAGATTGCAAGCTTAGAAAGAGAAGCTTCTTCTGGAGGCTGGCAGGTGGTGCAGGCCGGAACGACGGTTATCAACTATATGTCGTTGAATCAGAAGATTGCGCCCTTTAATGACCCCAAGGTGCGGCAGGCAGTTGCAGCCATGATTGACCGCAACTTGATTAATGAGCGGGTATTTCAGGGGCAGGCCGAGCCGTTGTACAGCCTAATCCCAACTAGCTTTGATATTTATAAGCCAGTCTTCAAAGAGGCTTATGGAGATGGGAATTTTGCAAAAGCCAAGGAATTATTGACAGCAGCAGGCTTTTCGGAATCTAAGCCCTTTACGTTTGAAATCTGGTATCCCTCTGCATCGACAACTCGCAGCGTCGTCGCAAATACGCTGAAGGAGTCGATTGAGAGGGGGCTTCCGGGGTTAGTCACTGTCTCTGTTCAAAGTACAGAGGGGGCAACGTTGTGGGAAAACGTGGAGAAGGGCATTTATCCAGCGGTGCTGTCGAACTGGTACCCAGACTATTACGACGCAGACACCTTCATTCAACCCTTCCTAAGCTGTGATCAGGGTTCTCCGGACACGCTATGTCAGAAAGGAGCAAGTCAAGGAAATGGCTCTTTCTACTACAGCAAAGAAGCAAATGATCTGATCGCTCAGCAAAGATCAGAACAGGACCAGAAGGCTAGGGATGGCATGTTTACGAAACTCCAAGACATGCTTGGTCAGGATGTGCCCTATATTCCACTTTGGCAGAACAAAGATTACGTATTTGCTCAAAGTGGGGTGAATGGGGTCGAGATTCAGCCAACTCAGCAGTTTCTGCTGTGGCAAATTAGTAAGGGCTAATTGAGCTTGAGACTTGCGATCGCAAGCTTCTGAGGCAGGTTTTAGGGGGTATTGCAGGGCAATGCCCCCTGCACTTTTAAACTACTCTCTGGAATTGAACAGAATTGGGGTCTTAGACAGGGATAATCATTAGGGACAAATGCTCTAGCCCCTTGTGAAGTTTCAGGCGGGCGACAGCAGGGGTCAGTTTACTGGGATTACAGAGCATTCGCTAATGGCTTCTCGATCGAACGCGCTGCGGTATTACATCTTCGTGCGGCTGCTGCTAGCACCGCTGATGATTTGGACGATTACAACGCTAGTTTTTTTGCTGTTGCGAGCAACGCCAGGAGATCCCATTGATGCCCTGTTGGGTCCCCGAGCCCCTCAAGAGGCAAAAGATATTCTCAGAGGCCAATTGGGGTTGGATGCCCCGCTTGGTATACAGTACCTGCGCTACTTGGGTAATTTACTCCAGTTTGACTTAGGAACATCTCTGGCAAGCCAGGGACAAACTGTTTGGGAAATTATTCAGAACCATTTTCCAGCGACTGTGGAGCTTACCGTGTGCGGCATGATTGTGGCTGCAGTCGTGGGTTTGGGTGTGGGTGCGATCGCAGCTTCCCGTCCCAACTCTGCCCTAGATGCTGGAGGGCGACTGTTTGGAATTTTGACCTATGCCGTACCGATGTATTGGTTCGGCATGATTTTGCAATTAATTTTTTCAGTGCAGTTGGGCTGGTTTCCCATTGGCACCCGTTACCCCCTCAGCGGCACACCTCCTCAAGGATTCACTGGGCTGTATTTAGTGGACAGCCTACTGTCGGGGAACTTGGCACAATTTGGCACAGCCTTGTACTACCTGGCGCTCCCCAGTCTCACTTTGGGTGTTTTGATTAGCGGCGTATTTGAACGTATTGTGCGAGTCAACCTTAAGCAGACTCTTCGGGCAGATTATGTTGAAGCGGCCCGTGCACGAGGTATTCCCGAGAAACGGATTGTCATGGTGCATGCTTTGAAAAACGCACTGATCCCAGTGGTCACTGTACTAGGGCTTACCTTTGCCTCTCTGCTAGGCGGGGCTGTTCTTACCGAGGTCACTTTCTCATGGCCAGGATTGGCAAACCGTCTTTACGAAGCAATTTCCCAGCGAGATTACCCAGTTGTACAGGGATTGATGGTGTTTTTTGCTGTCATTGTGGCAATCATCAGCATTTTGATCGACATCTTGAATGCCTATATTGATCCCCGAATTCGTTACTAAGTTTAAGGATTCAATTTAGGTTTTTCGCCCTCACTAAAAGTATCATTAATGCTCTTTTCAGGAGAAAGCGAAGCTTCTAGATGCGCTTTCTAAGCTTGCTAAACGCTTGCGTAAGTATGCTTCTTTAAGATTAGGAATGCTTTCTCTTGCAAGGAGCTTATTGACTTTATCCAATATCAAAAAAAGTTTTGATAGATAAAAAACCATGTAAATGCCCGTACATCTTGGGAATCATACAGTTAAGACATCTGCTTAGGCAGGTTTGTCCCCCGTAATCTCTCGCAATCTGATATGGTGTGAGGAATCCAACCATTCACATAACTTTGTGTTAGAAAGCTGGGAGAGTGAGACTCGCGCTGCACCGGAACTCTCTCCCTTTTCAACCAAAGCTATGGCATCGTGTTTCCGGAGGACCCTACTGTGGAAATCGAATCTAGAAAGTCAGGGAATTGGCTAACACAGATTCTGAATTGGAGTCACTGGCTAGTTCGGCGGGTTGGCCTGAAATTGGCACTTATTGGCGGATTAGGGGCCTTTATGCTGGCGGTCGGAGTGGACTCTTCTAGTAACTATGCAAAAGCTGCAGACCTAAGAGAGGGTTCTATTCAGACAGTGAATTTAGTCGTATCTCATCCAAGCAAAGCTGCTTCAAACCAGCTTCAGTCGCAGCTTAAGCAGACAGATGAACCGACCTACTTAGAATTTGATCCTGCGATCGCAAATCGGCTGAGTCATGGCGATCTCACTCGGGCCGTTTTAACTGGTAACCATCTAACCCGAGCACACCTTTTCACACATACCGCAAATTCGGTTGAATAATAGAAATAGGAACTTGCGTTGATACCTACTTTGGCTCTACATCGGTAACGGTAATTTGACCGAGAACAATGTGTGCCTCTAGATACAAAGTGGGCGTCCGCTTGACGGCATTCTTGAGATGTGATTTTTCACAACATTTTGCCTTCCATAGAGAGCCTAGAATAGACGGTTGGCTCCTCAAAAGGTCTTGCTTTGAAGCAACGGCAAGTCATTTAGCTTACGCAAAATTTCCCTGAGCAAAGACAGTTGCTCCTTACCCAAGTTTATTCTTGAAACACTTATGGCCGCTCCTCTTCGTTTTTTGATGTGCTCTCCCCACCACTACGAGGTGGACTACGTAATTAATCCCTGGATGGAGGGTAATATTCACCGTTCCTCCCGTGAAACGGCCCAGGAACAGTGGCAGGGGCTCTACCAGACGATTTCTAATCATGCGAACGTAGAGCTGATTAAACCCCAGCAGGGCTGGCCGGACATGGTGTTCACGGCTAATGCGGGCCTTATTTTGGGGGATCAGGTGGTGCTGAGCCGCTTTCTGCACAAGGAGCGGCAGGGTGAGGAACCCTATTTCAAGGAGTGGTTTGAGGAGCAGGGGTATACCGTTCACGAGCTACCCAAGGATTTGCCGTTTGAGGGAGCGGGCGATGCTTTGTTGGATCGAGAAGGGCGTTGGCTCTGGGCAGGCTATGGTTTCCGCACTGAGTTGGACTCTCACACCCTCGTATCTCAGTGGCTCGATATTGAGGTGCTGTCACTGCGGCTAATGGATGAGCGCTTCTACCACCTAGACACCTGCTTTTGTCCACTGGCTGAAGGCTATCTGCTTTACTATCCTCCTGCGTTTGACGCGTATTCTAACCGCCTCATCGAGATGCGGGTTCCAGATCACAAGCGCATCGCCATCGATGAGCCCGATGCGGTTAACTTTGCCTGCAATGCGGTCAATGTTGATCACATCGTGATTATGAACCAGGCCAGTTCATCGCTGAAGCAACGCTTAGCTGATGTGGGATTCCAGGTTTTGGAAACTCCGCTGACAGAGTTTCTAAAAGCAGGGGGTGCAGCAAAGTGTTTAACACTTCGCATCAACGAGCCCGTTCGTCATGAGCTTCATGCAGAGGCTAACATTGAGAGCCGAATTATCTCTCTAGAAGGGCATTTGCTTGATTCTGGCCTGATTAACCGAGCATTGGATTTGGTGGTGGAAGGCGGTGGCAGTTTCCAGGTTCTCACCTTTGAGTTAGGCGAGCAGCGACAGAGCACGTCTAAGGCTCAGGTGCGGGTGTCCGCTCCCACCCATGAGGTGATGGATGAAATTATGGCCCAGTTGATCGACCTTGGTGCGATCGCAGTGGCCGACGATATGCGCAATGCGGTGCTGACGAGCATTACCCAAGCAGGTGTCGCACCCGACGATTTCTACAGCACAACTATTTATCCAACCGAAGTTTTGGTTAATGACCAGTGGGTGCGGGTTGAGAATCAGCGCATGGATGGGGTGATCGTCGTTGCTCAAACCCCCGAAGGGCCACTGGCTTACTGCAAGCTACTGCGTGACCTTCAAGTCGGAGACGAAATTGTGACGGGCACTGCCGGCATTCGCAGCGTTCGCAAAACCACCAGTCGCGATCGCACTGCTACCAGCAGTGAGGAGTTCAGCTTCATGGGCTCGGGGGTCTCAAGTGAGCGGCGAGTTGAGCTGATTGTTGAGCAGGTGGCCTGGGAACTACGAAAGCTGCGAGATCAGGGTGGCAAAGTTGTTGTCGTGGCTGGCCCAGTCGTGATTCACACAGGTGGTGGTGAACACTTATCTCGGCTGATCCGCGAGGGCTACATTCAGGCGTTGCTGGGCGGTAATGCGATCGCAGTTCACGACATTGAGCAGGCGCTGTTAGGCACCTCTCTGGGAGTCGATATGAACCAGGGCACCTCAGTACGAGGCGGACATCGTCATCACCTCAAGGCCATCAATGCAATTCGCCGTCATGGCAGCATTGCGGGCGCAGTCGAACAAGGACTGCTCACTCGGGGTATCTTCTACGAATGCGTTAAAAACAACGTACCCTTCTCCCTAGCAGGCTCTATTCGGGATGATGGCCCCTTGCCAGACACTGAGATGGATCTGCTCAAAGCCCAAGCTGACTATTCCAGGCTAGTGCAAGGTTCTGACATGATCCTGATGCTGTCTACCATGCTGCACGCTATTGGAGTGGGCAATATGACCCCTGCTGGCGTCAAGATGGTCTGTGTGGATATCAACCCAGCAGTTGTGACTAAGCTAGCCGATCGCGGTTCTCTAGAATCTACCGGAGTCGTCACTGACGTGGGCTTGTTCTTAAGCTTGCTGGTGAAGCAGCTCGATCGGCTTAACAATCCCTATGCTGTTGCCTAGAATCCCGAGCAGCAGATAGCAGCCATTAGAAGCACTTTCTAAAAGAAGGCGTTCCTTTTGCAGAGGAACGCCTTCTTTTTACTTGGCTTTTTATACAGGATCTAGCGTGGTAGTTCCCTATCGTTCAGTACGCCAAATAGGGCGTATAGCTAGACCCATAACAACCAAGAGGACAGAAGATTAGAGCAGCGCAATGTTGGAGAAGATGAACTCCTGAACGCTGGACTGGCCCTCAGTTTCCGTCACGACATGACGGCGATTGAGAATGAAGTAGTTGCCAACCTTTTCGTAGTCATCTTCAAATTCACTGCGCCCGCCCTTTTGTTCACCGCTGGTGGGGTCATGGTAGACCGAGTCGTAGCGGTGGGAGAGGTAGCCTTCTCCCGTGTCATGGCTGCTGAAGGTGTTGATAGTGACGACCACACCATGAATATGGCGATGAACAAGGGAAACTTCATTGTTGCGAAGCTGATAGCGATCGCCCTCCGCCTTACCCCCCATTAAGATCTCAACCGAGCCATCTTCTAACGTGTTGCCATAGCGGAAAGTGTTTTTACCGTGCGTGTCTTCAAAACTGCGGCGGATCCGGTGAATCGCAATCTCAAACAGCTGACCATGAATAGCCTTTTGTGCTTCCTCATTAGTGATGCCGGTGATTTCGGGTTTCAAGTCAGCCCCAACTCGAATTTGCCCAGTAAAGACCTCACCGTCCCGGTTGTAGGTCACATCGGCTGTATAACCAGGGAAGTTGCTATCCCAGGTGTAGCGATTCTCATAAGCAGCCCGAAACAGTTCCTGAGCTGAAACTTGGGTACCAACCATGCAGATCTCCTAAATACTTAACCCCGAGCAGCGGGATAGTTTGTCTCTTCTCTCAGGATACTGGGCTGGCAAGGGGTATTGAGGTGGATTTAAAAAGAAAAAAACCTACCGGGATAAGGGGGACAACGGTAGGTTTCCTCTGCAATCTATAGGGTTATCTATACCTTAAGGCAGAGATTTCCGCGAGCAATCGGCATGTTGGCTGAATTCTTTCGGAAACCTTGTAGCACAGCTGAGGTTTTGCAGCCTAGCCCATGCTTCAATTCATATCGCTTAGCACAAGCTTTACTCTGAGGCGCGCAACAAGCTTCTAACTAAGGTGTTGGGGATGGTAGCGTCGTCCCAATTCTCGGGTTGCTCTCCAATACGCACAATCACCAAATCTTGAGAGGGAATGACATAGACCCGCTGCAAGCCGCGTCCGTCTAAATAAAAGGTGTCAGGAGCCACAAAAGCAGTTGAGGCTGCCTGGTCTACGTTGGGAAACTCCTTTGTACGAGCTTTAAGCCAGATATGGTAGCCATAGGTCGGCTCGATAGGCGACGGGGTTAACATGCGATCGAGCCAATCTGCAGGAACAACTTGACGCTGTCCCACTTTGCCCTGATTGAGCAGCATTTGCCCCAAACGCACCCAATCATGCGGGGTGGCAAAGAGGCAGCAAAATGGTTTGGCTGTGCCTCCCGGCCGATCTAGCCAGACAAAGCCATTTGATGCTTGTAAAGGCTGCCAAAGCCGGGTAGAGAGGTAGTCAGCGTAGGGCTCTCCAGTTGCCCGCTCCAGAATAATGCTGAGGATTTGGGAGTTGACATTGTTGTAGTCATAGCGCTGACGAGGGATCTCAAGCTGAGGAACTTGCAGGGCAACCTGGTCCACCTTGGAGCTGAGATACATTTTGACCAGGTCGGATGAAGCTGTATCGGTGCGATCGTCGTTGCGCAATCCTGACTGCATATACAGTAAATCTTCAATGGTCAGATCACTCCGGCTGTCTTTTGACCATTCCGGCAGGTACCGTGACACTGGATCATCCACAGAACCAATGTGGCCCTCCTGAATAGCAATACCGATTAGAAGCGCCAGTACGCTTTTGGACATTGACATGGAGTTGGAGACAGATGACGAGGTGTACCCTTGCCAGTACTGCTCAAGTACCAGCTTGCCTCGATGCAGAATCAACAGAGCGGAGGAATTCTGTGCCTGGGCGTAGGACACCACCTCCTCAAGCGCGTCGGGGGGAATCGTTTGCTCTTGAGGAATTGCTAAGGGTAGAGGTTGACCCGGTTTGCCAGCAACCCGCTGTAAGGGTTTGTACCAGTTCACTGCCGTCACCTCATCATCAGGGTAGGTCACGGCTCTCGTGAAAAGTCGCCAGTCTGGCAGTAGCAACACCCCCAGAATAGGCAGCGCCAAGATGAAAGCTCTTGTAGAAACTGGAAGGCGCTTTTTCATAGGCATTATTTTGTAGAACAATGCAAATTACCCCCAGCCCAGAATAGTCGTAATTTCTTGGGCGAGTTTGAGAGGTCGAAAGGGTTTCGCCAAGATAGCTGCCACCTCTAGATCCTCAAAGCTAGACAGGTTGGCAGGCTGAGCCTTAGCAGTAACCATGATGACAGGAATTTCTTGAGTAGCGGCGGTAGCTTTGAGGCGCTTCAAGGTAGCCCGACCATCCATCTCAGGCATCATCATATCTAAGAGAATTGTGTCGGGTTGCTGCATGCTGGCAATTTCAAGCGCCTCTTGGCCGGAGCAGGCAGTAAGAATTGTCCAGTCAGTCGCCATTTCCAAACCAAGTTTGGTGATGGAGCGGATATCTTCTTCGTCGTCTACGATCAAGACACATTTAGGCATAGGACGGTGGGAGCTAGGAAGGGGGAGACAAATTTAATGGCAGGCTGACATGAAATGTACTGCCTTGTCCCATCAAACTATCAGCCCAGATTCGTCCGCCGTGCTGTTCAACAATTTGACGACAAATGGCTAGACCAAGGCCAGTTCCTCCTTTCTGGCGGGCATCCGAGGCATCAATTTGCTGGAACCGTTCAAAAATCAAATGGAGCTTGTCGGTTGGAATGCCTCGACCCTGGTCTTTTACCTGTATCTCTATGCAGTCATCTTTCTGGTGAGCAGCCAGCCAAACCTGGCTGTTGGGTTGAGAGAATTTGATTGCGTTGCTTAGAAGGTTGGTCAGCAGTTGGAGAATGCGATCGCAATCAACCTCTATCGTCAGATCCAACGGCTCCACAACTAGAGTAACCCCAGCCTGATCCGCCACAGCTTGAAGCAATTCCCTAGCATGATTGAGCAAGACAGTGACGTTGCATGCCCCTTTTTGCAGGGTTAACTTTCCTGCCTTCATTCGCTCCAAGTCAAGAATGTCATTGACCAAGCGGATTAGGCGTTCAGCATTGTTAACTGCAATATTAATTACATGCTGCCCCTTCTCCGTTAAAGTACCCAACCGTCCAGTGGTTAGCAGGTCAAGGGAACCGATCAGGGCATTGAGCGGGGTACGCAGTTCGTGGCTCACCAGGGAAATAAACTCATTTTCCAGGCGCTTACGCTCTGTAATGTCGTTAGCAACGGTGAGCGCACAGGGACGGCCCGCAAGATCAATCAACTCCACCGAAAGCAACAAGGTGCGAACTTCACCTGATTTGGTGCGCAATTCAACTTCCCGGTTTTGCAAAACGCCGACTGTGAAGAGTTCAGCTAAGCCTTTAGCAGACGAAGTTTCCGTCAGCCCAAGCTGGAGGTCGGTGACCCGTTGACCGAGAATTTCGTCTTGGTCGTAGCCCGTGAGTCGCAAAAAGCTAGGGTTGACCTCAATAAACTTGCAGTCAGGAATACTGGTCAGGGTGATCGGGCTGGGGCTGGAGCGAAAGGCCTTAGTAAATTTTTCTTGGGCCAATTGCCGCTCCCGAATCTCCTGCTGAAGCTGGGCATTTTGCTGTTGCAGCTGGCGTTGAAGCGATCGCAGTTGCAAGTGCGTTTCAATTCGGGCCAGCACCTCCTCCACTTGAAAAGGTTTAGTGACGTAGTCTACACCCCCCACCTGAAACGCTTTCACCTTATCCAGCGTTTCTCCCAAAGCACTAATAAAGATGACCGGGACATCGCAGGTACGCTCATCAGCTTTGAGCTGTTGACAGACCTCATAGCCATTCATTTCTGGCATATTCACATCCAGCAAAATCAGGTCAGGAGGAGCCGCCTGAGCTGCTCGCAAAGCCGTTTTACCCTTGGTGACGCTGCGAACTTTATAGTGGCGTTCAGTCAACAGTTGGGAGAGCAGCTGCAAATTTTCTGGAGTGTCATCAATGGCTAAAATATCGGCCTGGTAAGGCTTGGCAGCAGGAGCAACAGAAGAGGAATTAACCATCCACAGCGGCCTCGGCGAGTTCCACAATGGTATCGAAATCAAAGCGATCGACCAGCGCAAGCAGATAATTTACCCAATTGTCGTGAGCCGGCGGGATTTGCCCGATCAGATGCCGCAGCCAATCCGCATCAGCTTGAATTGCAGCCTGTTGTAAATCCAAAATCCATTCTTCAGGCATCATCCGCAGCTCAGTCGGGTGGAAAGACCTGCTGATGCCATCTGTGGGGGAGGATGGCTCATCGATATAAAGGTACTGCACACCCAGATACTCTGCCATTTTCTCGAAAATGACTGAAACCTGAAAAGGCTTATGAATGAAATCGTCACACCCTGCTGCAAACACCTCGTGACGCTGATCATCAAAAGCGCTGGCAGTAATGGCCAGAATGGGACAGCGGATAGCAGCACCCGATTGCCGCTCTAGATCTCGAATGCGGCGGGTTGCTTCGTATCCATCCATTTCAGGCATCCGCATGTCCATCCAAATCAGATGGGGCTGCCAGGCTTGCCATTGAGCCACCGCTTCTACACCGTTGACCACAGTGCGAGTTTCAAAGCCCACAGACTGAAGCAGTTGCTGCAGCGGCTCTCGGTTCTCAATGCGATCATCAACAACTAGGATGCGGTAGCTAGGCTGGTTCAGTGCAACACGCTGCACCGTTCTACTCTTAGTTGGCTTTTGGACGGTATCTGGCTCAGCCAAAGTTACCCCAATCTCAAACTGAAAAGTTGTGCCTTGGCCCAGTTTTGTAGCCACTTCAATCTGCCCTCCCATGAGCTGAATGAACTGACGGGTAATGGCTAAACCTAAGCCTGTGCCCCCCTCGCCAGGCACATGACCATTGGCCTGAACAAAGGGCTGAAAGAGGATCGGCAGGACATCACTAGCAATACCGGGGCCAGTGTCAGCGACTTCAAAGCAGAGAGTTGCAGAAGGCAGGAGGCAGGAGGGAGAAATAGAACTTTCGCTTGAAGGAGCTTGTAAGGCAGGAGACATCTGGCTTTGAACAGCTTCTAGGCGAAGGGTAACACTGCCGTTCTGAGTGAATTTGATCGCATTACCAATGAGGTTAATCAGAACCTGACGCAGTTTGCCTTCGTCGCCCACAATGTACTGAGGAACCTGAGAATCAATCTCGAAGCGCAGGGCTAGATGTTTAGCCTCGGCTCGGATTTGGAACATTTCTCGCAGGATTTGCAGCAGGCCATAGAGGTCAAATGGGGCAGGGTTGAGAACCACGCGACCTGCTTCGATTTTGGACATTTCCAGCACGTCGTTGATCAGGCTCAGCAGATGTTCGCCGCTGTGGTTAATCACGCCCAAGGATTCCCGCTGGCGGTCGGAGAGGGTGTCGTCTCGCGCCATGAGTTGAGTAAAGCCAAGTATGGCGTTCATGGGAGTGCGCAGTTCGTGGCTCATGTTGGCGAGAAACTGACTCTTGGCTCGGTTAGCTGCCTCGGCAGCCTCTTTAGCCCGGTAGAGTTCTTCTTCGGTGCGTTTGCGCTCGATGGCAATGCCCGCTAAGTGAGCAGCGGTTTCGAGCAGTTGCCAATCTTCATCGCTGGGGCTATGCGGCCGATCGTAATAGAGGGCAAAAGTGCCTAACACCTGATCCTGGGAGCCTAAAATTGGCACTGACCAGCAACTGCGTAGACCGTACTGGCTAGCGAGATTGCGTCCTGCTTCCCATAAGGGGTCGGAGAGGATATCCGAGACAATAACCGGAGCTTTGAGATAGGCAGCAGTTCCACAGGAGCCTGCTTTTGGCCCAATGGCTATACCATCTGAGGCTTGAATGAAAGCCTCGGGTAGATGAGGAGCTACAGCATGATGCAGGTGCTGCCCCTCAGCATCCAAAAACAGGACGGATCCCGCTTTGCAACCAGACAGAAGTTGGAAAGCTTCAATCAGTAGGACAAGGGTTTCATGTAAGGGAGCACCGGACGCAATCTGCTCTAGGATTTGGTTTTGGCTGTCGAGCAGATTGTCAGCCTGTTTGCGATCGCTAATATCAAAAATTACCCCATCTAGCCAAAGCAGCCGCCCATCGGCATCAAAAATACCCTGTCCCTTTTCGTAAACCCAGCGCACGCTGCCATCAGCGTGGGCAATGGGATATTCCAGTACGTAGGGCTGATGATCAGCAATGGCGGATTTGATTGCATCCCGGATTTCCGCCGTATTCCCCAAGCAAATATCACTTAACCTGATTTTCCGGTTCTGAATAAAGTGAACAGGGTCATATCCTGTAATCTCCGAAAAAGCATCACTGAGGAACGCCATCGACCCGATATCGTCGTTGTAGCAGCGATAGACCGCTCCTGGTAGGTTGGCAATTAGCGTTCTGAAACGCTCCTCGCTCTCGCGCAGTTCCGCTTCTGCCTGCATCCGCCTTAGCTCGACACCCGCCCGTGCTGCAAAAATCCGCAAGATTGCCTCTCGCCCCGGATCCTTCTGCATCGGTTGGTCATCTAGCACTACCAAATGTCCCAGCATCGTGCCGTCTGCGTCGATTAGCGGGGTGCCTAGATAGCTTTCGGCCTCCAGGATTTGCAGGCGGGGAGAGTGGGGAAACAGCGTTTTGACCTGGTGAGGATGGCAGACGATCTCGCCGGGCACCATGTGAGCACAAGGAGTGCCTGCGATCGCATAGTCAAAGTTCTCAGCAGTCGCCCCATCAGCCCAATAGGCCAATGTCCGGGCGTGGGCAGCATCCTGCATTTCAGCAATGAAGGCATAGCGCACCTGAAGCACTTGAGCCAAGTAGCTAACGCAGGTGCGGAAAAATTCAGCTCCCGTCGCGGCTGCCGTGCCCTCCACAATCAATCGCAGGGCATCTTCCCGCTGCTTGCGTTCGGTAAAGTCTTCCCCAATCCCTAGCAGATGGGTAATATTGCCGTGGTCGTCAAACAACGGCAGCTTGGTACTGCGAATGTACACCTGCTCGCCCGTCTTGGGTAACTGCATGGCCTCAAAGGTTTCCACCTTACCGTGGGCCGCCAAAATCGCCTGATCTTGCTCCCGATAATGATCGGCTAGAGCGCGTGGCAGAAGTTCATAGTCACTATGCCCAATGCCCGCTTCTCGGGAAAAGCCTAGAATTCGTTCGCAGTCTTGGTTGATCAGCGCGTAGGCAAAGTCGTTTTGTACATCCTTCAGAAATACGGTGATGGGAATGTTGTCCAAAATCTTGTGAAGGAACTGCTGAGATTGGCGTAGGTCTTCTTCGAGCCGTCGCCGCTCCGTCACATCTGTACCAATGGAGAGAATGCCAGCCAGTTGACCCTGCTCATTGATAATCGGTTTGTTGGCCCAAGCAATCCAAACTCGCCGCCCATCTTTGCAGATGTTCTCATTTTCATTGAACATGTATGCTTCTGGGTTCTGGCAGACATTGGTCATTAAAATTTCAAGATCTCGCCCCGTTGTTTCGGTTTCGGGCACAATTTTGCCTACCACGTTGTGCCCGATAATCTCTTTGGCTTCATAGCCAAAAAACTGCTGGCCGTAGTCGTTAAGATAGAGCACTGTGCCTTGGGTATCCCACTTGAGAATGACACAGTTGGCTGTTTCTACCAGCAGCCGATACTCGGCTTCCCGCTGCCGTAGAGCCGCTTCAGCCTGCTGTCGCTCCAGTTCGGCTCCAGCGCGGGCCGCAAAAATTTGTAAAATCAGCTCCCGGTTTGGATCGGGTCCCATTGGCTTACGGTCAATCACCGCCACATGCCCAATCACCTGCCCGCTTGAGCTAAACATTGGCACGCCTAGATAGCTCTCAAGCTGAAGCTGACGCAGGTGCGGATCGTGAGGAAAGCGATCCGACAAATTGTCACTAAAGAAACAGGTATGTCCTTTGAGCGCCGTTTCACAGGGGGTGCCCCACAGATCAAACTCGAAGTTGTCCATTAGGCGACCGTCGCCCCAAACGGCTAGCGTCCGAACTCGGGTTTTATCCTCGTCAGTAAACGTGCTGATCCAAGCTCCCATAACGTTGAGCACGCTCACCACGTACTGGACACAGGACTGGAAAAAGGCGTCTCCGGTATAGGTCGCAGTGCCCTCGACAATAAGACGCAGCAGTTCTTCTCGGCGTTTGCGATCGCTAATGTCTCGCGTTACCCCCAGCAACATCGGCTGCCCATCAGCATCTTGGAACAGGGAAAGATTTGCACACTGCCACGTCCAATAGCCTGCTTTATGGGGACTGCGAAATTCAAGATTAAACACGCGCTCCCCGGTTTGAAGTACGGTTTGCAGCGCCTCCACACAGCGTGGCAAATCGTTGGGATGCACATAAGGGGAAAAGTCCTGTCCTTCCATCTCCGCAGGGGCAAACCCAGCAACCGCAGTCACGTTGGGCGAGATATAGGCAAATTT
>DATNQF010000158.1:0-7869 GCA_036702855.1 Trichocoleus sp. | reverse complement strand
GGCGAATAGCGCCTGGGAAAGGCCATGTTTGCGATATGCAACTGAACCCGTTGACAGAAAGTGCTCCTCCCAAGTTTCCCAGGTTAGCTCAACTGCCCCTAACTGGAGATGAGAGACGTGTAACCAGGCTGTGCCAGCAGAGGTGTACTGGAACCGAAACCAGCCGTCAGGGCGACTCTCCATAACTGGGAAGGTGTAAAGATCGTCGTAAGTGCGCAGCATGGAAAAGGCTGCATCTTTACCGACGGCTAGGGCTTGAGATTGACCGATAATGAGCCAGCCATTAATCAACCAGGCCCAAGGCTGCCTATCTCCTGGTCGCGCATAAATGGGCAGTGCTACACCACGCAGCCAGTTTGCATTCGATAAAGCGCTAGACTCACGACTCATGCTTTGTTGAAAGGAGAGGTCCTCGGGGCGCAGATGCCCAATTCCCAGGTTTGATTGTGGTCTTGGGTCAAGGTCTACCAGCCCTGTCTCATCAGGGCTGATCGCCTCTGGCACTGTGTCTGGAAAGGAGGGAACAGGCCAGTTGCCGGAGCCTTCTGCCCGCTGGGCAAGCTGTGTAGGGGCGACAAAGAACCGTCGAAGTTGAAAGGAACTTTGAACTTGGGTAGTTGGCGGTAGGGGTGCCGTTGTTGCAGATCCCTGAGCTGTCCGTGCCCAAGCGATGGTTTCGCTCCCGGTTGCCCAGCAGAGCCAACTTGCAACCAAGCAGCCACCAAATCGGGTAAAAGGTAGTCGGCTAAAAGACTGGGTGACGTTTCCGCTAAGCATGCCTTTTATCGGGAGATGTACGGCCTACAAAGATTACCCTCTATTGTGTGGCGCTCTCAGCCGAATGAGCGTTTTTCAAACCTTACCTTTGAGTAAATTTGCAAAGACATAAAGTATTGCTTCCGCACACTCCGTTATGGCAGCGATCTAGTGCTTAAGTATGTGGTAGAGCGCGCGTGTTGGAGTAACGCTGAACCAATTCAGTGTCGCAGATAGTATTAGCTATCACGCTGGTTGCAGAAACGGCAATAGGAGTGGCATTAAGCGATGTTGATCGCAGCGACGAGGCCAAACAGAATAAAGAGTCCACCGCCAATTAGGGTGAGGGTCTTTTCAGAGAGACGTCCGGCTAACATGCCACCGCAAACCACTGCGATCGCAGCACAGATGGTGTGGCCTAGCGTAGCTCCGATAGTAATGCCAAAGGGGTTGTTTCCCGCAGCTAGCGTAATCGTCGCTAACTGTGTGCGATCGCCCCACTCAGCGAGAAAGGTCAATGAGAAGGCTTTTGTCATAATGGACCAAGGTGAGATCAGAGCGGGTAAACCGCCTGACTCTTCCAAAGTCTCTGCGGCTTCTTTTTGCTCATCTTCTAGCGTTTCTTTGCCTGACATATGGCTGGCATCAAATAGCAATTTGAGCCCAAACCCCAGAAACAGCGTCACCTCTGCAGCCTTAACGTAATGGTCAGGCAACAGTCCTGCGGCCTGACCCGTCAATACTGAAATAATCGTCATCGCGGCCAGAGCCAATACTGCCCCTAAAAACACCCATCGGCGCGGGTGTCGCATTGCCAGAATTGCCGCGATAAAAAAGGTTTTGTCACCCAACTCTGAGATTGTGATGAGCAAAAGACCGGCAGTAAAGGCTGTCAACATGGTAATTTCGCTGGCTCAAGAGATGAGTTCTGCTTTAATTTATGCCCAGAACCCTACTAAAAAACTACAGCAAAATCTTACCAATTATCTACAGTTATTCAAAGGAAGAGAGCGCAAGGTATATTTCATAATCATCTCATCTTTGAATCAATAAAATTCTTTTTCCCCTAGGTTTTAAGAATCATCAATGCATTTACAGCCAACACATTAGCTTGCTTTGTGATCTGCTAAATAGTTGTGCAATAGCTCAAAAACTAGTGGGGATGGATATTGGTATAGGAAAATTGCCAACGCGTTTAATGGATGAATTTTTCCTTGAGATTCAATTATTTAATTTGGAATAAACTCTGAGTGAGGCATGATCGGCAAGACGATAGTGAAACTCGATCCGGAACCAGTTTGGGAGGTCATCTTGATCTCGCCTTGGAGTAATTTGGTTAGTCGGGAGACAATTGATAGCCCAAGTCCTGTGCCATCGGAGTTTTGAGAACTTAGATTTTCATTGCCGCGAAAGTAGGGCTCAAAGATGTTGGCTTGGTCTTCGGGCGCGATGCCAATACCGCTGTCTGTAATGGTAATGCCCCACTGCTGCTCTGGCAGCGTGACGCATTCAACGTGAATTGAACCACACTCTGTGTAACGGATGGCGTTGCTCAACAGGTTGGTAATGACTTGCTGAAGTCTCAGGGGATCGGTGACTGCCTGATCGGGGGCGCGATCGCAATCTACAGTCAGTGACAAATTCTTGGATTCAGCTAGGGGGGCTACCATCGCCACCACCGTGTTGATAACCTGCCGGACGTCGATAGGGACCAGTTGTGGGTTCAGCTTTCCGGCATCGTAGCGTGAAATTTCCAGGGCATCATTAATCAGCCGTAGGAGCAGCCGACCACTGTGGAGCACCCGCTCAATGCTCTCCAGGTTAGTAGAAAGATCTTGGGTTTCAGAAGGTTGACGTTGCTGGCGTAAGAAGAGATCGGCATACCCAATAATGGAGGTCAAGGGTGTTTTCAGTTCGTGCGCTAGCTGTGATAGGTTTTCTTTGCTCGCTCGAACGAGCCGCGTCAATTCTTGATTGGTGAGTGCTAATTGACTTTGAAGTTGGCGCAATTCATGTAAGCGGCCATCTGTGTAGCTATCAAAGCAACGGGCAATAGCCTCATCAATTACAGTGTCAATGAGCCGAACAGCTCGTAGGGTTTCTGCTGGCGTTCCTTTCAACAAATCAGGTTCTAGTTCAGAAAAGATGATAGATCGCAGCAAGCGATATTCGCGGGCAATTTCGACAGGCTCAAATCCCTGATCGGCTCGAAGCTTGCCATGTTCTAAGCTGGCGTCGACTAGACTTTTTAGGTCGTTGTCCTCTGATTTTGACAGCACTGTTGCCAAAGCCGCTAGCACACGAGGTAGGCTGTCTCGGGTGGCAGCATAGGACAATTCCTCGGTAACTTGAATCTGCTCATCCTGCCTGAGCGCTGACACCCACGCCTCTGTGATGGCATCACTCTTTTTTGAGAGCGCATGGCTAAAATCCATACCAAAGCGGAGTCCATACAAGGGCCAATAGAAGGGTTATCCAGAAGACGTTGGCAGTGCCTAGATATCCCCTTCAACAGCGTAAACCCTAGCTTCAATAGCAGGTCTACTCATCGCGAAAGCCCCTTTATCGTGCTTGATTAAGCCAACGACGTCATCTAACCGATGAGGTAAAAGCGGCCTAGTTGACCCTTTCACTCCTATTAAAAAGTAGAGCTGTTTTGTGCCACTATTCCTGCGCCTGCCAAGCGCCATGAAAGCTGTGAGGAATCACTTTGGGTAAACCTAAGCGACAAATTGGCTCCTGATCAAGATGGGCACTGTCATAGATCCAAACTTCGCTGCGGTCGGTATTGCCATCGTAGACGACGGTGAGAATCCAGCCCTGCTCTGTTCGGCTGGCATCAGGAGCATAGATGGGCTCGGAGGGATAGCGGTTTTCGCCCGCATCGGCCATGGTCAAAGTGTTCGTCTTGGGGTCAAAACGTGCGATCGCACCAAACAACTCTGTCGCCATATTGCCATCCTGCCGATGAACAGCTAGGAAAGTAGCTGCATCTTCGGGGAAAAAGGTGTCTGAGGCAACGACGGGAAACTCGCAGTGGCGATCAACCAACACCTCACGATCGCTGATCTCGGCTGTGTGTGGGTTGATGTGTAGCCGCCAGAATTGGCTGGGAGACCAAGTAGTGGTTTTACCGCTAGCTACTTCTTTGAGGTGTTGATTGGTGCGAAAGTCTGAATAAGCGACCACCTCCAGCACAATTTGACCGTTCCGATCAAGATGGCCCTTGCCAAAGTGCCACTGGAACCACGGATCTACCTGGTTCCAGCCCACCACCTCAAAGCTATCGGCATCCACGACTAAAATTTGAGTGCCGTATTTGGGTTGCCACATCAGGGCATCGCTGAAGCTTTTCAAGCCCAGCACCGCTGGCAAGGCGTTCATACGCACAGGCGGCACGCAAAAGACGAGATAGCGATCAGCTAGCACAAAGTCGTGGAGTAGGGGAATGCCGTTTAACTCCAGACCTTGTTTTTTGACAATGCGACCTGAAGCATTGCTGCGATAGAGATTAAGGGTGGCATTAGCGCCAGCAACCACACCGCAGTTGAAAATGTCCCCAGTACGAGCATGGCGTTTAGGATGGGCGGAGTAAGTTTCATCTCCAGCGAGACTGCCTAAATCATCTGGCCCCAACGTCTCTAGGGTTTCTAAATCCAAGGCATGGGGAAAGCCTCCCTCCCACAGGGCCAGCAGTCGATCGGGTAGGGCTAGGACAGATGTGTTAGCAGCGTTCTTAAACTGGGACTTCATCCGCTGCCAGAATCGTCCTGGTGGCAAGGTGCCGTACCCTCGGTAGAGAAACTGGTCGGCTTCATCTTCTGCGGTGTACCCGGCAGAGTGGACATAGCGGTAGGTGCCTGTTGCCCCTGTCTCACTCAGATGCACCGCCAAAACAGCACCATCTCCGTCAAACCAGTGACCAACCCGCTCTCCACCACGCTCTAGGCGAGCAGGCCCATTGCGATAGAGCGTGCCGTGCAGCCCAGCCGGAATGTGCCCCGATAGAATCGGTAGTGCTGTGGTAGCAAATTCTGAGGCTGGAGATGCGATCGCAGTTGCCCACGCTTTACGGGTTGTGGGGCTTTGCAGCGGGGGCGATTTCAGAACCATAAATGTTGATTGGCAGGATTTTCTAGCAAGGTTAATGGCAGGCTATTTGCTCAAGGAAGCCCACGGAGAGGCGGAAGATAGGCTGACAGTTTCTATCGCAACCGTAACTATCCCTTTTTCACTGTAAAACATCCCCCTAGCAACGACTATCGAGCACGACCGGATAGTGGCTTTCCTATCTCAATACCCGATCTGGTAAATTCCGCTCAATGTCTTTTTCATGGGGGGCGATCTCCTGCCAGTCATAGGCCATATAGTGTGCGATCGCTCTCACGTAGGGCTCCCATTGCCGACGTAGAGAGACATACAAGTTTGCGCCTGCTTCTAAATCAGCGGTTGTCTCAATTCCTTCCTGCTTTAACCGAGCCACCGCATCATAATAGCGCTCCCGTAAAAGGGGTTCTGAGGGTCTGCTTTCGCAGTAGTCTTGTCTAGGTAAAAAAGAGTGAGCTAACTCTGACAGCAGATGCAGCCCACCTCCTGATAATTCTGCAACGGCTGTGCAGTTGATTAGCGAGCGATATCGGTCTTCATGCAATGTACTTTTGAGTAGCGTTGCGGTGTCCATTGCAATTAAGACAATTCGAGAAAGAGCATAGTAGCTTTCCCGGAAACGAAAATAATGCACCACTGGATACGCATGGTGTGACTCTAGTAGGGTTAATAAGCTCAGGGACATTCCAGAAATATCCTCACGAACTTTTGCGAAGTCTCCATCTTGCCCATATCGGGCTAACATCTCCACTGCATCTCCAGTACCGTCGGTGCGGTGATGAAGCCTGAGGGCGAAAATGTTTCTTTGGGTCAACGCTGAATAGACAGCCAGTAGATAAGTAATGGTTAACGTAAAAATTGAGAAGCCCAGTGCTGCCTCTAAGATCGACAACAGTCGATAGATTCCATTTTGAGGCACAATATCTCCCATTCCCAAGGTTGTTAAGACGTATCCGCTTAAGTAAAAAGCAGTCATAAAATCCGTGGGAGTGGCTCCTTCACTAGCCCGAATCCCGGATCCCAATGCGCTCCAAAATATCAGAGCAAATCCATTCAATAACAACAAGACCCAAACTGCTACGACTGCCAGGAGTATGGTAGGGCCGGAATAAGAGAGAACACTTCTAGCAAGGCGGAGCCGCAATCCTAGAGGTTTGAGAAACTGGACATATGTCATTAGCCGAAATGCACACCACAGTCCTCTTCTTAGGCTTACGCTTACCCAACCTTTGCCGCTACGAGGATACAGCACAGTCAGATAAATATCTACAAGCGCAATTAGCACGAGTAGCGTGCCAATAAGTTGTGTCATGATTGAAACCAGAAAAATAGTCAAGCTCGTTTCAGCGGAACCCTCCCGACTGTAAAAGGGGATCTTGCCGTTGGCTACTTTCTGGGGAAAGAAAATTGTTATTTTTCGGCTTCTGACGGAGTCAGGAAGTAGAACTGAGGGTGCGATCGCAAATCTTATGAGGATGTCGAACTTCGGCCCCAAATAGAGCATAGGGCCGAAGCTGAAGATGCGCATTTGTAAGGCCTAGTTGTAATTGAGGCTGACAAACTCTTCGTGATCGGGGAAGGGATAAACGTACAGCTTCTCTTTGAGGTTGACATTGAGCTTGGTATAAAACATGGGATGGATCACACAAAGATCATCCGTAGAAAGGATCAAGCGACCCTTCTTAAAGTATTCAAAGTCCGCTTCGATAACGCCGCTGACATCATCCTTGTGCCGAACACGACCTACAATGCCTAACTCGGCTACAAATTGCCGAAAGCGGTAAGGGGAATAATCATCCTGCCATTGAGAAGCTGTTTGGTGGGCTCTTTTATCGAGTTCTTTTGCTTGAAAAACGGGAGCAATGCCAGATAAAGCATCAGCAATCCTAGCCGCATTTGGGTAGACCGCGCTGTAAGCGTTGAATACCTCGTTGGCTAAGGAATCTCCTGCGTTTTGAACACCAGAGATAATGTCTTTGGGTGAGAAGTTCGGAAAGTTCTGGAAGGTTAGAGCATGTTCTGCAATGGAGTTGCACAGAACGATGAGCTGTCTAGGCCGCAAGTGAGTATGGCGCAAGATATAGGGGAATGTTTTTTCGTTAATCCCCTCCCCATTGCCAAGATGCTCGCCAAAGTAGGGTTGCCAGATTTTGGCTTTAACATCCCGGTAGTCTGACCAGTCGATGTCTTCTGTCTTCCTCGGCAGATCTTTGATCTTTAGATACTGAAATAAGCGCCAGCAGATCATTCGCATCAGATCTTTGGGCTTCCAGTGCAAGTAAATTTCATTTTTGACGTACTTTAAGGTGTTAGAAATATAGTCTTCGGTGAGATAGGGAAACATCTCATCCATCAGAAAAACTTTGATATAGATTTTTTTGGCTGAGTATTCTCTGCAAAACACAGCGGCAAATTCTACCAATGCCGCAATTGTTACCATCAGCCTTTCATCGTTGATTGAGTATTTCTCTAGGGTATCAACAGCAACAATCAACGGATTCTTGCGAGCAATTTCTAAAACGGCTTCTTTGGCCTCTCTAAAGGTTGCACTTTGAAAAAGCCGATCTAACTCATCAGACAAGCTGTTGTCTGTGCCCAGATACTTACTGAGTAAAGACTGGAGCAAAGAACGAATGATTTTGGAAACGCCTTCTTCTCCATTCAAGGTGCAAGCGGCGTTGATTTTAAAGTTTTTGCCTCTGAGTTGATAAAAGATTGCAGACCAAATTACGTATTCCCAAATTTTGACCAGTTGAGGAATTTTCAGGTCTCTATTTAGCGAATCTTGCTCAGCAATTTTTGAAATGACTTCGTGAAAGGCAGCAGGTTCGTCAATATCAATCTCGATGGAGTTTTGGATTATTTTCTGGAAGGCGAAAAATTTGGTTAGTGCAGTTTTACCTGAACCTCTTCGACCCAAAATCAAATAGGTTGAAGGACTTAGCGCTTGGTGGTTGAAGTGGGTTGAGTAGAAATAATATTTGCTATAGCAATCTTCCCCTAAAA
>DATNQF010000117.1:0-30948 GCA_036702855.1 Trichocoleus sp. | reverse complement strand
TACAAAAAATAGTTGTCCTTCTGCAAGGTGTCTTATTAGAACGTTATACAAAGCCGTTTTCAACGAAAAAGGCACCCTAGCAGGATGCCTTTTTGCTCGATTTACTCTAAGCCAAACAATGATTTAACGGTTGCGTCCGCCAGGAGTGCGTCCGCCCTCATCATTGCTGCCGCCGTGGGGACGGGAGTTGCCGGGATCGCACCCTTCTGCACCGTTGCCAATGCCTTGGTTGCATTGTTGACGTCCCTGGTCATCGTCATCGTCGTCATCGTCGTCGTCATCATCGTCGTCACCGTCATCGTCTACCTCTACAGTGGTATTCGTGTTGGTGTTCGTGTTCGTGTTGGTTGTCGTCGTCGAAAGGTTAGTCGTATTCACGACATAAGCCGATTGAACCGCTTCTACCTTGCCCAGGTAAACCAAGGATTGGTAGACAAAGCTACAAGCCTCAGCCCGACTCACGGTTTGGAAGAGATTGAGTGTGCGCACTTGGGGATAGTTCACCAAAACGCCTCGCTCAACTAGCGCAGCAATGATGACGCGGTATTCACTGGGAATCGTGTTGGCATCGGTGAAGACACTCAGGATTTGATCCACCGAACGACCCGCAGAAACCTGAGTGATGCCTAATCCTCTGGCCAACTGTACCAGCATGTCTAGCCGGGTCATGCTGGCGTTAGGGTTAAAGTTGCCATTAGAAATATTGATAAAGCCCATGGAGTAGGCGCTTTGAATCGACTGGTAGGCCCAGTAGTTGCGGGACAGGTTGCGAATAGTCACGACCTCTCGAACCTGCGGCCGTTGGAATGCCTTGGTGACCATTGCCGCAAACTGAGCCTGAGTTAGGTTATTGGAGGGCATAAACATGCCGCCCGGAAAACCACTGACTACTTTGATTGCAGAGAGACGATAGACGAAGTCGCTAGCCCAATAGTTTGCTGTTAGGTCGGTATAACGAACCTGCGTGACAGTTGTCGTGGTCGTTGTAGTGGTGGTGGTGCGGTTTTGTTGCATCTGCACCTCTCCGCCCTCATTGTCGTCATCGTCATCGCCGTCGTCGTCGTCGTCCTTGAGGGCATCCTTGAGCAGGGCTTCGTCATAAAGCCAGTTGAAGTCTTGAATTGGCCCAGAGACGGTATTTCCTTTGGGAGTTGTAGCGTCTTTAGGTAAGCTTTGTGCGATCGCAGAGGAACCTGTCAGAACCGCAGCAGCCATGATCATGGCTGCTAAAGAAGATGTTTGTGCAACGCGTGCCCACATAACTTGAGTCATCCTCAGTACCCTATTAAAACGTGAAATCTACTGAAAAAGTGAATGAAAAATAAGACTTGGAGGCGAGAGACGCAATTTTGGACGTAATCACTCAATGTTTCCCTGCCTGACAGCGTTATTTTCAGGTTTTCACATTTCTTTAACGGACGGATGGCTGAGTCCGCAAGTTCCTTGTGGTGTTTGTCTTTGCACAAACAAAATACAGATGCCACGTTTCTGTAGCATCTGTAAAAGGGAGGAAGTTGAAGGAACAACCTCAAGAGGCATTAATAATCTTCTTTAAGAAGTCAAGCTTCTTTGCGTAGGGCGCATATCGCCAACTCCCATCCATCCAGAATGGCTTCTTCAAAATACTTTTCAGGTGCGAGAAGGTTTCAAAGCTGAATTTGCCGTGATAAGCCCCAAGGCCGCTATCGCCAACCCCACCAAAGGGCATCTGCCACACTGCCACCTGTAAAAACACATCATTAATGCAGACTCCGCCCGATGATGTTGCTTGGAGCACTTTGTCCTCAATCGCTTTATCTTGAGTGAACAAGTACAGCGCGAGTGGTTTTGGCCCTGCATTGATGCGGGCGATCGCCTCGTCAATCGTTGAGTAGGTGAGGATAGGCAGAAGGGGACCAAAGATTTCGTCTTCCATTACAGGAGCCTCCCAATTCACTTCATCCAATAGGGTCGGTGCAATGTAGCGGGTCTCCCGATTAAACTGGCCGCCCAACACAGGGGTCCCTGAACTGAGCAGGCCAACGAGTCGATCAAACTGCCGCTCGTTCACAATTCGAGCCAGATCTGGACTTGCTGCTGGATTCTCCCCATAGAATTCTTGTATCGCCTTCTTCAGCGCCTCGATCAGAGCAGGCTTTACCCGCTCATTCACCAGTAAATAATCGGGAGCCACACAGGTTTGCCCTGCGTTGACAAATTTGCCCCAAGCGATACGCCTAGCTGCTATCTCAATCTGCGTATCTGAATCGACAATGCAGGGACTCTTGCCGCCTAGCTCTAAAGTGACGGGCGTGAGGTGCTTCGCCGCTGCTGCCATCACGACTTTGCCGATGCGAGTGCCACCTGTGAAAAAGATGTGGTCAAACTTCTGCTCTAGTAGTTCCTGAGCTGTTTCCACGCCCCCTTCTACTACTGCAACATAGGTGGAATCAAAGGTTTCTCCAATCAGCTTTGCCACCACCTTCGATGTAGCGGGCGCAATCTCAGAAGGTTTGATTAGGGCGCAGTTTCCGGCTGCGATCGCACCCATGAGCGGCGAGATCACTAATTGAAAGGGGTAGTTCCAAGGGCCAATGATCAACACCACACCTTTGGGCTCTGGCTGAATCCAGGCGGTTCCCGGCTTCTGGGCTAGACCTAAACCAACGCGCTTAGGTTTTGCCCAAGCCTTTAGGTGCTTGAGAATATACGACAACTCGCTCAGCACACCAATTTCAAAATAGCCCTCGTAAAGGGGGCGGCCCAGATCTGCTTGAGCTGCTGCAATAATCTCGTCCTGATGCTTCAGTACGGCTGTTTTGAGTCGCTTAAGCTGCTCAATTCGAAACTCGATGGATTTGGTTGCGCCAGTTGCAAAAAAATCACGCTGGGCTTGCAGCAAAGAGGGGATAGACGCTGTTGCAAGGGCTGTCATTGGGGGGATGCCAATTCTTCCTCTTTATCCTAATGCCGATTTTGGTTGAGGCAGAAGGGAGGAGGGACGGCAGAGGGCAAAAGAGCTGCTCAGCAAAGGTATCAGCCTCAGATTCCCACGTAAGTTAGATATCCACGACCCCGTCACCTGACTTGACCGGGTAAAAATTGGCGTAGAATCTCGCTTGCAGGTCGATCCCAGGTGTCGATGTGTTCGTAGATTTTGGTTTCCGGGGTCAGCTTGTAAATGGAGTAGCCGTTGAAGTAGAGCTGGGTTTTCCAGGGAAGCCGCAAGGTACCGCGTACTGTCCAATCAGCGCGAATTTGATCAGCAGCAGCTAGCTTTATCTCATGTAGATCGAAGAATAGCTGGGTGAAAAACAGGCGACCGTGAAAACGGAGCGTCCAGAAGATGATTCGGTAGTTGAACTTGCCTTTGAAGGTATTAACCGGATCTTTGAAAAAGATATCTTGGGTGTAGATATCGTAGGTAATGTCTTTCTCAAATAGATTTGGAAGATCAGCCCAAAGCGTTTCAATTACCTGCTGAACTTCTGCCGGTTCGCTTAGATTCCTGCCATCATTGGGGAATACGCGCTCAGATGCCGTGTCAGCCATTAGAAATACGTTGCTTCTTGAACTTGAACCCGCTTTATACCTAGCCGCTTATGCTTCACATTATGCTTCGCAAACTGACTCAGCTTGCCCTCGTTACTATACTGCTTAGCGGGCTCTGGTTTAGCCAAATTGCGCCCGCCTATGCTCTTTCTGCAAATTCTATGTTGGTTGCTGCCCTGCCTGGGCTAGGTCAATTTTTTGCCGGAACCCGCCCGACTGACTTAGGCGTTAAAGCGGGGAAGCTGACCCCCTGTCCCAATTCGCCCAACTGTGTCGTCAGCCAAGGGGCGCAAGACGGGGAACATGCGATCGCACCCATCGCCTACACCACCGACAAAGCCACTGCGCTAGCTAAGCTGAAGGCTGTGATTGCAGCTCAACCCCGTACAGAGCTTATTGAGCAGACAGAGGATTACCTCTACGCTGAATTTACCAGTCAGCTCATGGGTTTTGTGGATGATGTCGAGTTTTACTTTGATCCAGCCGAGCCCGTCATTCAAGTGCGATCTGCCTCTCGTCTGGGCGAGTCTGATCTGGGTGTGAATCGCAAACGCATCGAAGCCATTCGCACCGCTTTTGCGATCGCAGAGCGAGTGTAGTTGCGTCCCCTTTGATATCTGGGGAAGCTGGAAATTTTTAAGGAGTCGGCCTGGAATTAGTTGAAATTTATCCGCCGAAGCCAGAGAAAATGAGCAGGGCTGCTCCTGCGATCGCAAGGAGTGACAGCACAACGCCTGCATTCCAGCTTCCTTTCCAGGAATAGTCTTTGTCGGGCATAGTCAATTCTCCAAGGAGGATTTGGCAGAATGCTTTTGTTTAAAAGCGGTGCCCCCATTGTTACATTTTCGTTGCATATTGGCCGGAACACCCGTCCAACCCAACCAAAACGGTGGAACACGATACGGTTCAACCCGCTTCGCCTAAAGAAAACCTTTGACAGATTCGACAAGCCAAAAAAGTTGACTACCTTTGAGGTAACTGTTTTTGCAAGCAAACGCCCCCATCTGCACTCGCACAGTTACCGAGAGAATTTCTTATGGCACAAAGTTTTGGTGTAATTGGCTTGGCCGTTATGGGTGAAAACCTAGCGCTTAACGTTGAGCGCAATGGGTTCCCTGTAGCTGTCTACAATCGCTCCCCTGAGAAGACCCAGCTCTTTATGCAGGAGAGAGCACCTGGAAAGAATGTTCAAGCAACCTACACCCTAGAAGAATTTGTTGGAGCCCTAGAGCGACCCCGGCGGATTCTAGTGATGGTCAAAGCAGGCAGTCCCGTCGATGCTGTGATTGCCCAATTGCGGCCCCTGCTGCAAGACGACGACATGATCATCGATGGAGGCAACTCCCTCTACGAAGATACCGAGCGTCGCGTGCGTGAGCTAGAGCCTACGGGCCTTAGCTTTATCGGCATGGGTGTAAGCGGTGGTGAGGAAGGTGCGCTCAACGGCCCCAGTCTGATGCCTGGAGGAACCAAGGCCGCCTACGACTCCCTAGAACCAATTCTGACTAAGATTGCCGCTCAAGTGGATGACGGCCCCTGCGTCACTTACATTGGCCCTGGTGGCTCTGGCCACTACGTCAAGATGGTGCACAACGGCATTGAGTACGGCGACATGCAGCTCATTGCCGAAGCCTATGACCTGTTGAAAAACGTCCTGGGACTGAACCACAACCAGCTTCACGAAGTCTTTGCCGATTGGAATACCACCGACGAACTCAATTCGTTCCTGGTTGAAATTACGGCAGATATCTTCACCAACATTGATGAAGAGACAAACAAGCCCTTAGTCGAGTTGATTGTCGATGCTGCAGGCCAAAAGGGCACAGGTCGTTGGACGGTAATGAGTGCTCTAGAGATGGGCGTAGGCATTCCCACCATTACCGCTGCCGTCAACTCCCGCATCATGTCTTCTATTAAGGAAGAGCGGGTCGCAGCCTCTAAGCAGCTCAATGGTCCTTCGGCTCGTTTCGATGGCGATACCAAAGCCTTCGTGAACAAAATCCGCGATGCCCTCTACTGCTCCAAGATCTGCTCCTATGCTCAGGGCATGGCGTTGATTGGCACTGCTTCCAAGCAGTTTAACTATGGGCTAGACCTGGGTGAAATCGCCCGTATCTGGAAAGGCGGCTGCATCATTCGGGCTGGTTTCTTGAACAAGATCAAGCACGCCTATGATGAGAATGCAGATTTAGCCAACCTACTACTCGCACCTGAGTTTAAGCAGACAATCCTAGATCGGCAGGAAGCTTGGCGTGAAGTGATCGCAATGGCTGCGAGGATTGGGGTTCCGGTGCCCGCCTTCAGTGCGTCACTGGACTACTTCGACAGCTACCGTCGCGACCGTCTGCCTCAAAACTTGACTCAGGCCCAACGCGACTACTTTGGTGCTCACACCTACGAGCGCGTAGACAAGGCTGGTTCTTTCCACACCGAATGGATGCGGGCTCCTGCCAAAGTCTAATCGTTTGCTGCTGCATAGGGATGGCATAAATGCCGTCTCTATGCACATCTTGTAGGTGGAACCGGCGTTCGCTGTAGGGGCGTGTTATTTGGGTAGAGTCTAGGTACTGCACCAAGGACTCTCTGCAAATGAAACGCCCCTACTTCTATTTTTGTTTACCCGTTAGGACTGCCCCGGCAGTAGAGAGGGGACTACTCCAGTGTTTTGCAGTTCTTCTTGCAGCATAGACTGGTAAATTTCTGGCAGGTAGCCGCTCATGCTGTTGGTTTCGATGCCGTAGCCAAGGCTCGTCCAGGTGCCAGAGAGCATTTGCAGCACCTCATCTAGACGGCCCTCACGCAGCAGCTCAGAAATATCGACTCCCCAAGCCGAAGCATCGCTTAGCCAGTGATACACCACAACATCTTGATACTCAGGCTTGAAGCTATAGTCGCCCCAACCCCCAAGCCAACCAGGTTGTTTGGGATGGTATTTCTGCGCTTTAGCTTCCCATGTGGTAGTTAGAAACTGGTATCGTCCCGCTGCTGTTGTGCAATCCCCAATATTGGGACCCGCCACGATAGGAAGGCAGAGATCGGGATGGCGACTGAGGTCGTCAACCAGTTCTCCCCCATACAGAACTCTATAGGGCTGATCGATATTGGACTCAGACGCCGAAATCGTTCGCATCAAGGCCCGAATGTAGGGATCGCCGCCTTGCATAACTAGGGGGACGGGGCGCTCTACCCAACTGGCATGACCCGTAAGCCGAGGATGCCTAATATGCGTAACTTGATCAGGGAGATATCCATTCTGAATGCACCAGGCAAGCAATAACAGCAAAAAGGCTGTTATCGGCAGTGCAGCGTAGCTTGAGGGGGTTTCAGAATCAGATTTGATCTGCTCAGGTCTAGTCCGCCCAAGCTTAGTTCGCTCAGGTCTAGCTCGCTCAAGTCTAGTCCGCTCAGGTTTAATCAGCGAAGGCTTCTTTAGCTTAGGCTTACGCCGCTGCGTCTTCAGCTTGTCGGAGGGAACCAGGGTCACAGTGGGTGCTTTAAATCTGCCAAAGGGATAGCTGCCTTCGGCCATATTAGCCCACGAATTAAAATTATGTCTTAAAGAACGACTTTAGCTCTCGCCAGAGCGGATTTGAGCGTTTTGGTCCAGCAGGACGCGTGAGAATGCCGTGGCTCGGGCTAAACAACAGCGCTAACGTAAAAAGGGTTGAGACTACCAACACGATTGCAGGGCCAGAGGGCAGGTTAAACCAGTAGCTCAAGTACATGCCGCTAATGCTGGAGAAGACGCCAATACCTGCTCCTACCAGCATGACTTGATGCAGTCGAGGAACTAATAAATATGCTGTTGCCCCTGGTGTAATCAGCAGAGACAACACCAGCACAACGCCAACCGCTTTAAGACTGGCAACCACCGTGAGCGCGATCAACGCCATTAGGCCAAAGTTCAGCAGGTTAACAGGTAACCCAACTGCCTCCGAACCCTGGGGGTCGAAGGTGTAAAAGAGCAGTTCTTTATAAAGCAGCACAACGACGACCAGGACAATCCCCGTGATGATGGCAGTGTCACGCAAGTCACTGCCTGTAACGCCGAGGATATTGCCAAATAGAAAGTGATTGAGGTCGATCTTGTTGCTCTTTTGAATAACGGTAATTAAGGTAATGCCCAAGGCAAAAAAGGCAGACAACACAATGCCCATTGCCGCATCTTCCTTGATCGGGCTGCGTGTTCGGATCCAGCCGATTACTAAGGTGCTGAGAATTCCAGCGATGAAGGCTCCCATGAAGATGTTGGCTCCTAGGAGGAATGCGATCGCAAGTCCCGGCAGAACCGAGTGGCTAATTGCATCCCCCAACAGCGCCAACCGTTGCACCATCAAGTAGCTGCCCACAACTGCACAAACGATTCCCACTAGCACCGCTACCAGCAGCGCCCGTTGCATAAAACCGTATTGCAGGGGTTCAATCAGCGCATTTAGAATGTCCATGTCGGTCTATGCAGCGTAGAAATCGACATGGCCCCCGTAGGCGCGTTGCAGATTGTCTCGATTCAACACCTGCTGACGCGTTCCGCTAGCAACTACGGCCCGGTTGAGCAAGACGAGATCATCAAAGTGGGTAATCGATTGGCCCAAGTCGTGATTCACTACCAGCACGATTTTGCCTGCGCTCGCTAACTCCCGGAAGATTTGGAATAGAACCGCCTCGGTCTTTTGATCTACCCCAACAAAAGGCTCATCAAAACAGAAAATGTCGGCCTCTTGAGCCAGCGACCGTGCTAAGAAAACCCGCTGTTGTTGCCCGCCCGACAATTGCCCAATGGGACGGTTGCGAAACTCCAGCATGCCAACTCGATCCAGGGCTGCCTCGGCCTTACGACGGCTAACTGCCGAGAAACGACGGAACCAGCCTGTTTTTTGGACTCGCCCCATCATGACCACATCCCAGACCGTAGCTGGATAGAGCCAGTCGATCTGACTGCGCTGGGGAACGTAGGCGATGCGATCGCGCTTTTCAACCAGGGCCTCATCCCCATAGAGCACAGCGCCCCCGCTCACCGGAATTAGACCCAGCATGGCTTTAATCAGGGTGCTTTTACCTGCGCCATTGGGGCCGATTAGCCCAGTTAAGCGACCTGGCATGACTTTTAGGGTCACGTCTTCTAGTGCCTGCACCTCGCGATACTGCACACTGACATGACTAATTTGAATCGGGTAGATGGCTCTCTCGGTGGAGTGAACCAGGTGGAGGCTTCGAGAGTTGGGGTTGAAAGACCAAGTGGAGTCAGTCATGGCATGCTCCAGGGGAAGCGTAGAAACTTAAAAAATGAAACAATTATGAGAGCGAGTGAACTACAGTGTAGCCTGAAAAATGAAACGATTATGAAAGATGTTATGCCTGCGTTACACGGGAATTAACGACCGCAACGCGACTTTTGGAAGGTGTTTTATTTTGCATCTCTAGGGAGAATATGACGCATTCAACCTTGCTTGCGGTACTGTCTATGGTCAAGTCAGTGCTCCGTCTTCCGATTGGGGCAATTGTTTTGGCTGCCCTATCGTTGGGGGGCTGTGACACCGCCTCTTCTGGTTCGGCGGAAGATGAGGTACAAGTTGTGGCGACCAGCACCATCCTGGCGGATTTGACGACACAGGTTGCTGGGGATGCAATTGAGCTAAAGAGCATTCTCAATCCAGGTGATGACCCGCATGTATATGAGCCTGTCCCTCAAGATACGATTGCGCTTGAGAAAGCGGATTTAATTCTTTACAACGGTTACAACTTAGAACCCAACATCATCAAATTGATTGAGAGCGCTGGGGCTAACGAGCGGGCTTTGGCAGTGGGAGAAGTGGTTAAGCCGCTTGATTTTCGCTACGAAGGGCAGACCCGTCCTGACCCCCATGTTTGGGGCGATGTGCAAAATGCGATCGCAATGACCAACGCCATCCGCGATGCCCTGATCGAACTCTCCCCCGAAAACGAGAGTCGCTTTACTGAAAATGCGCGCCAGCTGGTAGAAAAGCTCACTGCGCTCGATAGCTGGACTGAAGATCAAATCGCAACCATCCCTCAGGACAAGCGCGAACTCGTGAGCACCCACGATGCCTTTCAGTATTACGCCAGTGCCTATGGTCTTCAAGTCGCAGGCACTTTGATTGGGATTAGCACCGAGGAGCAACCCAGCGCTCAAACCGTGAGCAAACTGGTAGAGGCGATCAAATCAATTGGGGTGCCTACCATCTTTGCCGAAACCACGATTAATCCAGCCTTAATTCAAACGGTTGCGGAGGAAGCAGGGGTGAAGCTGGCTGACCAAGAACTCTACTCCGATTCGATTGGTGCACCGGGCAGCGATGGGGATAGCTATATCAAAATGATCGCGGCAAATACATGTGCGATCGCAACTGCTTTGCAAGGCACTTGCACCCCCTTCAAGTGAAGCGTTTGGAATTGCCTTGTTTGAATTAGCCCAAGTCAGCAACGCAGCCTTTCGTGATGCCTGTAACTAGGGACGGCTCTCCATCAAAGCATCCCTAAAGTCACCAACATTTGCCAGCCAAATCACCCAAAAAGTAAGATGCAGCAGAACAATTGCCCAAAACACGACTTGATAAGTAGTCTTTCGGTTCTTATGCCGAATCTGCCTCTGGGCAATGAACCCTCCGATCCAACCTCCTGTCAGTTCTAATAGATGCAAGTTTTTTTCGGAAATTCGCCAACGGTGGGCTTCGGCACGAGATTTGTCCTCGCTATAGGCGATCAGCGTGATGAGACTCATTACTCCGTACAGCATTAAGGGCATGGGATTTGCCATAGTACCCAAAAAGTGAACTGACCCAATCAGCGGCAAAGCAGAGAGCAGCGTCACTTCTAGCCACAGAGGCAAGCGTGTTGTAGAAGCGGCACGGGTACTGCCTGTACGATTAGGCTGCTGAATGGGCTTTGACGGGGTATCTGGGACACTTAGCCCAGCAATTGCAGCATTTAACGCTCGAAGTTTTCCATCTTGATCAGTACTGAGCTGATAGAGAATGATATCCCCCTCTTGAGGCCGACGCTGAGGTGAGCAAACTGCTGAAATGTGTAGAAACGCTCGTCCGCTATTGTCGTCTGGCTCAATAAAGCCAAAGCCTCGATCATCTTTCCAGACAACTAATGTTCCTCTGCGTTGAATGGGTGCCATGCAGACCAGTTTTCTCGCCAATGCTTCAAAAATAGTGTGCCCTGCAGTCAACAGTCCGCACAACTAAGGTCGCGACGTTGCTGGTCGCACTCCATTCCTAGAGGACGAGTTGGCAAGTACTTGTCAATCTTACCCAAGCGAGAGCTGCTAGACCAATCTCCGAAAGCTAGCTTTCTAGTGCTTACGACTGCCTCTACTACACTCTTAACCGTTAGGTATTGAAGCTTTGTGTGTTGCTCTTAACTTCATAAACTAACTAATTAGCTTTTGTCATAGATCGCTTGTTCCAATTACAAAAGAGACCTTAAAGCTTTCCGCTGAAGAAGAACTGTAGAAATATCATGTGAAAAAGTAATTCAGTGTAATGGAGTTGGAGTGATGGCAATGCTTGGTCACGACCTGGCTGGACACGGAGATCGATTGATTGCCCAGTTCATTGATTCTTTTGTTGCTCTTGTCGCCATTATTCTTGCCGTAATCCTCTCAAGCATTTCAGAGGCGATCGGTGCAATAGCACTTCTCTTAGGTGTATTGTTCGCTCTTTTCTATATTCTTTGTGCAGATGGATTAAAAGGTGGGCAAAGCTATGGAAAACAAATGATGGGCATCTGCGTGATAGACGTAACAACTGGAAGGCCATGCACGTTTGCTAAGTCTTTTCTTCGAAATATTCCATTGGCATTTCTAGGAATTATAGATTGGATATTCATTTTCTCAGAAAAGAGACAGCGGCTAGGCGATATGCTGGCTAATACAATTGTTATTCGTAAAAAGACCCGTGCTAGAGTTTTATAGCTTGGTAATGTGGACAGAGTTCATGAAAGTGCCCATGTCAGAATTAGAAGTCTAATTTGCCCACCCACTTTAAGTACGAGTGGGCATTGAATAAATTGATGAGAAAAAGCAAAAGCTTCTAGTAGGACAAGACCAGGCTACACGCTGAGTTTAAAAACCAGCGTGATGATGCCCACTAACGAAACTAAGCCGAGACCCCGACGGAAGTAGTTAACCCCATCAAACAGTTCCTGCCAAGCCCAAGTAAATAAAGTGCCGAAGGCTACTAATCCTAACAGTGTTTGGATTTCGCTACTTGGAATGATGAATAAGAGAAGAGTTGCTACTAAGCCAATCGAAATGGGTAGGTTAGGCATCTGAGCAATCACAATATTGCCTTGGCTGTCTCTAAAGACGCGATCGAACAGCGTGTCTTTGTGTGTTTCAAATGCCCCTAGATCTTGATTTAATTGGGATGACATGTGCCCTGCCTAAAATGTTAAGGAATATGAATCGATGCTAATACTGTTCTGCATGGCGGTGCCTATATCGAACGTTAGATTAAATCTTCTATGAGCAGACTCAACAATTTAGTATGAGAAACTATCAGAGTAATTAGGATTTATAAGCTTCCTTACTGGGGCTGTGGTAGTTCAGGCTTCATTGCGCCAGCTAGAGAAAACGATGTCGGGCCAAGTAAAGGCCGAATCGCCACTAAACTCAAAGAGATCGGCTTGACCGTTTAAAGGTAAATTCCAAGATTCAGACATCAGCTGGCTCGATATGATAGCGGTGCTGCGTCCCCCGAAAATTCAAATCGTTTATGCAAAGCTCATCACCGCTTTCGCCGCAAACTCGCACAGGCATTCTTAAGCGATTTCGGACGCTCTACATCTTCCTAGCTATCCTCTTCTCTGGAATTTCCAGCGTAGTGTTGGCTTGGTATTGGAACCAACCGAGAAATGGCAATGACGGCTTTTCCTACACTGCCTCTTTGCCCATCTTGCTAGTTTCTAGCCTGCTCATTAACAGCACTTCCTTTTATTTCCAAAATCGTTACCTCAGACGGCTGCTTCGCCGACCTCAGATTGCAGTGGAGTTTAGTACTGTGAGTTTCGTGTTGCAGTTCTATCTGTTTAATCTGATGAGTGCGATCGCACTTTCTCTTGTTGGGCTGGCTCCCCTACTCTATTTACTGTTTCTTTTCTGGATCTATCCCATCATCTTGTGGCTAATTCCCTACCATTTGCTGATGGGTCTTTTCATCAGTTGGGAACTTGAAAGATACTTGCGTCGGCGTCGGCTTCCTCAGAAGAAAACTACCCAGGCACCTTGAACTAAGCTGCTATACAAGTCTCTAGCAGTAAAACGTTGCAGCAGAGTTTTGCAGGAGAACTTCCCGTTAAGAAAATTCAGTTTAGTCCAAATAGCCTACATCCATATCAGCCGGAGAGCGGTTAGCTCGAATGGGCCGATCGGAAATAGAAGGTTGCTGTCGGGAGAGTGGTTGTCCTAGAGACAACGGTTGTATCGGTTCTGGCTCGTCCACTAGCGCTTCTACCTCTACCTCGATCAACATATCAGGGTTGATCAGCTTCGGAATTTCAACCATTGTGTTGACGGGCGGGTAGTCGCCGAATAACTCTTGATGCGCTTGAGCAAACTCCTCCCAACGGCTCATATCTGTGACGTAGAGACGAGTCCGCACTACATCAGATAAATCACTGCCCAACTCCTCCAGCGCAGCCTGAATAATCTCAAAGCAGCGACGGGTCTGAGCATAGGCATCGCCTGGAGCAAAGGTGCCACCTTTCCCATCTGAGGGGGCTGTCCCTGCCACAAAAATCTGATTGCCGACTCGCATCGCCCGACAATAGCCAGCCTTTTCCTCCCAAGGGGAACCCGAATAGACTCGTTGGCGCATAGCGCTGTTTACCTTCCGACCGCATCTCCGTTACCCTATCATCTGCTTACCCCCAGTGGAGCCATTCGCAAGGATACTCGTATGATCAAAGGGCACTGACAAGGTAACCCGTTCGTTTAAAGGCAGGCACTATGTTGAAGTTTCAGCCGACGGGCTTTAGCCAGCAAGTGGTAGAGACACCCCTGGGCGTGATGGCCTATTACACCCCATCTAGTTTCCCCTGGCGCGACCCAGCAGCCCCCAGTGATTATCCGACCTTAGTCTTTTTGCACAGCTTAGGGGGCGGCTCGTCGGCTTTTGAGTGGTCTAAGCTCTATCCTGCCTTTGCCCCCACTCACCGCGTTATTGCCCCCGACTTAATCGGTTGGGGCCAGTCTTCGCACCCACCCCGGAGCTATCGAGTAGAAGATTATTTCGAGGTGATTACTGTGCTGCTGGAAAAGGTGGTGCAGCAGCCTACGGTGGTAGCGGCCTCCTCACTCACGGCAGGCGTTGTTATTCGCCTGGCAATTCAGCGGCCCGATCTCTTCAAAGGTCTCTTTTTGGTGTCCCCAGCGGGCAACAGCGACTTTGGTCGTAACTATCGCTTTAGCCTGCCTGCCCAACTGGTCGGCATCCCTGGACTAGATCGGCTGATTTACAACCTGGGTGCTGCTAATGAAACTGCTGTCAGCAATTTCCTCTCCACGTTTCTATTTGCAGACCCCAGTTGCATTACCCCCGATATTGTCGAGGCCTACCTGACGGGCACGCAGCAACTCAACGCAGAATACTCAGCCCTAGCCTCGCTCAAGGGCGATATTGCCTTTGATCTGTCGCTGTACTTGGGGCAACTGACGGTGCCAACGGCATTTGTGTGGGGAATGCGATCGCGCTTTAACCCCCCTGAGTTTGGTAAGCGCCTTGCAAGCCTAAATCCCAAAGCGGTACGCCACTTCTACGAAATTCCAGATGCGGGAGTATTAGCCCATCTCGAACATCCCAGCGTAGTTGCCGGACTGCTAGAGGCCTTTTGTGCGGCTCTATGAAACCGGGCTACAAACTCCATTTAAGGGAATCTTTGTCTTCCCTAAGGCTTACTCTCAGCCCGTTCCCAGACAGGTAATGTCTAATAGAATAAGCTCTCCCCAAAACTAAATGACTATGGTTCAATCTCCTGCTCAACCCTCTGCGCCAGGCAATGCAGTAACTCAGCGCATCACGCCATTTGCGGCCAAGCTAGAGACTCCTCTTACCAAGCAGCCAATCACCACATTGCAAATCAACTTGGGACGGCGATGTAATCTAGCCTGTACCCACTGCCACGTGGAAGCTGGCCCCAAGCGCACTGAGGAACTGTCGCCCGAAGTGTGTGAGCAATTGATTGAAGTCATTCAGCGATTTCCCCAGATTCAAACAGTCGATTTGACCGGGGGCGCACCGGAGATGAACTATGGATTTCGGCCCATTGTAGAGGCCGCACGGCAGACAGGAAAAGCGGTGATTGTGCGCTCTAATCTCACCATTTTCTTTGAGCCTGGGTTTGAAGATTTGCCAGACTACTTTGCTCAGCATCAGCTACGTGTTGTGGCCTCCATGCCCTGCTATCTGGAAGACAACGTCGATCGCCAGCGGGGTGCAGGGGTGTATAACGCGTCTGTAGAAGCCCTTAAGCGTTTAAATGCCCTAGGTTATGGTCAGGATCCAGCCCTGATAATTGATCTCGTCTACAACCCCCAAGTTCCTCGCACCGACAAGTTCTCTCTCACCCCTGACCAAAAGAAGCTTCAGCAGGACTATAAAGCCTATCTAGAAGAGCACTTCGGAATTGTCTTTAACAACCTGTTTACGATTACCAACCTGCCTATTGGTCGGGTCAAAAACTATCTGTCATCCCACAACCTGTACTGGCCCTACCTGCAATTTCTAGAATCAAATTACAACGGTGGCACTGTTGAGAACCTGATGTGTCGAGATCAGCTCTCGGTAGACTACTTGGGCAACCTCTACGACTGCGACTTCAATCAAATGGAGAACGTGCCCTCGCGGTTGCCTAGTGGAGAGGCCTTAACCGTTGCCAAGCTGATTGAAGCCGGATCTTTAGATGTTTTAGCAGAAGTCCAGACTCGCCCCTACTGCTACGGTTGCACCGCTGGCTCTGGTTCGAGCTGCGGGGGGGCACTGGTTTAGCGCTGATCAGCCGTAAATAAAAAGGGTGCAGACCTGGTCTGCACCCTTCCCTCAAGGAAACCAGTTTAAGAAAACCAGTTAACCATCAATTCTGCCTTGTTTAAGCTCAAAGGGCTAGTCTTCTAAAACTTCAACCTCAACAGGTTTAGCAGGCGCTTCTGCTTTTACCGGACTTGTAACCGATTGATAGCGAGCCTGCGCTTTCTTGAACTGGTCCTTCACTCGCTGATAGCGATCGCCGTATTCCACCGTCAGGTCTTGATCAAGCTTTCTTGGGTAACGCTTGACCTGCTCCCGTAGCACTTGCAGCCACTCAGCTCGTCGCTCCCGCGCCAGACCAAACAACTCCACAAGCAGTTGTCGCCAGGTAGGCAGTGCCTTTTCGTCCACTTCAGCGACTTCACCTTCAATCAAAGTAACACTGCTAGCAGGAGTAGCTTGGGGAGATGCGATCGCATCTTGCGCCTTTAAGTAAGCCACCAGGTTCGCCAGGGTCTTGTGGCTGAGTCCTCGTACTTCTGTCGCCCCAATTTTGAACTCAGAAAAAGCCTCAGAGGCAGCGGCTTTCACAATTTTTTGAATGCGAGAGAATCGCTGAGCACTCACTGCTTGAGTCTTTTGCCAGTCGGTGCCAAGCTGCTCTTTTACGGAAGTCGTCATAGGAAGCCTCCTCTCAGGCGAATAGTGTTTAGGTGAAATACTGTGTGCAAAAAGCGAATTTAGAAAAGACCTAGCCAACCGTAATCGCAGGGACGTCAATTACGGTTCCAGTTACTTCATCAGCTTGAACCGTCTCTGCTTTGTCGCTGAGACGACGGCGGCTTTCTAACAGAATTTGACTTAATTCGGTGACAGCCAGTGTAGCGATTAAGCCATCATCAATCCAACCAATTGCTGGGATGAAATCGGGGGAAATATCAATGGGGCTGATTAGATAAAACAGGGTGCCCAGTAACACCCACCAGCGCCATTTAGGATGACGAATAATGTTGCGATACCAGTTATGAAATGCCTCACCCAACAGCCGTTTTCTCATTGATGTTGCCTCTGACCTTCACACCCTTATCGTGACAAATTGCAGCGCAAAGCACAGGTGTGGCTTACCAGAGAAGCCCAACGGTTTCTACACCGATCCAACCGAATACGGTTGCCTCACCAAACAAGCTCCAACTACCAGAAAAGATGATTCAGCCATCCTTGAAAAAGCTTAGGGCCATCAGGCTCCTGGTAGTCTTTTGGCAGTAAGTCTACTAGTGCCTTTTCGACCTGCGCCAAAGCAGCATCGATCTCCTGTCGCTTGGGGCGTTTGCTCTGACCCAAGTACAGCGGTTCGCCAAAGCGCAGCGTCAGTACTTTGCGGAAATACAAATTCTGGGTGCCGATTAGGGCAACGGGTACGATAGGTGCGCCCGATCGTAGGGCATAGATCACAGTGCCTCGCTTTAGCGGCAGGTGCAGGTGTCCTTCCTGCTCCCCCAACCTGCCTTCGGGAAATAGCAAAATCGAATCGCCCCGCTTCAAAATAGCTTGAATAGATTCATCGATTTGCCGCAACTGTTGAATCGAACTGCCGTTGGGCACGTCTTGCTCAATTGACGTTGCCAGGGGGTGCAACTCCTCCCGTCCGGCTTTGGCGGCTGCAATAACGGCGATTTCTTCCTTCCACCAGCGCTCTAGGGGAATAACGCCTCCAGCCCAGCCGATTACCCAGCGTTTCCAAGTTTGGTTATATAGGGTGCGGGCATCGCCCAGGATGTAGTAGTAGGGCTTGGGCGGCACTACAGCCAGAATCAGAAATGGGTCGATGTGGCCTAAGTGGTTTCCGGTCAAAATCACTGGCTCTCGCGGAATGCGCTCCGGGTACTCAATCCGAATGCGAAATAGGGCCTTGAGCAGACGGCGCATCACCCAGCGCCGGAAAGATCCGCTGACTCTTGGGTCTTGCTGACCTTCTGCGATCGCACCAATTTCCGCCAGAGCTTCCTCAATATGTCGGCGCACCTCTGGATGTCGGGCCGCATCGACTCCCTCTTGCACCCGTTGTAGAACTGCCGGAGTCAGTTCAATAGGGTTTGGGGCCAAAGCATCCGTCGATTCAGGGCTAGAATTGTCCATGCTAAAAAGGGAGTCGCTCGAAGAGAAGTGTGTCAGGCATCTTCCCTTTCTTGCTACTCCCTAAAGAGAAATTTGGTAGATTTCTTCCAAATTTAGTTTGTCAACCTCGTACGTAGGCTTAGCCTACGTACAAGTGTCTGCGGTTAGGCGCGATTGAGGGCTAGAATTTCGTCTAGGATGGGCTGTGCTCCTTCGGCTCGGAGTTGCTTTGCTAAACGGGTGCCGAGGTCTTCGGCTTCACTTGCCGCACCCTGGACTGAGTTTTTCACTAGGCGCTGACCGTCTAGGCTAGCCACCACACCCGTCAGCGTCAGGGTATCCCCTTCCAGTACGGTATTGACGCCGATGGGCACCTGGCAACCGCCTTCTAGCTCCCGCAAAAAGGCTCGCTCTGCTAGGCAACGGGCAGTCGTGGGGGCATGGGAAAGCACGCTGAGGATGGAGAGAATTTCTTCATCCCCTTCGCGACATTCAATGCCCAGCGCGCCTTGGCCTACAGCGTGAAGGGAAATCTCCGAGGGAAGAATCTCGTGGATGCGATCGCTCATGTCCATCCGGTTCAGCCCTGCCGCTGCCAAAATGATGGCATCGTAGCCGCCGTCATCGAGCTTTTTCAACCGGGTATTGAGGTTGCCGCGAATGTCTTTGAAAGCAAGGTGGGGATAGTGGTGGCGCAGTTGGGCCAAGCGTCGCAGCGAAGAGGTGCCAATTACGGCTCCTTCCGGCAGAGTCGCCAGGGTTTTATCCTTGTGCTTTTCATGGACGACCAGCGCATCAGCGGGGTCTTCCCGCTCGGTGATGCAGCCCAGCATGAGCCCTTGGGGCAAGCGGGTGGGCAGATCCTTGAGGGAGTGCACAGCAAAATCTGTATCACCCCGGAGCATAGTGTCTTCTAGCTCTTGGGTGAACAGCCCCTTGTCGCCGATCTTCGAGAGAGACACGTCCAGCACCTTGTCGCCTTGGGTGTCCATTGTCTGTACTTCAAAGGTGAAGTCGGGGAAATGCTTTTGCAGTTCATCGCGTACCCAATGGGTTTGGATTAACGCCAGTTGACTCTTCCGAGAGACAATGCGAATCGTGCGGGTCGGGGTGGAAGCAGCGGTCGAGGTAGAGAGAACCATACGATACGAGACGATGCGTTAACGTTCGTTGCTAAACTTCAGCCTTTTTGACAAAGGACGCAGCACACAAGATCTCTAGGTTACAGTAATCCGGGCTGCTAAATGGGCAGGAACCCCAGATGTTAAAGGGTTGTCACACTTAAGAACTATGATCGGGAAACAATGCGGTGGGTAACGGTTTGCAACGGGATCGGGGTATGAGGCAACAGCGACAAATCAACCAATGGATCGGCAGTGGCATCGTAGCGCTTTGCCTGTTGCTGCACCCAACGGCTTCCCTGGCCCAAGCTCTGCGGCCTGAAGTGCGCGACCCTTTTCTGGCTGATCCTCTATTAGATCGGCCTCGCGATCCCCTGCTGCCGATGCCGTCCATTCCTCGACCACTGAGCCCGCTAGAAGAAGCACAATTAGAGGCCGACCTAAATGCCCTCAATGCTCAAGCTGCCAACCTCTTTCAACTAGGGCAGGCAGACGAGGCATTCGATCTTTGGATTCGGGAGGTGCGGCTGCGCAGGCTGCTGGGTACATCTCAGGAGCTAACCGCTATTCAACGGGTGGGACAACAAGCTTGGACGTCAGGCCGAACCCAAGAGGTTCAGCTTTTGACTGCACGTTTGCGGGTTGTGCGCGACCAGATAAAAGCGGCTCAACCGCTTAATCAAGAGTTGCTGCAAGAGACGGCTACTGGGTTTGAAATTTTAGGCGCGCCGGAAGATGCGATCGCAATCTACCAACAGCTCTCCGAACTCGCTTTGGCAGAGGGGGAGTCTCTCCGGCACCTGCTCTATCTAGAGTCGGTAGGCCAACTTCAGCGTCAATGGTTTAAGTTCGCAGATGCCGCCACGACTTACCGCCAACTTGCTCTACTGGTGCAAGACCAGCAGGGGCAAGCCGCAACGATGCTGTATTTACAGCAGGCAATCCGCAATTATGAGCAGGCGCGACAGTTTGAACCTGCGATCTCAACTCAGCAAGAACTCATGGCTCTCTACGAAGCGCAAGCGCTTAGAGATCCTGTGCCAGGACTGCAACGGGCCATGGCCCGTAACTATGAAGTGCTCAACAATTCAGATGCGGCCTCTCGGTACTACCAGGCTAGCTACACCAATGCAATTACGCTGGAGCAGTTTGACGTGGCCAGTCAAGTCATTGAGGAACTTGCCCGGCTCTACCGCTCCCTCAATCGACTGGAAGACGTCTTGTACCTTTATCAGCAGCGCTTGCTAGTAGAGCGAAAGTCCTACGATGGCTATGGGGCAATGGACAGCTTCGACCAGCTTGGGCAGACCTATGAACAATTAGGTCAACCCGATCAGGCAGTGAACGCATTTCGAGAAGGGCTGGTTCTGGCAACTCACTTGCAGCATCGGCAGGACTACTTCAGGGAGCAGATTCAACGGCTAGCGCCCCCTCCGCAAGAAGAAATTACAATTCCTGGCAACGCTGTTCCCAACCAACCCTTGCCTGCCACCCTGCCACTTGAGGAAAAGCCAGCCGCCTCTAATGAATGGCAGCAATAGGCCAATGAATAATGAATAAAAGCTTATTCCAACTCTTGAGCTTGTCTCAAGGCAACGGATGCGATCGCTAAACTTAAACGAGCTTTTTCCAGTTCTGATAACGTTTCCCAATCCACCGGATGGGAGGAGCGCACATACAAGCTTAAAATATCGCCTCGGCCATCTCGGAGAGAGAAGGCAAGCGGACGGGCTAGCACTTCGAGATCTTCAGTGTCCCAACCCGTGACAACACATTGAACAGACTGCACCAGTTGCTCCATCAAAGGGCGGCCACTGTTGACGAGGGTAATAGCCTGTCTGGCTAAGCTGCCCAGCACATCTTCTGGAATCGCTGCCGAAAATTGCTGGGACAGAACCTTCACTAGGGCTGCAATTCGGTCTACAGGTTGGGTAGGCCACAGCGAGTCAAGCTGAGTGGAGAGGGCTTGCCATCCCGCTGAGATCGCATCAGTCGTCCCCGATTCATCCCACTGTGCCTCTAACGCTGCTAAATAGTCCTCACCTTCTGGCGTGTAGGGATTCCAGGGGTAGCAAGGGTTAGGGTCTAAAATGCTGTGCAACAGTTCGAGTTCGGCGTTCATTTGCTTGTCAGAGGGAGAGTTAGAGGGACGGGATTCGTTAGTCATTGCAGGTGATTGTAAGATGCACTGATGCTTTAGATTCGGACACCCATAGCTACAGAAGGGGTATTTCCCATTCCGCACAAGGAAATTAAGTTACGTCTTATTACGTAGGTATATTTACTCTAAATTGTTGGCTGGGGGAAGTCCTTAGACTCCGCCTCCTTCCAAAATGAACTCCAAAAGCCGTCCTTCAGGACTGCCGAAACAGAGCTGAGTGCCTAGGTTCAGGGGAACTTCCTGACGGTGGACGTGCTGCCAATTGCCATGCTGGTAGCAATAGGTCCCAAAGCGCGAGAAGTCTTTTAGGAAATAGGTTGGCTGAGTTTGGTTGCCAACTAAAACATTGCGGCAGAAAATCTCCGCATGTTGCCCCGACACCCAAGGTTCAGCAATCACCAAGTCATTATCAGGTAAACGCCCTACTTGCATCACCCCTCCATAGATAGGCCAGATCTTGCTGGGATCTTCCACAGAACGAATGACTGCCATGCGCCTAAGCTTGCTCTCTTCCCCCGGAAGTCGCGTTACGTCTCGTCGGGGCGGCTCTAGAATGACGCCATCAAAGTCCGGATGCATATAGAGGACAGGGAGCGTCCAGGCAGAGTGATTAAAGCGGTAAAGGGTTAGTAGGTGTTGACGTGCGATCGCAACTGCCTGTTCGACCGGATGATTTTCTGCCAGCGACTGCGCAAAGACCTGAATGAAGCTCAGTGCTTCCTCGTCGGCGATCGAGTCGCGCATAGCTAGGACAGCAGGTACGCCATGGTGCAACAACACCTCCGCCAAGCTACTGCGAGGAATGGTAGCCTGATTGCGCTGGTCAGGTTGGGCCCCCCAGCAGGTATTAAAAACAGCCAGCTTAACGCGACAGCGGGTCAATACCTGAGCCAGTTCTGTTCCGTTTAAGGGCGCGTCTGGCTGCAAAAAGAGCAGACCTCCATCGGGGGCAGGTACACCATGCCCTGCATAGAAAAAGATGTTGTAGCGGCGAGTCTCAAGCTCGCGAATGACTGTCGCCGGATCGGGTTCTACTAGCGTATGCACTTGGCAGAGCACCTTTTCCATTCCGCGACGACCAATTCCCGAGGTGCCCTGCTCCAGCAGTTCCTTCAGTGCCCGAGCCTCTTCATGGAGCCGCAGTACAGGCGTCCGGTTCACTGTATTCGGTGTTTCACTTTCGCTGGGGCCTTCGTCGCTGCCCAGCACCAGCAAGATCCGAAGGCTTTCATCTAACTCCAGCGGCGGCAGCGGATCAACAGCGCTGGTGGTTCGGCTAAACAGCATTTGCTGGCCTAGGGCAATAGCAGGCCGTCCCGGCTGGGGCTGCATAATTTCCCACGGCAGATTGATCAAGTCCGGATCCCGTACTTCTAGTCGAACGTGCAAGGGACGAGTTTGCCCCATCGCTATGCCCAAGCTCCGTTCAAGACTTTGCTCGATGGGACCGCTAAACAACCATTGGTGCAACGCTACCGCCAACCCCTGCATCAAGCGACTAGTGTAGTTACCTGTATTCTCGCTGGGCGGGATGACAGCATTTAGGCTCTCTTCCAACAAAAACTGAGGGACATACGCCGAGGGCACATGGGGCACCTGAGGTAATCCCCGCAGTGAAAAAAACTCCTGCCAGCTTTGCCAAATTTGAGTGAGCCGTTCATCCAAGATGCGGTCATGGTGATTGTATCCCCCCGGAAACGGACTCTGCACGACCCAAATAGCGTAGTGATTCGGCTCAGTTGTGGCCAAACGGACGACCGCTAGACGCAGGCAAAGAAACTCGGATGAAGACATGGGCACACTGGAGGATCACCGGGGGGCGAGTGAAATCAAAGCAGAACAAGGGCAAACTGGCTAAGGACAACCACCCTGTTGTGTAGGTGTGATATTGCGCACTACCGTTGCTGCCGACGTAAATTGAGGCTCTAGAATCCATCCCTCACTGCCCGGTTGGGCAAGCTGAGGGGCTGGAGTAGGTGAGGGTGCAGTCGAGGGTTCTGGTAGCGCACTGGTGTCTGTTTCCTGGGGAGCGTCAATTGGGGACAACTCCGAGGACAGGGAACAGATTTGAAGCAGCACCCAGGAGGTTTGCTCTGGTGTTACACGGCGGCTGATAACTTTCAGGATACTGCCTACCGGAAGCAGCGGTGCATTCTTCTGCACGGCGGCAGGGTCTGGAGATTCGGGAACAGGCTGGAGGGTCAATGGCCCTGCCCCATTAGGGCTTGTAGGTGTGGCGGTAGAGCTGTTTACCTGCCAAAAGGAACCCGCAGTGACCGCATTTACCTCATTTGGGGAAGACTCCCCAAGCCGAAAAGGGGGGACTGAGCGAAATCGACCGAGCCCCATTGATTTCATTGGTTGTGCTGGGTTCAGGATTTGGTGGGCCCACCAAGCTGATGCAGCCAGCACAGGAAGTGCGATCGCAAGCCCAATCCCACAGCCTAGCCACGGCTTACGGGAGCGCCGCTTGACGGTGGCTGTTGGTACTTGCAGCACCGTTTTGTCGGATGCCTGGAGAACTGTCGGTTGCTCAAGGACAGCAGTTCCGGCATTGCTCAAGCCGGTGGGAGGCGACGGACGCTCTGCCGGGCTCGTTGCTGGCAGGGCAGGGAATGTCTGCGCTGCTTGGGGACTGAGGGAAATCAGCCCTACCGTAACGTTGTCATGACCGTTGTAGGTATTGGCCAACATAATCAGTCGTTGGCCCGTTTCACCTAGGGGCACATGACCCATCACCGCAGGCCGGATCGACGAAAGCCAAAGCGCGTCAACCCGTTCGTAGTCACTTAGCCCATCTGAGCAGAGCAGAAATAGACTGTCATCATCCAGCAGGAAGTGCTGCACCGTTGGGTACAGGTAGGCCGACTCGCCGATTCCCAAGGCCTGTACGAGAGATCCCGAACTGGGAGACTGTAGTGCCTCGCGATAAAACGAATAACCTAAGCGGGTTTCACGGGCAGCGACATCATCGTCCAAGCTGATTTGGCAGTGGTTTTGAGCGCTGATGCGGTAAGCGCGGCTGTCCCCTAAATGGGCAATAAAGAGGTATGGCGGATACATCAAGGCAACCACCAGAGTGGTCCCCATCCGCCCACGCGCTTGACGATTCTCCTGATCGTTGCGTTGGGAAATGGCATCGTTGGCAATGGTAATTGCCTCTTGGATGCGGGCTGTCACCGTTGCGGGAGACAAATGAGGTTGCTGCGATAGCGGTGATAGGGTCTGCTGTATTTTTTCAATGGCTAAATGAGAGGCCACGTCCCCACTTTCATGTCCGCCAATGCCATCACAGACCACGACTAAGGGTGTCAGGGTCGTGGGCAACTGGCTGCCCTGAATCAGACCTTGAGTGGTTGTTCCGCTGGGGGGGTGGCAAGCATCCTCGTTGCGCGAACGAGTCGGACCTTGATCGGTATAGGTTGCCGTCTGAATCTGCACAGGCTGAGCCTGAAACAGCGTTTCAACCGCCTGCTCTAAAGCCCCAACCAGGTCAGGCAAAGCCTGAAGTGATCCGTTGAAAAGTTGTTCGGAGAGCGTGGTTAGGTAGGCTCGTACAGCAGGGTGTGCCGTGGGGACTAGTGTCTGCCACTGCCGTCCTAGATCGACTAGGGTTGGTTCGTTCTCACTGGCTGAATGCAGAGACAGTAGCCTCAGAACGGAGCCGTCTACCCGCACAAAGTCGGGCACCAGCAAGCTTGCCTGAACCCCCTCTTGACTGAGAGGGGTCCACAATGAGGCGATTTGTCGCAACCAGTTTAGCTGACGCAGGGGTGTAGCCTGTGCCCATTGGCTGCTTAAGCTGGGCAGAGGGTTCACTGCTAATTGGCCCTCTTCCCCTAAAGATACTGACAGAGGGGCATCTTCTAGAAGGAGGAGCGAGGCTGACCCCCCTCGGCCTGGTAGCGCAGTGTACGGCCGGGGAACGTGGAGCGGCAGTGCCGCTAGCCTAAGGTAGGGCACTGCCGCCGGGGGAAGATACGTTAGGGGAGGTAATGACAGAGCTGGTTGGGTATCGAGCAAGATGCGATCGCCCCAAACCTGAAAGCGATCATGGAGAACTGTCCCGATAGCACCTTCAAGCCCACCCTCGCCGACCACCCACAAAAAGCGGCGCACTAGAGGGGATTGACAAACATAGCAAACTGACTCGCCAATGGCGTTGTCCGTTTGACAGGCGGGATTAGGACATTGGATCACAACTTAGGCTTAGGCGACTGCACATTAAGGATACTTCACTCCCTAGGAAGCAGCCGATCCATCAGCCACCACTTGGGGGAGTCCCATACTGTAATTCAAAGCGCGGCTCTTGAGGTTATAGCTAATTTCACCTGCTTGTAGCAGCTTCTTCACGAAATACTCTAGGTCAGACCCGATACGTCGCAGGTTGTAGTCTGTTAGGTCTGCTCCTGCCGATGCTTCCACCAGTCGATCAAACTCCTGGTAAACCTTCTTTAGAGCTTCATCAGACCAGTTAAACTCGTTGTCAGGATCGACATCCAAGGTCAAGAGCTCTTCGTTGTCAACCAGTTCATTGTTTTGAACCTCTGCCGTGTAGATGTGGATGTGTCGCGTCGTTGATTTCAGCATCATCGGAAGTGACTCGCCTAACTTGCATCAGTCATGTTTGCTATTGTAACGGCCTGCTCAACCCGCCAAAGCAGATGAAGGAAAGGAATATCTTTGCCTATCGATAGCTAAAACTGGTCTTTTTGGCCCCGCAGTCGGGCAAAGGCCTGAATTGGATCAACACTATTGACTGCCTGTTTCAATTCAGCCACGTCCCAGCGCAGAAAGGGGTTTGTTGCTTTTTCTAGGCCCAATGTAGAGGGAATGGTGGCTTCTTGGCGTTGACGGGCCGCCTGTACCACCTGAAATCGCTGCTGCAAGTCTAGATTGGCCGAATCGACAGTAAGGGCAAATTTAAGATTGTTCAGAGTGTATTCATGGGCGCACCAGACGCACGTTTGGTCTGGTAGGGCGCGAAGTTTACTCAGGGAATTCACCATCTGCTCAGGGGTTCCTTCGAATAGACGGCCACATCCTCCTGCAAATAGCGTGTCTCCACAAAAGAGCTCTCCCCAGCCACCCGCCGTTTGAGGGGGGAAATAGTACGCAATGTGTGCACGGGTATGGCCAGGAACAAACAGTACCTGCGCCGTTCTGCCAGCAAATTGAACGGTATCCCCTTCCTTCAAGAAAACGCTCTGGCCTGGAATTCTGCCTTGGTCTTCGGCTCCCCCATAGACCACTGCCTCGGGGTAGCGCTGGAGTAGGTGCAAGTTTGCTCCCACATGATCTCTGTGGTGGTGTGTGTTGAAGATCGCTGTTAGAGAAGCCCCTAGCTCATTCAATATATTGAGCACAGGGAGTGCTTCTGCTGGATCAACAACGGCAGCTTCCTGTCGGTTGGAATCATGCAACAGGAAGATGTAGTTGTCTGAAAGGGCATTGAGACGATGAATATTCATATTGAAGATAAAAGACCGTAATTTTGCTGTTTCTAACTCAGCTTTAAAGGAGCTTTAATTCACTTCATCAAAGCTTATTGGAATAGTTAGCACATTGCTTCAAGGTGGGGGCACGATGAAGCTAGGCAGAGACAGCAACGGATATAGGTACAGACCCCCTTCGCTATCTGTACCTTCTGATTACTACGCTGTCTGAGCAAGCGCTGCTAATCCATGTCATTTGAATCGTAATAACTGGGGTAAGTAAGTTATGGTATCCGTCGTTCCCATTAATGACCATCCTCCTATTCAACGGCTGACGGACCACGCTATGCAACAGTGCGCTTTGAGCCGTCGTGATCATCTGTGGTTAACCTCAGCTCTTCTGAGTGATCCAACCTTGTCACCAACCGATCGCAATCAGATCAATCGGGTGCTGGACTATATTCGGATGGGCAAGATTCGACTGGTGGGCTAAACGCCTGACAGCTTAACCGATTATCCCTACAAACGTTTTACGGGGCGCAGGCAATGCGCCCTACCAAAGATCTTCCGTGGTTAGACTTCGGGGGATTGGAAGGTTAAATATATCAAACGCTAAAAATATCGAGTTGTTCACTTGGATCGGGGTTGTTTCCAGCGTTGGAAGCTTCTTTTGCTTTGCCATTGTTTAGAGGCTTACGACGGGTGCCTTTGCGCAATCCTACGGCAATCTTGCTGTGCTTCTCGATCTCTTGCATTACTTCTCTAGCACGGCTGATGACAGATGGTGGCAACCCTGCTAATCGCCCTGCTTCAATCCCATAAGATTTGTCTGCTCCACCGGGTTGTACTTGGTGCAAAAAGATAATTTGATCGGGCAGTTCTTTCACTGTGACCTGATAGTTAGCCACGTTGCCTAGCAGCCCTGCAAGTTCATTGAGTTCGTGGTAGTGCGTCGCAAAGATTGTGCGAGCCTGAATGTCGCTGGCTAGGTGCTCCGCTACGGCCCAAGCGATTGAAAGCCCATCGAATGTCGCTGTACCTCGGCCAATCTCATCGAGCAGAACCAGCGATCGCGGTGTGGCATGGTTCAAAATGTTCGCAGTTTCGTTCATCTCCACCATGAAGGTAGATTGTCCCGTTGCCAGGTCATCTACGGCACCCACGCGGGTAAAGATGCGATCGCACACCCCCAGTTGCGCCATTCTTGCGGGGACAAAACTTCCTACTTGGGCCATCAGTTGAATTAAACCCACCTGCCGCAGGTAGCAACTCTTGCCGCTGGCGTTTGGCCCCGTCAGGATAACCAAATCAGGAGACCCTGGCTTTTCCTCACTGCTCTCCTCACTCCCCTCTCCCTCCTCTCTTCCTAGTTGGCTTGAGTTGGGTACAAAAAAACCCGCTGGCAAAAGCTGCTCGACAACAGGATGCCTGCCTTCGGTAATGGCAATCTGCCGATCTGCTTGGATCGTGGGGCGGCAGTAGCCCTGGTAGACAGCAACTTCGGCTAAGCCACAAAGTACATCAGCCGCAGCCACAGCGGCAGCGACTTTACGAATCAGTTCGACTTTGGCTGCAACTTGGTCACGCAGTTGAATGAAAATCTCGTATTCCAGACTGTGGATTTCAGATTCTAGGTTGAAGACGCGGGACTCGCGCTCTTTGAGTTCGGGGGTGATGTAGCGTTCTTCGTTGGTTAGGGTTTGTTTGCGGATGTAATCGCTGGGAGCCTGGTCAGCCTTGGCCCGCGAGATTGTGATGTAGTACCCAAAGGCTTTGGTGAAACCGACTTTGAGTGTGCTGACACCCGTGCGTTCGCGCTCGGTCGATTCTAAGTTAGCAATCCATTCTCGGTCAGCGACGATTTGCTGGCGCAGATCATCCAGCTGGGCATTCACCCCAGACCGGATCAGGTTGCCCTCTGTGAGGTAAAGGGGTGGAGTCTCGACTAGATGCGATCGCAACAATTGGCCCAACTGCTCCAGTTCGGGGGGCACGTATTGCAAGGCTTTTAGATAGGGGGATTGAGTTTGGGCGACGAGTATGGCTAGCTCTGGCAGGCGGGCAAAGGAATCGGCCAAGGCAACGAGATCTCTAGCATTGGCCGTCCCTGATCCGGCTCGACCTGCTAAACGTTCCAGGTCATAAATCTGCTTGAGCCGCTGCTGAAGCACTTGACGCAGTCCGCCATCCTGCACTAGCTCTGTAATAGTGTCCTGGCGGGACTGAATGCCCTGCACCTTGAGCAAGGGTTGCAGTAACCAGCGGCGCAGGGCGCGACTGCCCATTGGAGTTACAGTCCGATCGAGTGCCCACAGCAAAGAGCCGTTAAAGGTGCCATCACGGGCGGTTTGGGTGATTTCTAAGTTACGGCGGGTTTGGTGGTCAATGACCAAGTATTCCGTCAGGGTGTAGGTACACAGAGGCTGAAGCGGCGAGAGGACGGATTTTTGAGTTTCCTCTAGATATTCCAGCAGTCCCCCAGCCGCGCGGACTGCCAAGGGCAAATGTTCACATCCCAGTCCCTCTAGAGACCGTACCCGAAAGCGCTGGAGCAGCCGTTGGCGGGCTTCGCTTTGGGTGAAAGGGGACTGCGATCGCAATGTGTAGCAGAACTGGCGTGGTAGACAGGTAGGCAAGTGCTCGGAAGACTCGCCGGGACGCAGCATCGCCCTGAGGTCAGGTGCGTTGGTGGGCACTAGCGTTTCGGCAGGCTGTAACCGCATGAGTTCTTGAGCCAGTTGATCTAGCCCTGTCGCTTGGGTCGTCAGAAATTCTCCAGTAGACACATCTGCATGGGCCAGCCCCCAATGCTCTCCCGCGATGACCACCGCTGCCAGAAAGTTGTTGCGGCTAGCGCTGAGCATGCCCTCTTCCAGCACGGTTCCTGGCGTGATCACGCGAGTCACCTCCCGCTTAACCAATCCCTGAGCCAAAGCCGGATCCTCAACCTGATCGCAAATTGCGATCGCATAGCCTTTCTCGACCAGCAGCGTACAGTAGCGATCCAGTGCGTGATGGGGAATGCCTGCCAGTGGCACCCGACCAATGGTTTTTCCGGCTTCCTTGCTGGTGAGCACTAGCTCCAGTTCACGGGCAACTGCGATCGCATCTTGGAAAAACGTCTCGAAAAAGTCACCCACCCGATACAACAGGAGCGCGTGAGGGTACTGCTCCTTCATCGAGACGTAGTGCTGCATCATCGGAGTCAGCTCGTCCCAGGCTACTGAGCGATGATCCGCATAGCGGACGGTGTGTTTGGCAAGACGCTCAGGAATATCAAAATTTGCGTCAGCGGCGGCAGACGAACCGATCATGGAGGGTGCAGGGAAGGGAGGGCAGACACAGCTTTCTATTTTAGGGCAGAGGGCAGGAGGTATAGGGCAGAGGGTGGAAGGCAGAGGGGAAGGTAGGGATTCAAGGCAGAGGGCGGAGCCAAGAAGGAGCGGGGTGGCAGAAGGGAGAGGGGGAGTGAGTGCCTTCTGCCCTCTCCCTTCTGCCCTCCCTCATAAGAAACAGCTTTTGTAAAAACCATTAAGCTTCGTTGCGGGGTTTCCAGGGTATTAAGCTGGCGTGATAGCTTCAGTAACGTAAACCATTGCACAACGTTACAAACGGGGAGAGGTCACGTGGCTCAGTCAGCGCAACCGATGCAATCACTGGCAACGACACGGGAAGACTTCAGTGAGTACGTCGCTCACCTTCAGCTACATATGGCTTTGCAGGCCCGTAATCTGGTGCCTACCCTAAACAGCAAGGGTGATCGTCGCGAAACAATGCTGCATAACACTCAGGCTCACTTTGAGAAACTGGTTTCCCGTCAGGGATTCTAAGGCTTACTCGAAAAGAGCCAATCTGAGACAGTTTGTGGAGGTGCAGTGTACTGCACCTCCACAAACTGTTTTAAAGGCGAGAAGTGAGTTCGAGGTCTTGAGCCGCAGCTCTAAAATCTTCCAGAAGAGGGCTTGGGACGCATTAGTCCCAGGAGAGGGCCTAGAATAACGCCGAAAACAAAACCGCCTGCATGGGCCCAGTAAGCCACGCCTCCGGTTCCTAAATTGACATCTGTTCCTAGGCTCATCAGGCCATACAAGGCTTGCTGGACAAACCAAAACCCTAGAAAGAGAATGGCGGGAATTCGGATAGTCGTCAGCAGAATGAACAGCGGAATTAGGGTGAGAATTCTGGCTCGGGGAAAGCGCAGAATATAAGCTCCCATGACCCCTGCGATCGCACCACTAGCCCCCAGCGTCGGCACCGTAGAACCCGGGGCGACAAACCATTGGGCCAGAGCCGCCAAAGCGCCGCAACCCAGATAGAAAATCGTGAAGCGGAAAGACCCGAGTTGGTCCTCAATGTTGTTGCCAAATACCCAGAGATAGAGCATGTTGCCAGCTATATGCAGAAAGCCTCCGTGCAAAAACTGGGATGTAAACAGCGTCAGCCATTCTGCATTCGGGCCTGATGCTTGGCCCGAAAGACTAGCCGTCAGTTCAGCAGGCACAATTGCCCAGGTATCAAAAAACTGCGCAAGCTGATCCGGCGGCAGAGTTATCTCGTACAGAAAAATCAGAACGTTGAGAATGACGAGGCCGTAG
>DATNQF010000110.1:0-6400 GCA_036702855.1 Trichocoleus sp. | reverse complement strand
GAGCATGTATCAGCGACGAGCGGCTGAAGCTTTATTGCAGAGAGAGCAGGAAGTTCGAGTCAGCCTGCGGGAGAACGAGAAACGCTGGTCTGCGATTTTCTCTCAAGCTGCCGCTGGGCTTTCGGAAATTAGTCTGGAAGGACGATTCCAACGGGTTAATGCCGAGCTTTGCAAGATGCTGGGACAGTCGCGTGAGAAACTGCTCACATCGAGTGTGCTTGATCTCACACACCCAGACGACATCAACCTGACGCAAGAAGCTTTAGAGCAACTGATCCAAACCGGAGAACCCGTCTCAATTGACAAGCGCTACCTCCGCGCAGACGGAACCACCGTTTGGGCAAACAGCAACCTTACCCGTCTTGACGATGAGCAAGGTCAGCCACGAGCGGTGCTAGCCGTCACAATTGATCTGAGCGATCGCAAGCGCGCTGAGGACGAACGCAAACGAGCAGAGTTGCACGCCGAATTTCTTGCTGCCGTTAGTCAAGACTTGGTTAACGCCGTGGGCATCAGCGAAATTATGCAGGCAGTCGGCAGCCAAATGAACCGCTATTTCCAGACGTCTTTGTGTGCTTTCATCGAAATTAATGAATGGGCGGAAGAAGCTGTCATTAATTACGATTGGCACCAGGAGGGTGTCCCTGGATTAGTTGGCACTTATCCAATTTCTAAGTTTGTTTCTAGCCAGTTTGTAACAGCAGCTAAAGCGGGGCGAACCATTGTAGTTCGTGATGTTGCCACCGATTCTTATATCGCTGATCAAGCGCAATTTTCTGCCTTAAAGATTGGTTCGTTTATTAATGTCCCTCTAACTCGGAACAACGAGTGGAAGTGTAGTCTAGGGGTTTATCATCAACAGCCTTACCCTTGGCATAGCGCTGAAGTTGAACTCATCCGTGAGCTTTCGATTCGCATTTGGAACCGGGTTGAGCGCAGCCGTGCAGAGGAGGCGCTCCGTCAAAGTGAATCTCGGCTCCGGCTTATTATTGAGAGTGCGAAGGATTATGCAATTTTCACGCTCGATCTCGATGGCACTATTACCAGTTGGAACTCCGGAGCACAAAGGGTCTTAGGGCACACAGAAGCCGAGGCCATTGGCTGCAATGGTGACATGATCTTTACGCCTGAAGATCTCGCGCGGAACCAAGCTGAATGGGAAAAGCAGACCACCATTACACAGGGCCGTGCAGAAGATGAACGTTGGCATGTCCGCAAAGACGGCAGCCGCTTTTGGGCCAGCGGAACCATGATGCAGTTGCGAGATGAAGCGGGCAACCTGCAAGGATTTGTCAAGATCCTACAGGACAAAACTGCGCAGCGGCAGGTAGATGAACGCTTTCAGTTGTTGTATGAAACAACCCGTGATTTGCTAGCTACTGAGCAACCGTTGGCACTCATGCACAACCTGTTCAGCAAGCTTTCAAGTCAGTTGGATCTGCACTGCTACTACAACTTCATGGTGGAAGAAAAAGACAAGCGGCAGATGCTGCACCTTAAGAACTATGAGGGGGTTTCTGAGGAGATAGCCAAAGCAATTGAGTGGCTTGAATTGGGCGGTGAGAATCTGTGTGGACAGGTGGCGCATCAACGGCAGCAAGTTGTGATGAATCAAGCCCAAATTAATGCTCACCCAACGGCACCTTTTATCTCCTCAATGGGCATTACTGCGTATGCTGGGCAACCGCTGATTGTGCAAGGACGCCTACTTGGGACGCTCGCGTTTGGTAGCCACACGCGAACTCACTTCACGCCAGAAGAAATTGACTTGCTGAGGTCCACCTGTGATCAAGTTGCGATCGCAATTGATCGGGCAAACCTGATTGCCTCTATTCAGCAGCAAGCCGAAGCATTGCAACAGGCCAACCAAATCAAGGACGAGTTTTTAGCGGTGCTGTCGCATGAGTTGCGATCGCCGCTCAATCCGATTATGGGTTGGGCCAGACTTCTCCGCAACGGCAAACTAGACGCCACCAAAACAGCCCAAGCGCTAGCAACCATCGAGCGCAATGCCAAGCTGCAATCGGAACTGATTGAAGACTTGCTCGATGTCTCTCGCATTTTGCGAGGGAAGCTCAGCTTGAATGTCAGCACGGTCAATTTAGTCTCAACGATTAAAGCGGCCACTGAAACCGTTCGACTGGCAGCAGATGCTAAGTCGATTCGTTTGCAGGTTAACCTTGATCCAAGCACGGGGCCTGTTTCAGGCGATGCTACCCGGTTACAGCAAGTGGTGTGGAATCTACTGTCCAATGCCGTGAAGTTTACGCCTGCTGGTGGCCAAGTTACGGTGCAACTCACCTCAACGGAGAATCAAGCTCAAATCACTATCAGTGACAACGGTAAGGGCATTTCTTCTGAATTCTTGCCCTACGTCTTTGAGTACTTCCGGCAAGCTGACAGCGCTACTACCCGCAAGTTTGGGGGATTGGGATTAGGCCTTGCGATCGTGCGTCACCTCGTTGAATTGCACGGTGGCACAGTCGAGGCAGAGAGTCTAGGGGAAGGGCTAGGGGCTACGTTCACCGTCAAAATACCGCTGCTGCCGACAAGTCCGGTTGCCGATTCGGCAGAGTTTTCTTCTCAAGCCTCCCTCAGCTTGCAGGGAGTTCACGTTTTGGTCGTCGATGATGACACCGATACGCGTGAGTTTATTGTGTTTCTGCTAGAGCAGGCCGAAGCAAAGGTCACCTCAGCCGCCTCAGCCCGAGAAGCTCTAGCTGCGCTGATGCAGTCCAAGCCAGATGTCCTCCTTAGCGATGTGGGGATGCCAGAGATGGATGGCTACATGATGATGCGCCAAGTCAGAGATTTCCCCCCTGAGCAGGGCGGCCAAATCCCGGCCATTGCTTTGACTGCTTACGCAGGGGACTTTAACCAACAGAGGGCTTTAGAGGCAGGCTTCCAAAAGCATTTGTCAAAACCTGTGGAGCCAGACCAGGTGCTCGAAGCCATTGCTGGTCTGCTCAAGGGCAAGCGTTACGATGAAAAACATCGCCCTAGTTTTTGAGCTAGGGTTTGAACATGGGGCTGTTTCAGCAACGATAAGTGATTACCCGGCACGGGATGCAGTTGAATGTCATTCGCCAAGGCCCGCCAGCCTAACGTTTCATCCTGCGCGATTGCATCCGCTTGTTCAGCGGCCCTAAACAGCGTAATGCGCCCCGAATAAGGCTGTGGCACATATCGGTATGCAGCCTGAGCATTGGCATAGACAATTCGCAGCATCGGTGCGATCGCAGATTCATTTAAGAGCTGTAGTCGAGACTCCTCCGGGATGAGCCGTAGGATGGCCGACCACTGCCAACGAGAGAACCAAGCCTTGCCAGATTGAAGTCGATTGGTGCTGATTGCGCCATAGTCGAGCAAAAAAGGCACCGTAGACCAAAGCGCAGTCCCCAGCAGAAATTTCAAGCTTTGAGCAAATGACGGCTTGTGGCAGGGAGCGGGGGTATGGAGAATGGCTAAAAGCCCAATCTGCTGCCCTGCTTGAGTTAGTTGCTGTGCCATCTCCAAAGCAACCAACCCGCCAAACGACCATCCCCCCAGAAAATAAGGCCCCTGAGGTTGAAGGGTTTGAATGGCCTGGATGTAGTAAGTTGCGATCGCTTCAATTTGGGTCAGGGGAGGAGCACTGCCATCTAGACCTAGGGGCTGGAGTCCATAAAAACTGCGATCGCTCCCCAAGTGGTACGCCAACTCCAAATAGGGAAACACCACGCCAAACATAGGATGTACACAGAAGAACGGGGGCTTGCTGCTATCCCCCAGGGTTAGGGGAACCAAAGGCGACCTGGATGTGGAAGCAGCAGCGGCCACTGCTGGGTTGATGGGAGAAGGCGGGGCTTGAGCAGAGTCTTGAATGCTTTGATCTTGAGTGTCTTGATCAGGGATTTGATCTGGCAGGATTTGAGCATTGCCGTTAGTCAAGGTTGAGCGCTTGCGACGGTAAGCCGCTCGATCTAGTCGAACGAGGGGAGGCATTTTTTCGGCTGAAGTGCTGTTGCCCAGAGTCTCAAGGATGGGGGCTAATTGAGCAACGGTAGGAGCCTCAAACACGCTCTTCAAAGGCAGTTCCAGCCCAAAGGCATCACGAACACGGGAGGTCATTTGTGTTGCCAAGAGAGAATGTCCACCCAACTCAAAGAAGTTGTCGTGGATATTTACGTGCTTGAGCCGCAACAGTTCCTTCCAAATATCAACCAGGGTTGATTCTGTTGGCGTTAAGGGGGCTGCCTCTGGACTTGCCTGGATTAATGCTTCCTTTAGCGGCGGGAGGGCACGGCGGTCAACTTTGCCACTGGCCGTCAGAGGCAGCGTTTCTAAGGGCACAAAGGCAGAGGGCACCATGTAGTCTGGCAAAGTTTGTCTTAGGTATGAGCGCAGTTCTGGAACCAGTTGGCCGGCAAATTGGGACTGAAGTGGGTTGTTTGTGTAGTGATGCCAGGGTTGCTCCAAAGTGGGAGGCAATGACAAGTCACCCTTTGTCTCAATGCCATGCCGAACAAACAGCACATCATAGTTACCCGTTTGCGTTTCGGCTGACCAGGTGATCTCGACGGTGTAAGGCAGCACCATTTCTAAATCCCACCAATCCTGAGGGTCGATTGCTAGATCCTCAGACTCTTGCAACAGGTCTCGCATTCGCCCCACGGTTTTGGGGGCTTCTCCTGTGCGGAGCCAGTCTGCGGTTTTGACTGCTGCATTGACCCGGCTGTTGGTCACAGTTGCGATCGCAAATTGCTCCGGTTGAGTCTCCATTAAATGGGTTTTAACCGCTTCGACGGTGATGGGGCTGAGCGCCCAATTGTGGGGCTGAGGAGATTCAGAACCCTGGAATCCTTCGAACTCTGAATGCCCAGGCTGGGAGGGAGCTACCTGTAGCAGCACGTTGTAGCGGAACTGTGTCATTTCATTTTGGCTGCGACCGCGTGAGAGGCGGATCTGCACTTGCTGAATCTGGGGAAATTGATGACGGAGCGCCCGGAAAAAGGCTGGATCAATCGCCAGTTCCGGCTCCTCAAAGTGCGATCGCATTACCTGCTGTTGGAGCTGAGTTCGCTCTAAGCTGGCATCGGCCTGAGAAAACTGCACCCAAGTATGAAACGCCGTCAGTAACGGCAAACTGCGCACATCCCCAATAAACAAAACACCCCCCGGAGCCACTGCCTGAATCGCGCCCTCCAGCACTTGCAGCAGATACTCCACACTGGGGAAATACTGCACGATTGAGTTCAAAATCACCACTTCAAAGGTGTCGTCGATGCCCTCGAAGTCAGTTGCCATGCGGTGCAACAGTTCGACGTGAGCAAGGTTTAGGGCATTGAGTTGCTGCCCAATTGACGCCAAAGAAACTGCCGAAAAATCGGTTCCCACATACTTCTCGCAGTGAGGCGCAATTTGAAAGAGCAGTAATCCAGTGCCACAGCCAATTTCTAGTACCCGTTTTGGCTTGAGGGCGAGAATTTGTTGGGTGCGATCGCACACCCACTCCTGCATTTGCTCAAGGGGGATGGGTTCTCCAGTGTAGCTACTGTTCCAGCCTGTGATGTTAAAGACAGAAGGCAGAGGGCGAGCAGCCGAAAAGGGGTCTGCCTCTTGGTACGTTTGGTTGTAGAGGGTTTGCCAGTGGCGGATGTGTTGGGCTTGTAGGGAGTGTAGTCGGTTTTGCTGAAAGTGTTGGCTATCGAGGCTGAAGTAAGCAATTAAGCGGGCCTCTCCCGACGATTCACGGGATTCACGGGAAACAATGGCAACAGCGTCCTGGATGGCTGGATGGCGCTGTAACGTGGCTTCGATCTCGCCCAATTCAACTCGGAAACCCCGAATTTTGATTTGGGTATCGATTCGGCCTAGAAACTCAATCGTGCCATCAGGTCGGTACTGCGCACGGTCGCCTGTTTTGTAGAGCAAGGGAGCTGAGAATCCTTCCCCAGTTTCCCCAAAAGGATTTGGCCCAAAAGGACTTGGGATGAATCGTTCTGCTGTTAGATCTGGGCGATTGAGATAGCCACGCGCGAGTCCTGCTCCGCCAATGAACAGCTCGCCTGGAATGCCTGCGGGAAGAGGGTTGAGGCTGGCATCGAGAATGTACACCTGGGTATTGAGAATAGGCCGACCTATTGTTAAGGGGTTGTCGCCTGGATGGAGTTTGGCAGCGGTGGCCCAAATGGTTGTTTCTGTGGGGCCATAGGCGTTGAAGAAGTGTCGATTTATGGCCCAGCGATCAACGACTTGAGGGGGGCAAGCTTCCCCACCCGTAATCATCACCCGAAGGGCGGGAAGTTCCGCCGCTGGCAAAACCGCTAGCACGGCTGGCGTGATCAGGGCATGGGTAATCGCATGGTCTTCTAGAAACTTTACCAGGGCCATTCCTGGAAGCTGGGCCTGTTTGGGCGGA
>DATNQF010000087.1:0-21464 GCA_036702855.1 Trichocoleus sp. | reverse complement strand
TGGGTCAGATCAATGCCAACACCCGCACGACAGCCTTGCTGTGTGTCGGGGCACTTGCGATCGCAATTCTCATTGGCATTTTTCTAACCCGTCGCGTTACCGATCCCATTCTCAAGCTCAATGCAGCGGTTAAAGAAATTGCTGAAGGGCATTGGGACAAGCGGGTAGATATTGCTCGTAGTGATGAAGTGGGAGAACTGGCTGACTCCTTTAATCTCATGGCACTTCAGCTGCAGGAATCCTTTCAAACGCTGGAAACCCAAAAGAATGCCTTTGCCCGGTTTTTTCCGCCAGAGTACCTAAAGTTCCTCAATAAAGAGAGCGTGACGGAAATTGATCTAGGGGATCACGTTAGCAAAGAGATGGCGGTCATGTTCTCCGATATCCGCATGTTTACTAGCCTGGCGGAGAAAATGGCCCCGGATGAAACGTTTGATTTCATCAATGACTATCTCCAGCGGATCTCCCCCGAAATTCGCGCTCATAACGGCTTTGTTGTGAAGTTTATGGGCGACGGGGTGATGGCGATCTTTCCAGAGCGAGTAGAAGACGCCCTTGATGCTTCAATTGCTCAGTTTCAGCGGATGCGGGAGTTCAATGCCTTTCGCCACTCCGTTGAAAAGACGCCGATTGACGTGGGAATTGGCTTGCACTTCGGTCATTTGATGCTGGGCATGGTGGGCGAATACAACCGAATGCAGGGCGATGCTTTGTCCGACACGGTGAATCTGGCAGCTCGGCTAGAGGGCTTAACTAAGCTGTTCGGGGTGTCGTTGTTGGTGTCAGAACAGGTTTGGGCCAAAGTCGCAGACCGCAGCCGTTATCAGGTACGATTTTTGGCACGCGCCATTGTTAAAGGCCGCACTGAGCCAATTGCCATTTACGAAGTGCTCAATGCAGAAACAGAAACAGCCCGGTATCTAAAACTGCAAACCTTGAGTGAGTTTGAACTGGGGCTGAAGGAATATTGCGATCGCAACCTGTCTGCGGCTCAGGATTATTTTGAGCAGGTTGTTGCAATTAACCCGGCAGACAACACGGCTAGGCTCTACCTGGCTCAAATTGAGAAGCTGCTTACCCAAAATCTCCCTGACGACTGGGATGGAGTCTGGACCTTTTCTGAGAAGCGCTAACTTGGGGATTGTAACGTTGAATCAGGGCTGGATCTATCAAGAGCAGGTGAAAAAAGCCGATGCGGGACTGAGTCTGCTGGACTACTACGTAAATCGCTATCGCCACTCTAGTCGTGAGGAATGGCAGGAGCGAATTGCTTCCGGTCAAGTTTTGCTCAATGGACAACTCGCTGCCGAAGACACTCCACTGCGTCCTGGTCAGCAGCTCACGTATCATCGCACACCCTGGGAAGAACCAGAGGTGCCGTTGACCTTTGAGGTTTTGTACGAAGACTCGGATTTATTAGTCGTTGCAAAACCATCAGGACTGCCCGTGCTACCGGGGGGTGGCTTTCTAGAACATACCCTGCTTTGGCAGTTGCAGCTTCGCTATCCTCACAGCACCCCAGTACCGATTCATCGACTGGGGCGAGGCACATCGGGTTTGATGTTGCTGGCACGATCGCACCTTGCCAAGTCCCACCTCAGTCGCCAAATGCGCGAATCAACCGCTGAGGCCCACCCCAAGTCGGTTCGCAAAACTTACCGGGCGCTGATTGGCCCTAGCCAGCTTCCAGACCACTCCACGCTAACTACGCCCATTGGGAAAGTGCCCCACCCGGTGCTGGGCTATGTGTATGGTGCAAAGTCCGACGGCCTTCCAGCCCATAGCGAAGTTCAAGTTCTCAAGCGCCACCCTGAATCAACTTTGCTTGAAGTCACTATCCGCACCGGACGACCCCATCAAATTCGGATTCATCTGGCAGCAGCAGGCTATCCTCTGTTGGGCGATCCGCTTTATACGGCGGGAGGGATACCCCGTCCAATCACGGTTGACTCAACGGGAAAGCTCCCCGTTCCGGGTGACTGTGGATATTGGCTCCACGCCTACCAGCTTTGCTTCACCCATCCGCAAACGCTAAAACCGATGGCTTTTCAATGCCCACCGCCGCTGGAACTGACCTAGAGAATGCCCTTGTAGTCCATCTCAATGCGATCGCGATCCAACCGACTCACAAAGTTGGAGTAGCACATCCATGCACTCAAAGCAGCTAAATCGGCAAACTGGGGTGGCACAAAGGTAGGGGGCTGCACAATGCCTTCTTCTATGAGCGTTGAGAGGGTGCTGAGGTCTTCCAAGGTCGTTTTGCCACAAAACAGTAGGGGAATGTTTTGCGGCACTCCTTTTCTGACTGCCAGCATGATGTAGTTGTAGATCAGAATGAAGCCTTTGTTGTAGCAGAGATCTTTGGTAAAGGGTCCGCCTTCGGGTGTGCTGCCCCGAAAGACTCGGGCCGTTGCTACATAGCTATCTTCTTGATTGAATCCTTGCTCCAAAAAATGGGTAAAGACCTCAATAAAGTTTGCACCTGCCTCCACCATGCGGATGGCATGAATGCGGTTGGTGAGGCGTTTCACCCGATCAGGATGCGATCGCATAGTGAAGATTTCCATGATGATTGCCAGCCCTTCTTGGGTCGTGGTTGACGAGGGCGGCCCTTTGCTGAGAAACGTGCACACAGGCTGATTTAAGCCATTCAAGGTAGTGCCCAAATGCACCCAGCCTTCATGCACTTCCAGCACATCGAGATCCCGCTGGCTAAACCATGCATCTTTGCGGATTTTGATATAGTCTGCTCCAGCTGCCGCATCAGCAATAATGCCGTCACTCAGTTTGACCTCAACGGGAAAGCTGGATTTGGCGAAGTATGTCCCCAACCGTGCCTGCAAAATTTCGACGGCTTGCTCACTAGAAATCGTTTTTCGATCCAGTTCGCTCATTACTCGTTGACCGTCCAGGTTATGCAACGTGTCAGAAATCATTTCGGCCAGATCGGTTAGGGTTAGATCCCCGGCGTGAAATACATCTTCTGCACTGCCAAATAAATCTTGGGAAATGCGCGAAAACTGAGGCGTGCCGCGCCGCTCAATCATATCTACAACCTTGCGGTACTCCCGGCACAGCCGCAACATGATGTTCCCAACCGAGTTAAACTGCCCAAGTTGGCGACGGATATCGCGCTCAATGTCGTAAAACTCTTCCCGCTTTTGCTCAGGCTCAAACGAAAGTTGATTGCGGCTGTAATAGGCATGATCAACTGCGGGCAACTCTTTGCAATTGCTCCCAAAGAAGTCTGCTTTCACCGCGTCATCCCACTTAATGGCATCTAGCAACCGAATTGGCCTCTGTGCTGCCACAATTCGATCAGACAGCGTTCGAATTGTTTGCTGGTAGGCGTCTAGGGCGACGGCTTGAGTTTGCATAAGGTTAAGAGCTTCTAGGAAGGGGCTTCAGGAAGAGGGCGACAAAGCTTATGCTCTCGTTTTTATTGGCTGTGTAGGATAAAGCTGTACCGTTCTCCCTACCCTTAGCCTGCCCCGTATGACAGACACAACTCCTCGCCAGAAACAGTTTTGGAAGCCGTTTTGGGCTTTGTTTGGTCTTGGCTTTTTGGGTATTGCGGCCCTACCCCTGATTTTGCTGCCCCAACTCCAGCAGTTAATCCCGGCAGAGCGCACAGAGTTTTCCCCCGAGGGTTTAGTAGTGCTCTCGTTGATCCAGCCGATTGTGCTGCTTGCGATCGCAACTGCCGTTGGCCTCAAACTTTCGCCTCTATTAAATTTTCGCTCCTACCTGGCAGAAGCTTCGACGCAAGGTCGCGCAGCCCTCAAACCCCTACTTTCAGAAGTTCCGCTGGCCGTAGGGGCAGGCGTTCTCTTTGCCAGTATTGCGCTGGTGTCGGATCGTTTCATCTTGCCCAAGCTGGGAGAGGCTGGTCAGGTTCTCTCAATCACGAGCGATCGCACTTGGGGGGTGACCTTAGGCTCGATTCTCTATGGCGGCATTACTGAAGAAATTCTCATGCGCTGGGGGTTGTTAAGCCTGCTGGCATGGTTGGGGTGGCGGTTATTTCGACGCCAGAAAGCAATAGGCAGTGGCGTAATTTGGGGAGCCATTCTCCTAGCAGCCCTGCTCTTTGGCTTAGGTCATTTGCCCCTTGCCCTCGCCCGCGTTCCCTTTACTTCCTGGCTGTTGATCAGAACCCTGGTGCTCAACGGCTTGGGTGGAGTGATTTTTGGCTGGCTTTACTGGAAACGAAGTTTAGAATCAGCCATGATTGCACACGCTAGCACTCATGTTGTTTTTTCTACTATTGCGGGACTTCTTTAAGCAAAAAACATCCGTTTGCAAGCGCTACTTTGTAATCATTTCATCCTTGGTCAGATACCGTAAAATCTCGTTACGATTAAGCGGATCAGGGGATGCAGCGCTGTCTCACGACCATCAAGCGCTACCTGCACTTCACTACAAGCACTATGACAAGAAATATCTATGAGAAACTCACTATTGCTTTTGGGAGAACTCACTGATGAAGATGTCGATTGGCTTTGCCAGTCAGGGGAGAAAATCAACATCCCAGCAGAAGACGTCTTGATTAAGGAAGGTCACCCTATCCAAGCGCTCTACCTCCTCTTAGACGGTACGTTGGTGGTTAAGGCAAGTAGTCCTAGCAATCCTCAAGAACAGCGCATAGTAGCTCACTTGACCACAGGCGAAGTCATTGGTGAAATGTCGTTTATTGATCATCGGCTGCCCTCAGCTACCGTGATCGCTGAGACTGATGCTGTGCTCCTAGCGTTTCCTCAATCGCAGCTATTACAACGCACTGAAACGGATTTAGCCTTTGGCAAGCGCTTCTACCGGGGGTTAGCCTTTTGTCTGTCCAATCGACTGCGCCTGATGAATGTTAGCCCAACTCAGTCGGGTAATGGAGCCTCTGGCAGCTCCTTGGGTGACGTTAGAAACCTAGACATTGAAGCCAATGAAGCAGCCCGAGTACGGCTTGAAGCCTTAGTTGCCTCTGTCAGTTAATGGGTTTGTCACGGGTTAGACCTCCTTCCCCTTATACAAGTGAAGGAAGTCTAACCCCGTACTTTGGGGCAAGCTTCTGCTTTGGCAGTAGCCGTCACACACTGGGTGGCTAGACAAGGCTGGTTGTAGGCGGCTTCCTCCTCAATTGGCAAAGGGATTTGCCCAAAGACCATCTCACAGCTATAGTCCTCGAAGTTGGGCGTCATGGTTAGAGGAATTCCGAAGTCCTTGATAAAAAAGTCCTGCGTCGGTAGTTTGCACATATTGACGCACATGCCTACACACTGGCTTTGCTCCAGATAACGGCATTTTTTAATGTGAACCCCACTTTTTTGCAGTCTCACCTGCCCATCTGGGCCAGTAACTTCGACTTCGCGCACTTCGGAGGGGCCGACCAACCACTCAAAGAGCAGCGTTGAAAACCAAGCGTTGAGTTCGCATACCAACTGGGTTGGAGAAAATAGCGTTCGCACAACCCTCAACGCAGGAGATGGAATGAGCGACCTGAGTACAAGCCCAACTAGAGCCTGCTGCTCCTCAGCATTGCGTCCCTGCATCATTTGCTTCGACAGGTCCACTAGGCCGTCGTAGCCCTTTAATCGGATGCGCTTACCCGAAGCCCGCGCCATTTTTCGGCTAAATAACCAGATAAACAATCGATCAAGGGAATTGTCAGTGTAAATTGTTTTCTCCTGTTGCTCTTGTTGCTTTTGTTGATTCATCGGCGCTTCAAGACTGGGAGAAGGGTTGAAAGCACTCATATCGTCGCAGCACACCACACTTAGATTATTCAGGGTAGTATGCCCAGTTAGCCTTCTCCCCAGTCAAAAGTTAGGTAATGTTACTTAGACCCAGGTTAAGCCCAAGGAGAATCATTTGGGCTTAACTTCTCAATGCCTCTTCTCGTAGGTGGTCGAGCTTCACACCGGGGGGGAGATTGATATTGGTGTCTGAGTTGTCATAACCCATGATGTGACGATAAGCGTCCACCGGAGAGGCATGCCAAGAGTCGGTAGAGATCTCTGGGCTTGCGTGGCGAACCTTGCAAACATACCAACCGTTGGGGAGTCGTTGGATCTCGATTTGCATAGCGGTTGATGGGGGTAGAGTTTTGAATCCGGCCAAATACGTAACGGGCCTTAAACGGGCTGGCTTTGCCGCCAGCTAATCTAGGCTTACTTGCAGAGGATTTGATAATTGCTGGTTCATGGAAGTTTCGCTCCGAAAGAAACTGCTATACCAGGCCAGCCCAAGTCTTTTAAGTAGGGGCAAACAGCTTATAGGGGATTACACGTAGTTCTAAGGGTTTTCCGCAAAGTACGCCCCTTTTATCTGTAAAGTTTTCGCATTTGTCCGCTCCAGTATCCTTGTTGATGCAGCGTTAGACTAGATCACTGGACTTCTTCCCGGAATCTATGTCTCTCCTCACCCTGCGTTCTGTCAAAAAGGACTTTGGCATCAAAGAAATTCTCAAGGATGCCAGCTTTAGCCTAGAAGAAGGTGACAAAGTGGGTCTGATCGGCACGAACGGATCGGGCAAGTCTACTTTGCTCAAGATGATTGCTGGGCTAGAACCCATTGATGGGGGTGAAATCTGGAGAAACCCCGGCTCCCGAATTGTCTACTTACCGCAGCAGCCGGAGATGGATGAGAACCACACGGTGTTGGAGCAGGTGTTTGCCGACGCGGGCGAACAGATGGCCCTAATTCGCGAGTATGAGGATCTGTCGCATCGGATTGGTCATGAGCAGGGCGATACCAACACGCTCATGACACGGCTCTCAACAGTGGCGGCTCAGATTGAAGCAGCGGGAGCTTGGGACTTAGAGACGAATGCCAAGGTCATTTTGAGCAAGTTGGGTATTGAGGATTTTGAGGCGCGAATTGGTGACTTGTCGGGGGGCTATCGGAAGCGAATTGCGATCGCATCGGCTCTTCTTTCTGATCCCGATGGTTTACTGATGGACGAGCCGACCAACCACCTAGATGCTGAGTCGGTCGAGTGGTTGCAAGGCTACCTGAGCCGTTTTCGCGGAGCACTGCTGCTGATTACCCACGATCGCTACTTTCTCGATCGCGTTACCAATCGCATTATCGAAATTGACCGGGGCGATTTATACGGCTATTCCGGCAACTATGCCTACTACCTAGAGAAAAAAGCCGAATCCGAAGAGGTCGCAGTCAGCAGCCAGCGCAAGCACGCCGGAGTTTTGCGGCGCGAACTGGAATGGCTCAAGCGAGGCCCCAAAGCGCGTAGCACCAAGCAAAAAGCGCGGATCGATCGGATCCACGACATGCAAAATCAGGAATTTAAGCAAACTCAGGGCAAGGTGGAGATCACCACTGCGGGCCGTCGCATCGGCAAAAAGGTAATTGAGCTTGAAAACATTACCAAAGGCTACGACGAACGCATCCTCATTCAAGACTTTACCTATACCTTTGACCCACTGGATCGCGTTGGCATTATTGGCCCCAATGGGGTCGGCAAGTCCACCTTGATGGATATTATTACGGGCCGAACTACCCCTGATTCGGGCCGCGTAGAGCAAGGCACCACCATTCACATTGGTTACTTTGACCAGCACTCCGAGGATCTGCTGGTGAACCCTGAACAGCGGGTAATTGACTATCTCAAAGAAACAGCCGAATTGGTTAAAACCGTAGACGGCAGTGTTATTACTGCCTCTCAAATGCTGGAGCGTTTTTTGTTTCCGCCCAACCAGCAATACGCTCCTATTCAAAAGCTCTCTGGTGGTGAACGGCGGCGTTTGTTTTTGCTGCAAGTGCTGATGGGTGCCCCGAATGTGCTGATTCTAGATGAACCCACCAACGATCTGGATGTGCAAACGCTGGGTGTTTTAGAGGAATACCTAGAAGAGTTTAACGGCTGCGTGATTGTGGTGTCACACGACCGCTATTTTCTTGATCGCACGGTCGAAACCATTTTTGCGTTTGAGGGCGTCGGCAAATTGCGCCAGTACCCAGGTAACTACTCGCTCTATCTTGACTACAAGAAGACTGAGGAGGAAGCGCAGAAGCTAGAAGATAAAAAGACAGACAGAGGGCAGAAGGCAGAAGACAGAGGTCAAAAGGCAGAGGGCAGAAGGCAGGAAGCGGAAAGCAGTTCCCCACTAATCACTGCGCCTTCAGAAAATGGCAAAAGCCCAAAATCCTCCTCTATTTCTGATAAGAACAAGAAACTTTCTTACAAGGAAAAGCGTGAATACGAGGAGCTAGAAACCAAGATTCCGGAAATGGAGGCAGAAAAGGAGAAACTAGAGCAGGTTCTATACAAGAATCCGCCCGGTGGTTATAGCGAAGTACAGAAGCTGTCTGAGCAGTTAGCCACATTAACCCAAGCAATTGATGCAGCTACGGAGCGGTGGCTAGAACTGGCTGAGCGAGTGGGTTAGTGAGCTAGTACACCAACATAAATTTTTGAGAACTCTTGGCAAGGTAGCGATAAAGTTGGGCTTCCTAACCAAAGCAGTTGATCGGCCTTTCTCGTCAATTACCCCTGTTTTCAAGCCACCCGATCAGGCCGTTGGGGAAAGCCAATAAGACTGTCCTCCTTACTTCATCTGTAAAAGGGCGTCGTTATGAACAGTCAAAATCCTAGCCGTAATAAACTCAAGCTCGGTCAGGTCACTCGTCTCAGTTTGGGTGCAATTGTGGTAGTTATGATGGGAATCGGCATCAGCTCCAAGTACTCAATGAACCGAATTGTAGAGACCTCTAATTGGGTCTCTCATACCCATGCTGTCAAAGCTGACCTAAAGGATTTAGAGAAGCAACTAGTTGATGCGGAAACTGGACAGCGAGGTTTTATCTTCACAGGTCAAGAGCCTTTTTTGGAGCCTTACAACGCATCCATACACGAATTCGGCGCGACCGTTAAGGAACTTAAAAACCTGATTCAAGATAACCCAAAGCAGCTTGAGCGGTTAGATAAGGTCGAGGAGCTGGCTGACGACAAGTACGCAGAGCTGGCCACAACCATTGAACTGAAACGGCAGGGAAAAAATCAAGAGTTGATGGCCTTGGTTGTGTCTGGCAGAGGCAAGCAGGCGATGGATCAAATTCGCGAAATTCTAGCGGAGATGATCCGTGAGGAAGACTCACTTCTAAGCGTTCGTCAAAAAACAGCTCAGGACGCGATTGTCCGCTCAGATATGGTTTCATTGGGGGGAACGTTTCTGGCTATTGGAGTAAGCATAGGGGCTTTAGTCATCATCTCGCGGCAGGTGATTTCTCCGATTCATCGGGTTGCGGAAGACTTAGCGTCATCTTCCTCGGATATGACCAGCACGATTCAGGACCAAGAATCGATTACTCGGCACCAAGCAGCGGCAGTGCAAGAGACTACCACCACCATGGATGAACTGAATGCCTCCTCTCGCCAGTCGGCAGAACAGGCGGAAATCTCCGTGGCGGCAGCCCGACAAGTAATGGATTTGGCTGGGTCAGGTGCGGAAGCAGTGCGTCATACGCTTGAAGATATGACGATCATGCGGAACAAGGTGGAGGCTATTGCTGACCTTATTCTTCAATTGAATGAGCAGGCTCAGCAGATCGCCAGCATTACTGATGTCGTTAGCAACCTTGCAAACCAAACCAACATGTTGGCCCTTAATGCTGCTGTAGAGGCGGTTCGGGCGACGGAAAATGGCAAGGGTTTTGGTGTGGTAGCCGCAGAAATTCGCAAGCTAGCCGATCAAAGTAAGGTGTCTGCAGATAAGATCACGGTGCTCATTAGCGAGATTCAAAAAGCAGTCGCAACAAGTGTTGCTGCTGCTAACGATGGCCGTAAAACGGTTGAACAAGGGGTGCAAACGGTACAAAATACTGCTGATACTTTTGTGAAAGTAGCTGATGCAATTCACAATGTTGTAACCAGTAGTGAGCAGATTTCATTGAATGCTAGGCAACAAGCGATCGCAATTCAGCAAGTTGTTAGTGCCATGGGTATGCTTAATCAGGAGACTGTTCGCGGTGCAGCGGGTATTAGCCAAACTCGGGTCAGTGCCGAACGGCTAAATGAGGCAGTTGTGCAACTTCAGGCTGTGGTGTAAGCAGCAAAAAATTCAAAAGAAATTAGTTCTAAAGATTGAGAGAGGTATCATCTTTTCTCAATCTTTTTGTTGTTTAAAGAATAAGAGATGACCCTTTCAAGGTTTTAAAGGTTGCCTGCCCTTGAACAGGTGTGAAGTTTTACGTCAACCCCATAAATGCAGGTACTTTCCCTTGGAAGAGGGAGATAAAATTGATCGTGCTTGCATCAGTATAAATATGCAGAAATAAGATGATAAAGCCTCTAACTCTTGTGAAGAGTGTCTGAGAAGTGCTAGAGCTTGCTTGCAATTTCTCCTTCTTTAGAAAGTAAAAGTCTGCTTTCCCAGTAACGAGAAGATCCTTCTGCCCTCTTAGCTATGCACAGCTCAAAAATAGATTAACGGCGAGGTATAGTTTATGCCTCTAATTCTGAAGAACAATTTTCACGTAGGTAAAATGTGCTTAAAACGGCAGAGCTTGCCGTTTTGCTAGCAGAGTTACCTCAGGGGCATAGAAGACACTATAGGGTTTTAATCCCTAAGGAAGCACTACCATGAAACCTATTACTCAAATTGCTAAAAATAACGTTGATTCTAATGCAGATGGCATAATTGATTTCTCCTATAAAACAACAAAAACCTATGATAAGAAAGGGAATCTGCTGACGAGCCTGTTTGAGAATGATCAGGACTTGGATGGCGTAACAAATTTTCAGTACAAAACAACGAATGCCTACGACAAAAAAGGAAATCTGTTAACCAATCTGTTTGAAAATGACTGGGACGCCGATGGCGTGGCAGATTCCCTTTATAAAAAAAGCTATATCTATGACAAAAAAGGAAATTTATTAGTCGATTTGACTGAAAATGATTACGGCGCAGATAGTGTAATTGATTCTCGTAATAAAACAATCAACACCTATGACAAGCAAGGAAATCTTTTAATTAGTTTGTTTGAGAACGACTGGGATGTGGACGGCAAAGCCAATTCCTGGAAGAAAACAACCAATACCTATAACAATCAAGGATATCTCTTAACTAGTCTGTCTGAGAATGACTACAACGCCGATGGAATTATTGATTCTTTGAATAAGAAGCACAACACCTATGACAAGAAAGGGTACTTGTTGACCAGCCTGCTTGAAAATGACTACACCATGGACGGTGTGATTGATTCCCTTGAGAAAACAACCAAGACTTATGACAAGAAAGGAAATCTACTAACCCATGTAGCTGAGAGTGATTGGGCCGCGGATGGGATAGTCGATTTTCGAATCAAAATAACCAATACCTACAATGGGAAAGGCAACCTGCTAACCAATTTAGTTGAAACGGATTGGACGGCGGATGGGGTAATTGATACTTGGGATAGAATAACCAACGCCTATGACAAAAAAGGCAATTTGCTGACCAGTCTGGTTGAAAACGATTGGAATGGCGATGAAATAGTCGATTACCGCCATAAAACAACCAACACTTACGACAAACAAGGTAATCTGCTGACCAGCCTGTTTGAGACTGATCATGGTGCAGATGGAATCATTGAAGCTCGTCAAAAAACGACGAATACTTACAGCAAGAAAGGCAACGTGCTAACCAGTGTGTCTGAAATCGACTGGAAAGCAGACGGTATCATTGATTACCGCAGCGAAGTGTTCTATGAGTATTCCCATAACGAAAAACTTGTTGTAGGCACTAGCAGCGGCATTTCTGACATACCGTTTGCTCCATCAAACCCTATGCCTGGATCACCTAATCACGGCGATCCCTTACTGCCACCTAAGGGGCAATCTTTTGTTTCTCCAAGCGCCGACGCCCTTTAAAGCTGTTCAAGGCTTTCTACGTATCTCTTCAAAAAATGCCCCCTGTCCTTCTAAGAAGAGATAGGGGGCATTTCAAGGAGCCATGAATCTTTAGCCATGGCTTCTTTTGAATTAGAGGCCGGGAGCAGTCATACCGTTAAGTAGCAGCGTTAAGCTGAAAACAGTCCCTTCAATAATTAGGGAACAATTTCAAGCAGCTGAATATCGAAGGTGAGATTTTCCCCAGCTAGCGGATGGTTGGCATCTAGCGTCACTTCCGTATCAGAGACATCAGTGACTAGGACGGGCAAAGGTGGTTGTCCGGCAGGCCCTTGGAGGTGCAATTGCTGACCGACATCAAGGGGGATCTCGGGGGGAATTTGCTCTCGCTCGACAACCATCACCATTTCGTCACGATACGGGCCGTATGCCTGATCTGCCGGGATTGTTCTGGTGACTGAGTCGCCTGGGCTCATGCCGATAACGGCTTCTTCAAAACCTGGAATAACGTGGCCTTCGCCAATGGAGAATTGCAAAGGATCACGGTTGGCTGAGGAATCAAATACGGTGCCATCATCCAGCTTGCCGGTGTAGTGAACCGCTACAGTGTCACCGGATTTTGCCTGGCTCATGGTCGCCTCCTAAAAATTTGGGAAAGTAGCATCCCGTATACCTTAACGAGGTCTAGCCAAATTGGCCTCTTACTAAGGTTTTTAATTAGATTTCGCAGTATGAGGACAAACGAGAGATTCTGTGTGATCCGAAGCGGTTGTATAAGTATGGGCTTGCTCGGAGGGTTGGTTCATGCGATCGCAAGCCCGCTCAGTTTTCTGTGCAATAGGAACATGCTGGGTTGCTGCGGCTAGCCCAAACTGTGGCATGTTGCCGTAAATGCATTCGTACTGACCGGGCTGTATCTGGTAGGTTTCGTGGAAAATGCCAACGCTGCCATCTTTGCCTACCTGCCGCATGAAATTCTGCCAGGCGGCTAAGTGAGGATCTTCAGGGCTGCGCGCGAAGCGTTCCAGATCCTCAAAGGAGCGCCAGTAAGACACCATCATCGTCGTCAGGGGAAAGAGGCGGAAAAACTGCTCGGCTCCCAGAAATCCTTTTTCCTCGGCGTTTGCATGAAGGGTTTTCAGCATGGGCGGCATGGCACTGGCTACAGACATCCACTTGCGAAACTGCCAGGGCTGGTTGACTCGCATGCCAATCAGGAAAACGACGAAGGGTTGGTTAGTCTCGGCTGTGTAGCGACCAGGATAAATAATAGCTTCAGACATATTCACCTCAAGACTTATGCAAATTGTTGAATAAATAGTATCTGGTGAGCCAAAGGAGTGTCAATGGTTGAATATGCATTTTTTTGAATACTAAGAGCTGTGATGTAGCTTTGCCCACGTCAAAAGATGTCCTCACTGCTCAGCCGGAGGTTGCTCGGTTGCAAAAACTTGCTCTACAAGCCTGTGTCATTGCGAGCCTGCGCTTTTCTTGAATGCCCTTGGGCTATGCGCTCTGCACTCTGCGAAAAGCAAGCTACGCAATGACAATGCACAGCTTTAGGCTTGCCAGTCCACTGCGGTATTTCAGGAAAACACCGCGACTAAATGAGTTTTTCCTAATCCATCAACACGGTTTTGAACAAGACCCGCACTACTTCGCCGGGGGTGCTAGTGGGTTGGGGTTTCGTCCAGTCGTTAGCTTCGGCGTAGCCCAAAACGTGCAGGGTGTTGATGACCAGTTGCAAAGCTTCGGGTTCGCCAAAGAGCAGATGGCGTACTCGTCTGCGTCGGGGTTCGCGGCGAGGCGTTGGGGTAGGCGAAAGGGTGGACGCCTGCGCGCCCGAGTCGGATGATTGAAACATGGTGTTTCTGTTTTCCTTTTAGATGGGGTGAACGTGCCCCACAGTGGCCCTTTTGAGAAGGGTTGAGGTGGGACGAGGAAAACAGAACACGAAAACCCCAGCACACCCCGCTTCGTAAAGTACAAATTGGGCGGCTAGGGTTAAACTGACCACTAGCCCGTCAATCTGCTCGGTACAGAGGGCGGGTTAGGTGTCCTGTTGGAGCTGCAATCTCCTTCAGGCACCGCCGAAGGTCTTCGGGTTCTGCGATGTAACTGTCTGGCAGACAGCTTAATGAACGAGCATACTGATGGGGGCTGTTTAAGTCAACCGTACTGATAAATATTGACTAAGAAGGGTCTCCCACGCTCATTTCAATTAATTGAGGTTGGGTACTCAGTCGTAGGGTTTCTCGGATATATCCATCGCCACGAGGTATTACAGGCAATTGGTGTTGTTCTAGAACGGCTTGAGTTCGATGAAATGCTTCGGCTAGATGATTAAACGGAATGTTGGGAAAGGCATGATGCATGGAGTGATCATCCAATCCGCACATTAACCAGGAGACAAAAGCAGGGGTGTTTAGATTGCGACAAGCGTACAGTTGGGTTAGCTGGTGCCCCTTATGGGTATTCCACAAAGCATAGTGTTCGATATGGTCACGAAGCTGAGTGATGGCACCAATAACCCGCTCTAGGATCAGACAAAACAGCAGGTAATGAGTGAGTTGATTGTGCTGAATAGCTAAGGTGATCAAACTAGCCTGTGCAACAAATATGCCCAGCCCATCCGTGAGAAGGGTTTGATACAAGGCTGGTACTTGATGTCTAAAACGTAGCCCGTTGTAGACTGTTTTTGCTATTAAGCCAAACCCTCCTAAACCGAGAATATTGATGCTCCACTGATGCCGAACATACCATTGCTGCCAGGAGTTAGCCTGCTCGTATTCAGCCTGAGTCCATTGCACCCGCTCCGGATCACGCAGGTCAATGCCATTCCATGCGTGATGCAATCGATGCAGTTGAGCATAGGTCCCATAGGGCCACAGCATGGGATATGAAATTAGACGGGCCATCCCCTCATCAAACCACTTCCAGCCTGTCAGTGTGTGATGGAGCATGTCGTGAGTGCAGATCAGCCAGAACGCATAAATCATACTTGCGATCGCACTTAAGCCAATAAACAAAATCAGATTTGAAGTTGACCAAGCCAGTACAACAGTTATTAGAAATAAAATGCCTACGCTGGCGAAACGCCACAGACCCACCCAAGGATTTACTTGCTCAAGATCAGCCACAGCTATTCGTAAATCATGGCTCAAAGTGGAAGGGGGTGTCGTGCTAGTTGCCATTCGCTCATCTCATGCAATGCCTTACTGAATTCGCTTTGCCAACACAGCAGTATTGAAAGGCAAAGGAAATCCGTCATTATTCTAGGGCGCAGAAAAAGTCTTGCCTTGATGTTATGGCTGATGTTTATGGGCAATCTGTAAACGACTGTCCCAACAGTGAGCGAATTGAGCGAGCAAGCTCGACTGCCGAACATGCAAGACAGGTGTGTGGAATGTCAATTCTCAAAAGCCTTGGGACTCTCACAAGACGTATTAGGATGTTTAGCCCACTACGCATGAGATTAACTGCTTACGTTTGTTTTGGCCTTGGCCTTGCTCTCACCTTAGGAATGGAAGGCCAAGCTCAGGCACTTGAAAGCTACATTTGGCCTGCACAAGGCGTTATTAGCTCCAACTATGGACAGCGACATGGCCGCATGCATCAGGGAATTGACATTGCAGGCCCGGTGGGTACGCCTATTTTGGCGGCTGCTTCCGGCACTGTCACCCGTGCAGGAGCAACCTCTGGTGGATATGGCAACTTGGTTGAAATTGAGCACGAAGACGGCAGCCTGACTCGCTATGGTCACAACAGCAAAATATTGGTAACAGTAGGGCAGACCGTTACTCAAGGCCAAGAGATCGCCGAAATGGGTAACACAGGCCGGAGTAGTGGTCCCCACTGTCATTTTGAGATTCGGATGCCTCAGGAAGGGGCAGTCAACCCACTCGCTTATTTACCAGCTCACTTTGCCGCAAGGCCCTAAGTCTGATTTGAGACCCTGCCTTGCCAACGCCGTCTTCGTAGTTGAAGGCGGTGTTGGAATATCGCCAAAGTTATTTGAAGCGGTAGTAGATACCGCCCTCAGAGCCGACATTAAAATCAGCCCCAAATTCTTTGGCTTTGATATCCAAATACTTCTGTGCCTCTTCTCCAGAGAGGTTTGCAGCACGGGCAAATTGCAGCACAGTGATTTCGCCATTGCTACCTTCAACTAGGTTGAAGAAGGCGGCTTGAATGCGATCGCGTTTCGCCTGTCGCCCTGCAAAGACAGCATCTATCCCCAGCCAAGTTCCAAAACTGGCTGACACCACCCCAATCCCTAAAGCGCCCCATCCCCAGATATTGAGTCGCCCCGGAAACTTATCTACAGGGTTTAGAAACTGCAGTGCAGGTATGAGCAACAGCAGCGCCCCTAAAACCGCTATAGAGCTTCCACAGCCAATATTGCTTGTCATATTCGCCTCGGCCTCTGAAAGCCCAGAAGCGGTTGTGACAGGTTGGTTGGGTTCGCTAGGGGCTTCAACAGGTGCTTCGATGGGCGCTTCAAATGCCTGCTCGCCGCTCTCTTCAGGATCAGGAATCAGCTCAACATGAGGCTGAAACGCATACCAGACCGTTCGGTTTTGGCTCAACGGCTCTACCAGTACCAGTTTGAGGTGCTGCCCCTCAGCTTCCTCGCAATGAGCCAAGGTAAACTCATCACCCACGCTAGCCCCATATTTCTCGCTTTCCCCCAGCTCCGCCGATTGCTTCGGCTGCTGCTTCAAAACTGTATGGGCGACAACCCTAAGACGCATACTGCTTTAACCTACGTGACTTAATGGAGTGGTGAATAGAGCGGTGTGCAGTGGAAAACCTTCTACACCCGTTCCCTAATGTAATTCAGCCCAAATTACCAACGGTTGTAGCAACGTGACAGTTCATTGGCAGGAAGTAGAAGGAAGGCAGAGGGGAAAAGGCAGAAGACTTTTCTGACTTCCGCCTCGTCTTTTCTTGGAGTTTGCTACCCTGAACCCGTACCCCCAGCCCTCGAAGATTTATGCGCGATCGCTACTTAGAACTCATCGACCGCATTGTCACTGCCACACTCAAAGGCCAGATTCGCTCGAAGGATCAGGTCTACGAAATGCTTCACGGCGACATTGAAACGGGGACGGGGGAAATCTTTGAGCGATGTCTCCAGGAATACACGCAGGGTGTTGAGGGGGATTTGGCCTCAGCAGATGAGATGAAGCAGGCCAAGGCCATGCGAAAGCAGCGGGCGCTCAAAACCATTCAGACTGAGTGGGAGCGGTGGCAGCAGGAAAACCAATCTACGGCTACCCTGTCCGGCTTGCTCAAGATCCTGACCGAAGCGCCCGCCGATGAACGGCTTACTGCCCTGCTCCAAGCGCTTGACCCCAATCAACCTGATGTGCTGACCCGAGACCAGATTGGAGACCTGGTGAAACAGCTCAAAGTCAGCACCGCTAGCGGCTCCCAGACAGAAACCCCGACCCTGGTAGACTTGGCTGCTGGTCTGACTCAAGGCCTCAAAACTTGGCAGCAGCTAGAGGGCAACGTCGTCGGCTGGATTTACGAGCAGAGTCAGGGGTCTCTGGGTTTCGGTCATGCGTTAGAGCAGCGTGGCCCTTGGAGCTTTTGGGCCAAAGCGACCGAGAGCAGTCACCTTAAACGGCTATTTTCCGACTTGGCTCAGCACCAAACCATCACGGGTGAAAGTGTCCCGGTTCCCCTGACCTATCCAGATTGGCTGGAGTTGGCCTTTGCTATTCAGCGGTTACAGATGAGTCTGGTGGCCTGGTTTGACAAGCAGCCCTACGACCCCAATGCCGGGAAGCGTTTGTCTATCGCCAGCTTTCTAACCTTTGCGGTGGTGTGGAGCCAGCTTTCGGGTCGCTTCAGCCAACTAGGCCAAGGTGCGTTAGCAGAAGGCTGTTTCCAGATGGCACTACAAGTACTGTACCAGTTTGCTCAGCAAGCCTACTTCCCGCTCTATGGGGGCTTGTTTACCGCTCTATCAGGTGAGCCCCTGCAAACGATGCTGGATTATCTCGACCAACCGTTGCGTCAAGTGCCTAATACTCAAGCTAAGGCCCGTATTCTGACCTTGTTGGGCTACTCACAGCGGGCGTTAGGCAACTACCGACAGGCACTTCAGTTCCACGAACGCGCTTTGAACAGTGCCCGGACTGCCGGGGATCAGCGCTGTGAAATTGCCAATCTCAACCACCTCAGCCGAACGGGAGTATTGCAGAAAGACTACGACAGCGCCATTAGCCACAGCCAACGGGCGCTGATTTTAGCGCGGCAGGCTGGCGATCGCATTGGGGAAGCCAATGCTCTAGCTAACCTTGGCTACAGTGAGGTCTTCCGCCTACAGGAGCAGTCCCCCGATCCAGACCAATACGAGGCCGTGCTGACCTACTTACAGCAAGGACTTCAGCTGTCTGAGCAAGTAGGAGATCGGCCTAGTCAAGCCCTCTGCGCCAACAGCTTGGGTGTCGCTCAGGTGATGTTGGGTCAGTATCCAGAAGCGATCGCATCTCTCGAAGAAGGGCTTCAGGTTTCCCAAGCAATCGGTGACCCGTACTCGCAAGCAATGAACTACACCTATCTTGCCGAAGCGTATCGGGGGTTAGAAAACGCTGAGATGGCTATTTATACGGCCTGCTTGAGTATGTATTTGCTGCATCAGGTTAACTCCGAGCAGTGGCGACAACCCGCAGGTCTGCTGAGCATTCTGTATGGGCAGATTGGGCCAGAAGCCTTTCAGGAAGTGCTGAACAAATACCGAGTTGGCTTTCTTCGCCAAATCGGAGTCGATGGGTTTGACTACCTGCCTAAGCTGCTAGCTGAGTACCGCCAATCCCTATAGTGGTTTGACAAGGCTAAAGCTACGCAATGACAATGCACAGCTTTAAGCTTGCCAGTCCAGTGGGGTAGTGTTCAGGCTATAAGACCCAACATCCCTACAGCATCGAGCTGGGTGATGTTGGGTTTTGCTTCGCTCAACCGCAACCCACAAAATCTCTTGCTTTCCATCAACTCATGCCCCCCTCACCGTATCAGCTTCGATAGACTGAGGGGGTGCCATAGAGGTTTGGGCCGTGAGTAACGTTTCAGTAAATCCCAAAAGCCTGCAAACTGAACCCGAAAATCCGGGGGATTGGTCGTGGCCGTTCTGGTTTCTGGTGCCGCTTTACCCCTACCGCAGGCGACGCACTCTCCGCCGTGAGGTTATTCCAGAAACTATTTGGACATTTGATCAGGTGCAAGGCATTCTCTACACAATCGTGCCTGTGCGAATGACGGTGGTGCGTTTGGAGTCGGGTGGGTTGCTGGTGTATGCACCCATTGCCCCCACGCGAGAATGCATTCGTCTGATGAGGGAGCTAGAGGCCCAGTATGGCGAGGTGCGCTACATTCTCCTGCCGACTGCATCTGGGCTAGAGCACAAGGTGTTTGTCGGGCCGTTTGCTAAACAGTTTCCCGCAGCGCAGGTTTTCGTTGCGCCAAATCAGTGGAGCTTTCCTGTTAACCTGCCGCTGCCGTGGCTAGGGTTTCCTCGGGGCCGTACCCAGGAGTTGCCGCTCGATCCTCGGCAAGCGCCTTTTGGGGATGAGTTTGACTATGCAGTGCTTGATATTGATCTGGGGCGAGGATCGTTTGGTGAGGTAGCACTGTTTCATGTGCGATCGCACACCCTTCTCCTGACCGATACGGTACTCTCGGTGCCCTTGGAACCGCCCGAAATCCTCCAGCTTGAACCCTATCCTCTGCTGTTTCACGCGCGCGATAGTGGCCTAGAACCCATGGAGGATACACCAGAGAACCGTCGTAAGGGGTGGAAACGGGTGGCCCTGTTTGCTGTGTATTTTCAGCCCAGCACTCTCAAAACGGTTGATTTAGGGCAAGCCTTCCAGGAAGCGAGAAAAGCCCCTGATCGTTCTGCCAAAGCCTACTTTGGCCTGTTTCCTTTTCGCTGGCAGGAAGATTGGGAGCAGTCCTTCTATGCTTTGCACGGGAATGGACGGCCCTTTGTCGCACCTATTCTGCAAACTCTAATTCTCGATCAATCCCCTCAAGACGTCCTATCTTGGGCACAGCGGGTTACACAGTGGGACTTCCATCGCATCATTTCTGCTCACTTTGATGCACCAATTGATACCAACCCCCATGAGTTCTGGCAAGCAATCGCTGTAATGCAGCAGCCGACCTCGGAGGAACTTATCTTCGGCAGCCAGAGTCAACCTCTGTTGTCTGCCGATGTGGAATTTATTCAGAAGCTTGAGGAAACCCTTGACAAGAGCGGTATCACTTCGCCACCCAAGACGGATGCAATTTCACCTGGCCCTTAACGCGCTTTTGCAACCTGCCAAGAAAGCCAAGAACGATAGCTAGACAGCAAAAAGCCCCTGGAGTCTGTCCGTGTTTCGACCCAGAGGCTTTTCACTATAAATTCTCCTCACACACAAGTTCATCATCAGGCCGAAACTGATCTTGCGCTATATCCCTTGTGACAGATTTAAAACCGGACGATTGTCGCATGGCTGCTTTCACGGTGTAGGCACTCATGGGTTCGCTTGGTGTCCTCTTGAGAATCAGCCTATTTCTTTTAACCCGTAGGAACTTTGGGCGACTTTAAAGAGGGGTTGCTGGCCTGAGCTTGCGACATAGTTGCAGAAATGAAGCGCCTTTACGGTGAGCATCAGGATTGTATTCATGGGCGGGTGTGGGCTTGACAATGCCTTCAAACAGATCGCTCAAGCCGTAGGGAGTGAAGAACTGCCACTCTCCTTGAGCTGTCACCCGCACTCCCACCGCAGTTGCGGTATGGAGCCAGTCGGCAACGCCGTCTTCAGTACTGTCGTAGGTGCGGCGGCCTGTGCGCCAACGGGCAAAGCTAACCTGATTTTTGACGTCGAACTTGCAGTTGGGGAATTGCTCCGTGAGGGCATTTTTTGCAACTTGCTCTTGAGTGCGATCGCCCATCAAATCAAAAAAAGCTACGTCAAAATCATTGATGACCAAGTTGCAGCTCTCCCCAAATAAGGCCCGCCACACAGTATTTCGCACGGCACCGCCTGCTAGCCACCAATTGGGTAGCTCAAGGTGTGCGATCGCAGGCAAGACTTCTCCCACTGGAGAGTTTGCCAAAATGGCTTGAAGCTTCGTCAAATCATCATTCTGCATTTCGTCTTCCCCAGATTTACTCTGCCGCACGTCACAATAAACCTTTGCTGAGGGGTTGCTTCTTATTCATGTCTCATCTATTAATTCGGTCTTCTATTCAAACAGAAATTCGAGAATTTCTGCGTCTGATGCTGCCGCTTTCGAGCGCTCACGTGGCTCAGGCTGCAACCGGATTTGTCGATACAGTCATGATGGGCTGGTTGGGACAGGCAGAACTGGCGGCAGGCGGTTTGGCTGCAACAACCTTCACCACTTTTTTGATCACCACCACTGGAATCATTACTGGCATTAGTCCCTTGGTGGCCGAAGCCTATGGGGCGGCAAATCCTCTGCGTATTCAACAACTGGCACGGCACGGGCTATGGCTGGCGCTGCTGATCTCGCTGCCCGTTATGCTCCTGCTAGGAAATTTTGATAGCGTGATGCGGCACTTAGGTCAGGCTGAGTCAACAGTTGCCACTGCCCAGACCTA
>DATNQF010000065.1:0-3047 GCA_036702855.1 Trichocoleus sp. | reverse complement strand
CGCTGCTGCCAATCTTCTGGCCCATTTCCAAATAGCCTTGGGCAATAAGGAATTGCAGCGCCTCTCGAGAAGCTGGCTCCTCCCGTAGGGTTTTAGTGATCACCTGCATCGCTTCTGAGGTGGCCTGTGCCCGTAAAACTTGCTCTTGCCTGAGCGCTTGAGCTTTAAGCACGATGGTTTTTTGCTGAGCCTCAGCATCGAGGATGGCAGCCTTCTGACGAGCTTCTGCAGCTAAAACCTCAGACTCAGCTCGACCACGGGCCGAGTTGACCGCGGCTTCCCGCTCCCCTTCGGAAGTCAGGACGGCAGCCCGCTTGCGCCGTTCTGCTGCCATCTGAAGCTCCATCGACTCCTGGACAGCTTTGGAGGGCACAATGTCGCGGAGTTCTACCCGGGTTACCTTAACGCCCCAGGGATCGGTGGAGATGTCGAGTTCTCGCAACAGCAGTTCGTTAATCTCAGAGCGAGCAGTAAAGGTTTCGTCCAGTTCCAGCTTGCCCATCTCAGCTCGCACTTGGGTTAGCACCAAGTTGACCATTGCCGATTGCAGGTTTTCAACTTTGTAGTAGGCCTTTTCTAGGTCGACGATGCGCCAGTAGACCACAGCATCCACAGTAATGGATACGTTGTCGCGGGTAATGCACTGCTGCGGGGGAATGTCGAGGACACGCTCCCGCACGGTTTGTTTGACTACTACTCGATCAACGAAGGGAACTGTAAAGTTGAGGCCGGGGGTTAGTTTTTTGCCATTGTACTTACCCAGAGTTTCAACTAAGGCTTCATCACTTTGGTTGATGATTTTGACGGAATTTGCTGCGACTGAGCCGCCTAGCGCCAGAATAATCAAAAAACCGAAAAGATTCATTGCATGACTCCTATTAAAGGGGAGATAAAAAGGTCAGTTTGATTGGTAGCAAAAGGGTAGAAGCTAAGACTGGATAGCGCTTTCTGGCATGATGAAGAGGGTGTTGCCGCGACGTCTAACCACCATGACAAGTTGGTTCGCTGCAATCGCAAGTGTCTCGTCTTCACAGCGCGCCTGCCAAGAATTACCCTCGTAGAGCACCCGCCCTACCTCCCCTGGCGGAATAGCCGTTAGGGTCCGTGCTTCAGTAGATTCCGCCAAAATTGTGGGAGTGCGCTTGGGCACAAAGGCCTTGAGAGAAAAGATAAAGATCACAGAGAACACCATCCAGATACCAATCTGAAGGCTGAGCTGAGGGACAAGCGGCGTTAGCAGCGCCACGATGAAGGCACTCACGCCCAGAGTAGACTCCACAAAGGCTGTGGGGATAAACAGTTCCATCAGGCAAAGAACCGTACCCAATACAAGCCAAAAGAGGGCGGGATTGATAGGCGTCATGGGGTTTGCGATCGCAACACGTTTTAATTAAGACTTCACGGGGTGGGGCGCTCATTCCGTAAAAGACCCTGTTGGCAGGGTGCCCCACGGAGCGACCGAGATCCACTACGATTAATCTATCTTCAGGGTCGGCGTTTACCGGCTCTGCTTGCATTGTTTTAAGGGAACGCCAGTTGTTTGAATGTGCCTATGAACCGTCCCGAACGCCTACCTTCCCGCTACAAGCCCTTTCTCTGGGTCTTAGGTGAGGGACTCGAGACGCTTCCTGTGGGCGAACTGGTCGATCGGCGCTACCGGGTTGTGGGCCCCCGCGTCTGGTTGGACACCCAGCCAGATCAGCGCCCTTCTAGCCCCGACAGCTTTCCACCGCAAGTCATTCCCTATCTCAAGGGTCATCCTCATCGGCTTCACTTGCCTGGGGTTCACGGCATTTTAGAAGGCTCTGGCATTGCTCCCGTGGTGCTGCTAGACAATGCTCCCCTCCATCCCCAGTCGGGAGAGCTGTATCCAGATTTAGCTACGGCTTGGCCTGAGGCAGCCGCTCTGCGCCAAATTAATTGGCTTTGGCAGCTGTGGGATTTGTGGCCGACGCTAGCAAGTTTGGGGGTAGCCTCCAGCTTGCTTAATCTGGAGAACGTGCGGGTTGAAGGGTGGCGAATTCGTCTCCTAGAACTCATTGAGGATCGCGATCAAGCACCTGTGATTGGGTCATTAGCAGCAGCTTGGCGGCCCCTACTCAGGGAAACTCAGGAGCCCCTGATAGGACCCCTTACTCAAGTCTTAGACACTCTGCAAGCAGTGGCCTCGCCCGCCGAGGTTGATAAAGTTACTGCCCAGCTAAATCAGTTGCTTTTAACCCAAGCAGCTCAAGTTCCAGTGCGGGTTGCCCTAGCCGGAGCAACCAGTCAAGGACCGACTCAACCTCGCAATGAAGATGCCTGCTACCCTCTAGGGTTAGCGACCAGTGATGACTCACCTGCGATCGCAATCCTCTGCGATGGGGTTGGTGGCCACCAGGGAGGAGAAATCGCTAGCCAACTAGCAGTACAGTCCCTACACCTGCAGTTGCGGGCTTTGTTGAGCGAAGCCCAAGACGAGGATCGAGTTCTGCCACCCGACATCATCAAGCAGCAGATCGAGGCCGTCATCCGTATCGTCAACGACGTTATCAATCACCAAAATGACAACCAGGGTCGCACCGATCGTCAGCGAATGGGCACGACGCTGGCCCTTGCCGTGTTTGTGCCGCAGCGGGTTCAAACCAATCAGGGCTGGGAGCGTGTAGACGAACTCTACATTGCTCACGTTGGCGATAGCCGCATCTACTGGATCACCCCAGATTACTGCCACCGATTGACAGTTGATCACGACATCGCTAGTCGGGAGGTCGTAGCTTGCCGCCAACTGCTATCGATTGCCCAAGAGCGGCCCGACGCAACAGCACTGACACAAGCCGTCGGCACCCGCAACGCAGACTACCTGCATCCCCACATTCAACGGTTCATTATTGATGAAACCGGAGTTCTATTACTGTGCTCCGATGGTCTGAGCGACAACGGTCGGGTTGAGGATGCTTGGGCCAACTACATCGGCTTGATTGTGAAAGAGATTGTTTCCTTGGAGTCAGCCGTAGCTTCTTGGATTGAGTTAGCCAACCAGAAAAACGGCCACGACAATGCCACCG
>DATNQF010000064.1:0-8087 GCA_036702855.1 Trichocoleus sp. | reverse complement strand
TAGCCAAGGTGAGAGGTCAAGCGGTTGCGGACCTCTAACAGGTGGCTATAGACAGCCAAAATGCCCCCTTCTGCTTGAGCTGTTTCGTTGAGAAGCTCCAGCAACTGCATGTAGCGCTGCACATACTGGGCTTCGGCAACTTCCTCGTCACGGCGTAGTAGGTTGACTCGACCAATTTCCTGCAAATAGATGCGCACCAAATCGGTTGTTCGCCGACCCTGAAGGAGGGCAGCAGCATCGGCTTCAAAGTCGGTGATATCGGACTCTGTTTCAGTCAGCTTGCCGATATCAAAAGCGTCTGCATTCCCTAAATTGGCCGAAGACGTCTCAAGCTCAGTGAATGCTGGACTATATTCCATATCTCTGCTGCCGTATTGGGATGTTGCTACCATGACACTTGCTCAGGTTTATACACAGGTGGGGGATAGAGCCTCGTTGCGCCTAGTGTGCCCAAGTGCTTACGACTTTCGAACAAAGGGTGGAGTTCCATCCGGGGTCGTTGCCTATTCAAGAAAACCCGCATTTTTAGGTAAAGATTTCCTCGGAGTTGGCTGTGCTTTGAGTCACACTTTTCCAGTGGCGAATAGTTTCAGGATTACTGAGGCCGTCCCCAATTAGGGGTGACACCCCTAGAGGACACTTTAATCTACGTCACTCCTTGGGCTAATTCCTGATGACAAGGCAGGGTTATTCGAAAAATTACATAGAAACTCAGAGATGATTAGGATAAGAAGAAGTGTGTACAAAACTGTTCATGACTGACCGACAGCCAACCGATTTACCTCAGTGGACTGCTGATGCTAGAGCAAAGCTCGATAATATTCCTTTCTTTGTTCGGGCTCAGGCCCGTGCTCGGATCGAGGCCACTGCACGGAGCCGCAACCTTGATCTGATCACTGCCGATCTAGTCGAGCAAATCCGGCTCCAGTTTGGCCAGTGACTTTTCGAAGTGTAGTTTTCCGTTCAGTAATGCCCTTGCTCAAGGCGTAGTAGGGATGCCCTTAAGCCTTGCTAGAAGGCTTCAACGTGGAAATCACAGCTTCCAGAATTAGTAGATTTACTCGTCGTCGATAATTGCACTGCGATCGAGCAGCAGCAGATTTCTGAGTTGATCTGTACCAAGTTCAGTCAACCAAGCTTCGCCAGCACCAACAACCTGTTCTGACAGAGCTTGCTTGCTTTCGATCATTTCGTGAATGCGCTCTTCCAGGGTGCCTGTGCAAACGAACTTGTGCACCTGTACATTGCGTACTTGTCCGATACGGAAAGCTCGGTCAGTTGCTTGGTTTTCAACAGCGGGGTTCCACCAGCGGTCGAAGTGGAAAACGTGGTTAGCTCGTGTCAGGTTTAGCCCCACTCCACCTGCTTTGAGAGACAAAATAAAGAGACGGGGCGCACTGGGGTCATGCTGAAACCGATCGACCATGGCCTCTCGCTGTTGCTTGGAAGTGCCGCCATAGAGAAACAAGGTTTCCTGACCCAGATGTCGCTCCAAATGAGTTTTGAGTAGTTTGCCCCACTCGGCAAATTGAGTGAAGATCAAGGCGCGATCGCCCTCTGAAAGCATCTCCTCCAGCATTTCGTCTAACCGCTGGAGTTTGCCAGAACGGTTGAGCATCCCAAGAGAGTCTTGCTGTAGAAACTGGGCTGGGTGGTTGCAGATCTGCTTGAGCTTGGTGAGCAGGGCTAGAATCTGACCTCGCCGCTGGACGCCATCTGCTTCGTTAATTGCCGCCAAAGACTCATCTACTGTTTTTTGATACAGGGCTGCTTGTTCTGCTGAAAGCCCACAGAAAATCGTCATTTCTTGCTTTTCGGGCAGATCCTGAATGATGTCGCGGTCGGTCTTGAGGCGACGCAAAATGAAAGGCTGGACTAGCGATCGCAACATCTGAAGCGAAGCCGTATCGCCATACCGCTCAATCGGGCTAGCGAAACGTCGCTGAAAAAAGTTGCGCGGGCCTAAGTAGCCTGGGTTCAAAAAGTCCATCAGAGACCACAACTCACCCAGACGGTTTTCTACAGGAGTGCCTGTTAGGGCAATGCGGAACTGCCCTTCTAGCTGACGCACCGCCTTAGATTGCTTGGCTTCTGAGTTTTTAATATTTTGGGCCTCGTCCAAGACCAGGCCTTGCCACTCCACTTGCTGCAAGTCCTTCAAATCGCGGAAAACCAGAGCATAGCTCGTGATCACGAGTTGAACTGAGTTAACGGCTTTTAGAAAGGTAGCCCCGTGGGGCCGCTTGTCCCCGTGGTAAACCAGGGTTTTGAGGTCGGGGGCAAACTTTTTCACCTCTCGCTCCCAGTTCCCTAACACAGAGGTAGGACAAACCAACAGGGTAGGGTGTTCTAAAAAGCCTGCTTGACGCAAATACAGCAGAAAGGCAATTAGCTGAATGGTCTTGCCTAGACCCATATCGTCGGCTAAGCAAGCTCCCAATCCCCACTGCTCTAAAAAAGCCAGCCAAGAAACGCCCCTTGCTTGGTAAGGCCGAAGTTGCCCCTTAAAGCCATCAGGTTCTTCTACCGGGTTAAGGGTTTGATTTCCGGTGGTTAGCGTATCGATCAGGGTCTTGAGGGCACCAGAGGCCTCAAAACTGACCACGGGCAGCTTATCGATTACCTGAGTATCTCCTGTGCTGATGCGCAAAGCATCTTCTACCGATAGCGGCGTTTCGGTTTTGCGGCTAGCTAGAAAGGCTTGGGCGGCTTTGACCTCTTGAGGGCGCAACTCAACCCATTTACCGTTGATCTCTACGAGGGGCGAACGCTGGGCCAATAGCTGCTCAAAATCTGCTTTGGTCAAGGTCTCCCCAGCCAGAGAAAGTTCCCACTGGAAGTTCAAAAGGCTTTTCAGCCCCAGACGTTGACGTTGTTGACGAACGGGAACTTCAGCTTTGATCTTGAGACCAATGCGGCTATCCAAGCTGTCCGTTTGCCCCGTTAGGCCAGCGGGCAACTGAACGCTAAAGCCGTTATCTTGCAAACGCCAAGCCGTTGCTCGAATAAATTCATAGGCTTGAATCGGGTCGAGCGTGCAGCCAGAGGGCTGCTGCCCCAGCAAACTTTGGCGAATGGGTTCGTAGAGTCGGGCTGCTCGACCCAACCCCCCTAGTAAAGTTTCTTGCGGGGCATCCAGGGTTTGCCCTTGAAGGTGAACTTGCTCAACCGGATGCTGCCAAATTTCTGCGGCACTGACTTGCCAGTCGGGGTCGTTGACCGACTGGAGCCAGTAGGTCAAGCTCCAATCACCGCCCTGCTGCTCCGGTGGTGCCAGCACAAAGCGGGTACGGAACTGGGATGCTTGCTGAACCTGGTTTTGCAGAGGGGTTGTCCAGGTAGTTAGCGCATCTCGTAGTCGTGAGGTCAAAGCTGGACTGGCCTCTAGTGTTGGCTTGGCGCTGCCTAGAGCTGTCAGCCATTCTCGAACGGGCAGTTCTCGACTGAGGGGCGTGGTGGCTGGAATGGGTTGGGTTTTTGCGATCGCACGGACCCGATCATCCACCAATCTACTGAGAAATTGCAGTAGGGTTTCTTGCGCTGCGGGTAGGAGATCGACAAATGCTCCCTGCACTTCTGAGCGATCTGCTCCATCTCCCCCTCGTTGATAGGCTAAACAAGTCAGTGGCATGTTCAAAGCAAATCGCCGCAACCGATCTTGATCGACAGCACTGTCTAGCAGCGGTTGCCAAAAAGCTTCCATCACCTGACTGGTTAAGGCAATTGAGGGTAGCACTTTGCCCCGAGTCAGTAAATCTAGGCCCCAGCGGGCCACGTGGCCCCAGTAGCGCAGATCTGATCCTAAGCTAGACGTGTCATCGCCTACAGCAGACTGACCCAGAGGTAGCTTCTGCAAAACTGTGATCGCCATTGGTGCGGACAGCAGCCATCCTCCCACACGCCACGGATGTAGAACGACGGACTGTGTTGAGAGCACTTCGTCGGTGGCGGAATGAAGCGGCTGTAGGTAAGCATCTATTATCTGAGTGGGCAGCACCAGCGGCAATTCAACCCAACTAAGCGCCCCCGATGGAGCCGCAGTTGATTTTACAGACGTCGCTGCTCCTGGTTTAGAACGTCGTTTCGTTGAGCCTGGTGTAGCTTTTCCAACCAGGATGTTCTCAAGCAGCACATCCGGCAGCACTAGGGAAGATGACGTGAGCCCCTCCGCCTTCGAAGCTGGATAAGCATTTCTCTTCAGCCAATCGGCCAGATCTGGCTGCGACATGCCATAGGGATGGGAATACAGCTCCGCCTCTGCCGGAAAAGCCTCTGACTCAATGCGCTGCCAGGCTTCTCCCCAGAGGAAAAACTGCTGACATCCCGGAAGCCAACTGCCATGTAAGATTGCCATGAACTGTTAATGCCTGCACACCATGTGCCCGCTTGGGCTTTGCTTTTGACGCGGCGAGTGGCCTACCAAAATGAGAACCTATTGACTGCATAGGCTCTTATCCTTTGGACTGGCCAGTCTTTTCCCGTCTTTAATACTACCGTTTTCACAAATGCCTCAACGAGTTTGGGCACTAACGGGATGGGGAAAAGCTTAATACTCAACAACGACTGGGGTATGGTCGCTGGGTTGCTCACGCTTGCGCGGTTCTAAATCAATAGTGCAGCGATGAGCTTGGTCATACAGCGCAGGGGAGAGGTAGTGATGATCAATTCGCCATCCTTGATTTCGTCGAAACGATGCTGATCGGTAGTCCCACCAGCTGAAGTGACCGCTCTCTTGATTAAACTTACGGAAGGCATCTTTGAAGCCAAGGGATAGAACCGATTGCAGCGCTTCTCGCTCCATTGGAGAAGACATGATGTGGGTTGCTTTGCCCTCCGGCTCATAAATGTCCTTGTCCTCAAGGGCAATATTGAAATCTCCGCAGACATTCACCCGTTCAAACTGGCCGAGCAAAGCTGCTAGATATTCCCGCAGCAGAGCTAACCAACGCAGTTTGTAAGTGTATTTGTCGCTGCCCAAAGATGAACCATTGGGAACGTAAAGGTTAACGATGCAAGTGTTGTTTAAGACCCCAGCAATAACCCGCTTCTGATCATCTAAATCGCCAACAAGTTCGGAGCCTAATACCCCAGAAAAGCCTAGGCTAACTTTTTCAAGGGGCACTTTGCTGATGAGGGCAACTCCGTTATAAGCCTTCTGTCCATAGATATAGGCATGGTATCCGAGTGATTCAAACACCTGCTTAGGAAATAACTCGTCCATTACCTTTGTTTCTTGCAGGCATAGCACATCTACTGGGTTCGCTTGCAGCCAATCTGTGACATGGACTAGCCGCGTTCTGATCGAGTTGACATTCCAGGTAGCGACTTCCATACCTTGTAAACCTGTTTCATCTAAGGACACAATCCCATAGCTTAAACTTAAAGGGCTGCTCACTGCGCAGCAATTCCTTAGAACTTCTGAAGACACTTATGACTGCTCCAGATCAGCCGCTAGAGGGCGAAGCCCTGATCAAAGAAGTGTGCCACCGTATTCGCGTTGCTCGTAGTTACTGGGATGCTCATAAAAATGCAGCTTGCCGTCATGAGCGTGAGCGCGCTTTAGTCCTTTACAACACCTTAAATCAAGAACAGAAAGCTAAGATTCCAGAAGTTTTAAAGGTGTGGTTGCGCTATCGGAGTGAAAAATACTTTGGTGCACATCAGACTCAGCCAGGTTCATCTCATCGTTCTTCAAAGCGATCAGGAAAGCATCGTAAAAATGGCAAATGAATCCACCAGATTCTTTACTTTTTCCAATGGTATCCGTCTGGAATTAACTCTTGAATTTTTCTAGGTAAGATGCCCGCTTGGTATTAGATTTTAAGAATTAAACCTTCTATTGACGCATTACCAAAGGTACTAGCTGCTTACACGTTTAAGCGATAAAGGTGGAGACTTAGAACTCATTTGAGAAGTTAATAGTTTGAAGAATAAGCCAAGAACTATTGCTATCGGATTAGGCTGCTCGTACTGATAACCTCCATTGACTGTCTGAGAGAATGCTGCGATATTTAGCGTGTCTCCATTGCACGAAGTTTTAATAGCAGCCAATTTTTTATCCCTCGATTCGAAATGCGTCACCAGCCTTCCTCTATTCTTGCTGCTCTTGTGCTTGCTGTTTCTCTAACGCAGGCAGTCCCAATTTCTGTCAGTCATGCTCGATCGCTACTGGCTCAGACGGCATCTCTTCAATCTCGGTCCCCAGATGGTCTTCCTGTTCATAGCGGCAGTGATGATGAGGCGATCGCAACCTTGGAATCTGGCGATGTTAGCTTGGCTGCTACTTCGACACTCACCACCAAGTCGGACACAGGTTTGGTGGGCGCATCTGCAAGGGATATTGCTTTAGCGGACGCAACGGCCTCTCCAAACTCAGAAGCTGTCTCATCGAATGAGCGGAACGGTTTTCCAGTCTGGCTTTGGTTGGTGCCCCTAGCGCTGCTGGGAGTTCTAATCTGGGCGTTTTCCCGAAGACGCAACTCTTCAGAAACTGAAGCGGATGAGCATGTAGCTCCAGACCCAGTGGAGTCTTCTACACCCATTGTGGGAACTGCTTCAACGGATGCAACTTCCCTCAGCTCTCAACCAGAAGTTTTCCTCACCCCAGAGGCTACTATTGTGCCTCCTCCGGAAACTGCGATCGCATCTCCAGCTGAAGAACCTGCTGTCTCCCCACCAACCGCAGAGACCATTGCTGAAGTTGAAGCTCCCACCCCTGAACCTGCGATTGAACCTTTAGAGGAATCTGCTCCTCTAGAGCCTGTGCCTCTTGTTGAAGAGTCTCTCACTGCGGCTTCTCTGGAAGATGCGATCGCACCTTTAGAAGCCACACCCCACGTTGAAGAAGCCGAAGAAGTGGCTGTCGCTTCGCCACTTACAGAACCCATTGCTGAGGCTGAAGTCCCAGCCTCCGAACCTACTCTTGAGCCGTTATCTGAGCCGAGCATTGAGTCTCTAGAACCCAAGGTTGGGCCTTTAGAAGAATCAGCCCCTCTAGAGCCTTTGCCACTAGTCGAAGAACCAATCGCGACAACTTTTGCCGAAGCTGCGATCGCACCAGCAGAGACAGTTTTACCCCCAATTGAAGAACCTCCTGTTATTCCAGCTGCTACAGAAACCCTTGCTGAAGTTGAAGCCCCAGCGCCAGAATCCGTAGAAGCCATCATTGAGTCTCTACCAGAGCCTGTCATTGAGCCGCTCAAACCCGCAGTTGAGCCGCTTGAAGAATCCTTACCGCTCGAACCTTTGCCGCTGATTGAAAAGGCTGCCCTTTCACAGTTTGAAGAAACCGTTCCTGAGGAAGAACTAGCCTCAGAAGCAGAAACAGCTCTTGAATCTGAACCTGTGGCCCCCATTTCTTCCCCGCCTGCTGCCGATCAAGCTCCTACTGAACCTATCGCACCGCCGCCCATTGCTGTGCCGTCGCCGAGTGCGATGCCACCGCTTATGCCACCCATTGTTGCTGGGGCAGCCGGACTTGCAATGGGAGCTGCTGCCATGATCAACTCTGAAGAAGAGGCGATGATCGAAGCTAGCAAATACAACGTCGTGGGTCGTCCGGTTGAAGATCTTGACCTCGCTGATGTTGATCAAGGGCTGATAGAACTGCCTGATGGCTACGGTGAAAGCCGAATCGTGCTACTCCCTCGTGATCCTGAGTGGGCCTACGCCTATTGGGACATTCCCAATGAGCATAAAGAAGATCGCCGTCGCCAGGGTGGCCAGCGCCTAGCACTGCGGCTCTACGATGTCACTGATATTGACTTAGCGCATCAGAACCCCCACAGCCTGCAACAGTATGACTGTGAGGAACTGGCCCGGAATTGGTACCTACCGATTCCAGTTAGCGATCGCGACTATCTAACTGAAATTGGCTACCTGACCCCAGATGGCCGATGGCTTGTCCTCGCTCGCTCTGCACCTATTCACGTTCCTCCGGTTTACCCCTCCGACTGGGTAGAGGATCACTTCATCAGCGTTAATTGGGACGAAAATCTCCAAGGCCAGACCTTCCTGACGCTAACCCACCCCAGCCAAAGGTCATCTGGGAGTTATCCTATCCACGAGAGACTTTTTGGTTTAGCCCA
>DATNQF010000061.1:0-24740 GCA_036702855.1 Trichocoleus sp. | reverse complement strand
CTGCAGTTCTGAGTGCATCGCCGATGCCAAGAAAGTCGGAGAGTCGAGCAGGCCGAGCAGCGCTACCTCGGGGAATGAGTTCAACCCGGTTCAGCACAGCATCAACATCAGCTCGTGTCAGAGTCACATCTGCCTTCGCTGGCGTGGAAACCAGCATAGAACCTAGGGCAGCTGCCAAACTCAATGCCTTGACATATTTAACCGAAAACATACACTAACTCCCTGATGTCACCAATAAGGTTGAAGAGAGACCAGTGCACCCAAGTATCCTAATTACTGTTATGCTTCCCCTAATTCTGTGGCAATGCATTGTTTACAGCAAATAAACCTGTACGGATACTTATCCCTTCTAAGTCTATGTTATTTCGGCTACAGCGGATGTAGTGGTAGTTTTACGAAAACCTTACCTGACTTAACTAAGGCTTGATGAATTTTTTAGGGAATATCGGGCCAGCATGGGTGAAGTTATAGTAGCAAAAACTCTGCTGGGAGAAAATGTGTCAGCTTATTTTGATGTGAAAAGCTGTAAGCATTCAAAAGCAGGTCTGTTCGTGCTGGGTTTAACTGTATTAGTTAATAGCCAGGCCCAAGCCAGTACGATGTCTTTGGAGAGGAATGCTGTTGTAACTTCACAAGACTTACTCAGCCTTCAGGTTGCTGCCCAGAACCGCAATAGTTCGGGGTTTGAGCCGTCAACCGGGTTACCTCTGAATAGGGTTGCCCAAAATCAGTCAGGTCTGACTGAAACGCTTTTGTCAGTGGGTAAAGCTGAAGACACTTCTAATGCCCAGTTTTCGTCCGTTAAAACACCCTCTAGGGTTTACCCTATACAGGCTAGTTCAAGAACAGGGAACACCTCTATTGAGCTTGAAGGTGAGCATCAAGAGATTCCTAAAGTTTTGGCTAACTTTGAGACCCTTCCTATCCGTAACTTTGCGGATCAACGCTTAGAGACAAGCACCAATTTCGAAAAGACAGAAAGCGGAAAGCTTATTTCGACCTCAGCGTCGGACTTAGCCTCTCACAACCCTGCTACTAGCAGTGACCTTTTGCAGGTACAGAGGGACGGCAAGGTTGCGGTTTTCACTAGCTCTAGTCAGGAGCGAACGTGGAATGAACACTTCGACTTTGATTTCGTCAAGCGTGAGGAGTCTCTAGATGACCGTTTCCCCCTGCCTCAAACACCCGGGCTTTACGAAGACCCTCAATCTGAACTGATAGGACAGAGAAGCACAGATGACTCTGAAGAAGCAGAGGCTGAAGAAAACCCCAACATCGAAGATCCAGAATTGGGAATTATTCGGATCCGCAGTGCAGTTGAGGATCCAGAGCTGGGCATTATTCGAATCCGGGAACAGCTTCCTGATTTACCTACACCTTCAGCCTCAGAAGCTGCTCCTATTGCCTTTCTTACAAGCCGTTTGAGCTTTGTAAATAGCAACAATATTTTTCTGTCCGTAGATCCTGTGTTGGGAGTTATTGGCGATCAATCTGTGCGCCCAGGAATTTCTTTGGGAATCTACCCTGCTTTGGCAGAGCAAACGTTCTTAATTGCTACGGCTGACCTTAACTTTCAGCGTTATATCAATAATCGTGCGGCGAACTACGATGAGTTGCGTTTGAGACTTGGGATACGCCAGGGGTTAACTCCTCGCAGTTATATACAGCTGAGCGGGACCTATCAAGAACTCTTTAGGCCTACCCTAAAGGATCGTTTTTTTTCGAATGACGCACTGGAATTGCTGCTAGCTCGTCGAGATTCCCTAACGCCTGAGTTAGCGCTGAATAGCTATTATCAAGTTCAAATGAATTTCAGTACGCCTCAGTCCTTTGATCGTCTCATCCAGTTTGCGGGAGCCTATTTGAGCTATCAAGTGACCCCCCGTTGGCAGGTGGGGCTTAACTACCAACTCACCCTAGCTGATTACACTTCGTTTGAGCGGTTTGACACCTATCAGCAAGTAATTGGACAACTGGTCTATCAGCTCTCGCCTGACGTTCGGCTCAATCTATTTGGGGGGGTCAGCTTTGGTCGCTCTTCGATTCCGTCCGTCCGGCTTGACGACACGATCGTGGGTATCAGCCTGGAAGGAACCTGGGCGCTTTTTTAGGGAGTGTCTTCTCCTGCCGTGGGGGTAGGGCGCGTTTTCCAGTTCCACATGCTCACGCTCGCGCGTAAAATGCCACGTAGCCTGCGACATACACCACGTTGGTCAAAAGCAGCAGTCCTCGCCCTAGGCGCGATCGCACCTGCCGCCACAGGTAGACGCTGGCAATCAACACCAAACTCGACTCTATCAGCGCTATAAGCGCACCGTAATGATCTGGATCCCAATAGGAAACAGGGCTGATAAAACGGTAGTTGCTTAGAGGGACAAAGTGGCGATGGGCATCGTCATGATGAACGGGCAGATCGCAGAGCTGATGCAGCAGCATACTGGCAAAGAAATAGAGCCAAGCCCATTTTCGCCACGCATAGGTCGCGCCTATACCTAGCAGCACCAGAGGAATCGAGTTGCCAATCGCAAAGATATCTTGCCAGGACTGACTGAAGAATGTCTCGTTCCAAATAGTTGAATCTGGCAGGCGTTCAACAAACTTGACCCAGGCGTAGAAAACGAACATGGCAGCATCGGGAACGAACGCCCCAATCAGAACGGGCCAGGTAACTTCTGGGTGAGCAGGGCGACGCAGAGTTGCTAGATTGAGAATTAGGTGACTGGGAGTATTCACGTCAGGAGTAGCCCTTGACCAAGCGTCCAATTTATCTAGACTGCCACGCCACAACGCCAGTTGACCCGCGCGTGATGGAGGCAATGCTGCCATTTTTTACAGACTATTTTGGCAATCCGGCCAGTCTCAGCCATGCTTATGGGTGGGAAGCCGAAGCGGCAGTTAAGGGAGCACGGGAGATACTAGCTACTGCAATTGGAGCCACTCCAGAGGAAATTGTCTTCACCAGTGGAGCTACAGAAGCTAATAACCTAGCCATCAAGGGCGTGGCCGAGGCCTATTTCACTAAAGGACGGCATCTGATTACAGTAGAGACCGAACACAGCGCCGTACTCGATCCATGCCGTTATCTCCAATCCCTCGGCTTTGAGGTGACTTACCTTCCGGTTCAACCCGACGGTCTAATCGACCTCAAGGCTCTAGAAAAAGCCTTTCGTGACGATACCATCCTAGTTTCGGTGATGGCGGCCAATAACGAGATTGGGGTCCTGCAACCCCTAGCTGAAATCGGGGCACGATGCCGCGATCGCAATGTACTGTTTCACACCGATGCAGCTCAAGCCATTGGCAAGGTGCCGCTCAATGTGGAAACCCTGAAAATTGATCTGATGTCGATGACAGCCCATAAGACTTACGGCCCTAAGGGTATCGGTGCGCTATACGTGCGACGTCGAAATCCCCGAGTCAATCTGGCCCCCCAGCTTCATGGTGGCGGACACGAGCGCGGGATGCGTTCTGGGACTCTGTACCCGCCCCAAATCGTGGGCTTTGCCAAAGCCATCGAGATTGCGCTAACCGACCTGCGCACAGAATCTGTGCGCCTTACTACTTTGCGACAACAGCTCTGGGAAGCCCTACAGCCCCTTTCCGGCATTCACCTCAATGGGCATCCTAACCATCGGCTCCCTGGCAACCTCAACATCAGCGTGGAAGGGGTTGATGGGCAAGCTCTAGTACTCGGATTGCGCGCGCTCGTAGCCCTTTCTTCTGGATCAGCCTGTAGCTCAAGCAGCACGGCTCCTTCTCATGTGCTCACCGCTCTAGGTCGCTCCAAAGAACTTGCTGCCGCCTCTCTCCGCTTCGGCATTGGGCGGTTTAATACCCCAGAAGAGATTGAACAGGTGGCGGCGGGTGCGATCGCAACGATTCGATCGCTGAGGCAAGCGGCAAGCAGTCACAGGATGCAGGAGTAACGGATTCCAGAATCCTGGATGTGGTAGCAACGGCTGGTCAAAACTGACAACCCTAATATTCAGCCAGACGACTGATTGGCTTTATTGAGTTCAACCCTGCCTCTCCGGCAGGCTACCGAGCATAGCAATAACGATTACGACCTTCAGCTTTAGCCTGGTATAGCGCCCGATCAGCGAGTTCAATTAAGGCACTGGGAGAGGTCGCAGCAACTGTATCCAGGCTGGCAATGCCCATACTAAGGGTGATTTCTGGGGGAGACACCTTGCTCAGAGACTCAATCTGGAGGTGTTGAACCGTAGTCTGGATGCTTTTTGCCAGGGAGATAGCTCCAGCTAGATCAGTATCGGGCAAAACCAGAGCAAATTCCTCACCACCAAAGCGAGCCGCCAGATCACCGGGACGTTTCAAGACTTGAGAGAGAGTCTGCGCAATGGCTTTGAGACAATCGTCGCCCACTTGGTGGCCGTAGGTATCGTTAAACCGCTTAAAGTGGTCCACATCGCACAAGATTAAGGCTAGCCCAGCGTCAGATCGGTGCTGCCGTTGGTACTCAGTCTTTAAATACTCATCAAAGAATCGACGGTTGGCAAGCTGAGTTAAACCATCGAGGTGGGCCAAACGCTTGAGTTTTTGATTGGCGTGATGGAGCTTGCGGTACAACTCCACCTGTTGCAGCGTGATCGCTAGCTGATCTACCACCTTGGTCATGAGTTGCTTTTCGTCGTCGCGCCAGTGACGAATGCGATCGCACTGGTGCAAGCACACCAGTCCCTTGACTCCCCCTTCACAACGAATGGCAATAGCCATTACCGATCGCACTTGTGTTCGTCTGAAAAAAGGCATCAGCAGATGAAGCCAAGGCTCAGCCTCAACATCGTCGATAGCAATAGCCCCCTGACTGCTAAATACCGCTTGTACAAACGGGTTAGACAGAATAGGCATCGTGTTATCAAGTAACGGCTCAACCTCTGGAGCATTGGTGCTGACTGAATAGATGCAGGTCTCATCTGTATCTCGTCCCAGACGGATCACACTGCGGCTGGCCTGAAACGCTGACAGCAAGCGGTCTGTCGCTTGGTACAACACCTGCTCTAGATCGAGACTATTGCGAATGGCTTGAACAATTTCGTTGAGCAAGGCTTCTTGTTGGGCCTGCCGTTGGCTCTGTTGATAGAGCTGGCTCTGCTGAATGGCAATGCCGACCTGCACCGTCAACTGCTGCATTAAGTCTACTTCCCAAGAGTCCCAGGAACGAGGAGACTCGCAGTGTTGCACAGCCAGTAACCCCCAAAGCTGCTGCTCACCGCTCAAAATGGGAACTACTAGATTGGCGCGAATCTCAAACTGATTCAACAACTGCCTATAACAGGCTGCCAGGTTAGCGGTTTGAACATCTGGTAGCACCTGTACATGACCGGCCAAATACTTCTCCAGACAAGCAGCCGTCGCAAGACAGGGATCGTCGAGAACAGCACCTTGCATCACGGGATAATCGCCTGCCAGTGCCTCGGCCACAACCGTACCACTCCAATCGGCCTCAAAGCGGTAGATAACCACTCGGTTAACCTGCAAAAGCCGCAGCACTTCTTGGGTTGTAGCTTCTAAGATTGCGGTCAAGTCAAGGGAATGACGAATTGCCAACGCTACATCGTTGAGAATCCGCTCACGCGCCGCCTGCTGACGAAGACGCTGCTCTACTTGCTTGTACTCGGTAACATCGCGAAAAACTAGAACACTCCCCAGCAAATTGCCCAGCTGATCTTTAATGACTGAGGCAGACAGGTTGATGAATCGCTGATGTCCTTGCCGGGTTCTCAACAGACAGTCCTGCGACGGTAAATTCAGCTCATCCAAATGCATAGCCTGCCGAAGCGGAAACTGGCTCAAAACCTGCCCCTGCCCGTCAAGCAGCGTTAAAATTTCCCCAATGGGTTGCCCCTGCGCTTCCTGCCGTGACCACCCCGTCAGGGCTTCGGCAATCGGGTTCATAAAGTTCACCCGTTCTTCGGTATCGGTGGTGATGGTGCCATCTCCCAAACTTTCCAGAGTGGTTACGATTCGGCTTTCAGCACTCTCCAGGTGTTTTTCCTGCTGATGACGATGCAGTGCGATCGCAATACTTGTCTGCAGTTGGTAACTGCGAAAAGGCTTAACCACATAGCCAAAGGGAGACGTTTCCATTGCCCGCTGTACCATCCGCTCGTCCGCGTAGGCCGTCAAGTAAATCACGGGAATGCTGAGTTGGGTCTGAATGACCGCTGCAGCTTCAATGCCGTCAAGATCGCCCGTCAGGCAAATATCCATTAGCACCAAGTCAGGTCGTCTCAGGCGAGCGACACCGACGGCTTGTTGACCAGAGCTGACTTCATCTACTATCACATGGCCCAGTTTTTCCAAAGCCTCGCGAATGCTCCAGGCGGCAATTGGTTCATCTTCCACTATGAGAACGTTAGCCATAATTGCCCAAAGACAAAGAAAGGAGGTTCGTCGGGAAACGTTCGGAACTGGTGCTAGAAAGGGGCAAGCTGCTAGGGTGAGCTGGGTTCAACCGCAAATTCCACGGTAAACGTTGTCCGTGGAGTGCGCGTCACCCTTAACCGTCCATGAATGCGGTTAACCAATAGCCTGACCAACTTTAACCCCATAGAACTAGAGGTCTCTAGCTCAAAATCATCGGGTAAGCAGTCGCCTGGATGACTAACCCATAGGCCATAGTTGGCCTGATCGATTGGTCTCAGTCCAATCTCTAGAGTGCCCCCCAAATACCGGAATTCCCCATGCTTTAGGGCGTTCGTAACAAGTTCATTAAGAATTAGCCCTAGGGAAATGGCAATGTCACTGGGCAATGTGAGGCAACTTTCAGTTTCTAGATTGAGCGCTAGAGTCGTTGCTGAGTCATAAGCCCGAAATAGGCCACTCGCAAGGCGTTGGATGTACTCACCAAAGTTAATACAAGCCAGATTTCCAGAGTGATACAGGGTTTCGTGAATGAGGGCCATCGCAATTACTCGGTTTTGGCTGTCAATCAAAGCGGCTTGAGCCGTTTCGTCCCCGACTCGGTTGGCTTGAAGTTCGAGCAGGCTCGAAACGATTTGCAGGTTATTTTTGACCCGATGATGCACTTCTGCTAGCAGTACGTCCTTCTCCTGCAAAGAGCTTCGCAGGTCGGTTTCAATGGCTTTGCGCTCTGTAATGTCGTGAACAAATCCGCCGAAGCGGTGCATATGTCCGGTTTCATCGTAGATAGGAAAGCTCAAACTCCAAATCCATCGCACGGTCCCATCAGGCAGCACGATGCGGTATTCGTCGTTAAAGAAGTATTGACCCTGCTGTTCAGCAGCGGCTTGGGCACGAATGCGATCGCAATCCTCGGGATGCGCTGCGTTAATCCAGGCCTGTGGGTCATGGTAAAGCTCCTCGCGAGGTCGGCCATACAACCGCTCATAACCCACGCTGATATAGAGCGTTTCGCCTGTCTCTGCCGACCTTAAGAAGAAACAGCCATTGATATGATCCACAATCTGGCGAAGCTGTTCTTCACTCGCCCGAAGCTGCATCTCTGCCTGTTTTCGATGGGTAACATCAATGGCCATGCCCAAAACTTGGGTCACATCTCCTTGCGAGTTGCGTTTAAACACCATCTCTCGCGACTGTAGCCAGCGATAGGTGCCGTCGGCATGGCGAGCTCGATACTCTACCTCAAATACTCCCCTTCCTGGGTCGCTGAGCAATCGTTGAAAATGAGCTTGGGTGCTTGATTCATCCTCCGGGTGAATCAGGGTAACGAAGAACTGGGCTCCTTGCTGCTGCACCTCTGCAACGGTGTAACCCAGAATCGTTTCTACCTGCTGGTTGACATAGAGATTGACGAACTGCTCCAGATCAACGATGTAGAGCAATTGGGGAGAGGTATCAACTACCTGTTCAATGAAGCTCACATTTTGAAGCAATTCTTGTTCCGGGCAGGTGAAAGTGCCCGAACTTGGGTGTGGCCCCTCCTCCTTTGGAAAGCCGTTCAAAGCTGCAATCTGATTTAGGGTTACCATCAGCGCAGCGTGTTGACTGGGCGAGAGGGCTAGGGCTTTCAGTTGCTGCCGTAACGTGCTCAGCGCTTGGTGCAATTGCTCCTGTCTGTGGCTAGTCTCCTCAGCCATTAGTGTTGCCTAAAGTTTTAGGATGCCCCAGCTTTTTGACCAACGATTGATGATCTTGATTATCTCGAACGGGTAGGGAGATTTTAAGAAATTTGGTAAACGAAAAGGGAGACAACACTAGGGTTGCCAGCGTTGCTCGGCAGCCAAAACTGCTCGACGGGTGGATGCGATCGCACCTGCCTCAACTGAAATAGAATGAATCCCCCACTGCACCAGCGCCTCAATGAGTTCGGGATGGCGCACAGGAGCCTGTCCACAAATTGAGCAGGTAAGCTGCTCATGGCGGGCCGTTTGAATCAGGTGGGACAAGGCTGCCAACACTGCCGGGTGGCGATCATCGTAAGCAGAAGCCATGACGGGCTGGTCGCGATCAACGGCTAAAAGCAGCTGGGTTAAGTCGTTGGTGCCAATGGCAATACCCTGCACACCTGCTTGCCGATAGGCTGGCAGCAGGAACAAAACAGATGGCACCTCTGCCATAATCCAAAGCTGAAAGCCATCTGCCTGAAACAATCCGGCCTGCTCGACCCACTGACGGCAAACGGAGAACTCTTCTACCGTCCGTACAAAGGGCAACATCAGTTGCAGATTGGTGTGTCCCTGCTGCTGTAGTTCTGCCAAAGCCGCAAGTTCCAGCTTGAATAGGCGAGAGTCAAGCTGGTAGCTAAAGGTGCCACGAATGCCCAGCATAGGATTGGGTTCGGTGACAAAACGACCCTGTAGCGCACCTTGGCCAAGCGATCCATCCTTAGGGCGCTGATCTGCAGGCCAGCGTAAGTCAAGCGAACGATACCGCACTGGCTTTGGTGCCAAAGCAGCCAGAATCGGCGTCAGCTTTTCGACAATCCTGGCTCGCAGATCAGCACCCAGCCCAGCCTCGACCCATTGCTGCGGGTGCTTGCCTTCAAGGGCATCAATCAGCAGCCACTCGGAGCGCAGCAAGCCTATCCCATCCACTTGATTAAAGGGCAGATCAGTTAACTGCTTGATCTGGCTCAAGTTCACCATGACCTGGGTCTGGGTTGAGCTGCTCACCAGAGTTGGCTCTGGCCTCGATGCTAGGAAACGAGCGGGTTCAGGAGCAACCGGAACTCCGCCCGAAAATAGGGGTCGGGAGGCGGCATCTTCGGGCACCACGTACACCATCCCTCGATCGCCATCTAGCCACAAAGCATCCCCACTCTTTAAAAGATCTATTGCTTGGGGAGCCCCCACCACTGCTGGAATATTGAGTTCTCGGGCCAGAATGGCAGCATGACAGGTGACTCCTCCCCGCACGGTGACGATGCCAGCAATGCCCTGCAACTGCATACACAGTTCTGGTTGCAAGTCAGTCAGAACCACAATACACCCTGGCAGGAGTTCTGAAGGTTCAGGCGTCCCTTCTGGAATCACCACAGCCGGAGCCATCACCTTTCCCGGAGCGGCTCCAATTCCTTGAACCACCAGGCTAACCAGAGGTAACTGGGGTGAGCTATCGAGCAGACTTGGACCAAGGGAGGCTGGAGGCAGAGTCGGGGCAGGCGGCTCTACCCAGGGCGTAATTTGGGTGATTGCGATCGCAAGTTCCCCAGTCCGATCAGTGTCATGCAAAATCCACTCTAGGCGAACGGCCTTTCCCCAATGCGATCGCACTTGACGGCCCAGTTTTAGCAGGTTCTCTACCTGAGCAGGGGTCAACGGACAAGGTAGCTCAGGGTGGTCGAGATGCTGAACGAATATTCCTGCCGACCCAGCCTCACTTGCTCTATGACGTAATCGGTAAACCCGTTCTTGATAACCAGGCTGCCAGTGGGGCGTTGAGCTACTCGTCTGGGGAATCCGGCATCGGGCGGGAATTGCCTCTCCTCGGCTTAAGGCCAGTCCTAAGCCTAAAACCGCTTCTACAGAAGTAGTTTGCCTTTCAAGAATGAGTGTGCCGCTCACTTGAGCCGAATAGAGCGGTTGAATGAGAGTTGCCAAACGCACTTGGCGCAACGACTCGCAGAATTTCTGCCAAACAACTAAATTTTGGGCGCGTAGCCCATCGGCCCAGAGCTGCTTCAAAGCAGTTGCCAACGCAACTGGTTCAGCAGGGCAAAGACGGGCCGGGATCAGTCCTAGCCCATCTTCTGATAACCAAGACTTTGACGGTTGAATTAGGCCCAGAGAAGGCCGCAACATAAGCCAACTGGCTTGCGTCTGAGCCAAGAGGGGCATTATCTCCAGATCAGCGGGCAGATTCAAAAGCCTCTGCTGTAGGGTGCTAGCCGTGTTTTGAAGTGCGAGAGGATTCTCTAGGGAAAGAGGTCTTAAATCTGCCAAGGAGGCCAGCGCTCCTTGCAACGTCTGCTCCAGGTAGCGCTCCCACACCCCTGCCCCCAAAACACTTCCCGGAACAACTGGGAACGACTGTTGATGCAAACGGCTCAGAAGCAGGGCTTTTTCACCCACCTCAGCCAGATCCGCATCAACTATTGAGTCCAGCACACGAAAAAGAGCCATTCAAGCGGTGGATGAGGAGTTAGACGTATCTGCGGTTGGAGAGTACAGCGGTTGCTGGTCCTAGATGGCCCGAAGCCTAGGTTAAGATGCGCGGCTCCAGGACCACCCTCATTTTGACATTCTCGCTGGGCGAGATTACGTAGTCCCGAGATTTCCTGTCCAAGGGTTGGAACAATAGGCAGCCTTTAGCAAGCAAAGATCCTTAATTTCCCGCTCCCGCGAAGGCAAAAGTAGGCCAGACAATTAAGCCAGTGCATCGATTTTCTTTTGTTATGAGCCGCTTATCAAATCCGGGAAAGTTCTGGAGCCAAGCCTTTTCTGCCCTTCTGACGGTGTTTTTAGAGTCGTCCTGTCCTTTGTGCGATCGCACGACTGCCGAGTCAGTTTGCCCAAGTTGTCGCAAGCAGTTGAGCAAGACCCAGTTAGCCAATCCGCTCCAACAAGGCTCATCTGAGCTACCCGTTTTAGCGTGGGGTGCCTATCAGGGGTCATTGCGGCAGGCCATGGCCGCCTTGAAGTACAACCAAAAACCAGCCTTGGCTGAACTCCTAGGAAAAAATCTAGGTCAGGTTTGGCAGCAGCAAGGTCAGTTTCAGTTAAGTAACCCTGCTTGGCAACCCATCGTTGTCCCTATTCCGCTGCATCAGGACAAGTTACAACAGCGGGGGTTTAACCAGGCAGAATTACTGGCCCGCTGGTTCTGCCGCACCACCAATCTGCCCCTAATGGCTAATGGGTTAATTCGAGTCCGGGCAACAAAGGCCCAACATGGCTTAGGAGCAGCAGCTCGCCAGAAAAATCTGAGCGATGCCTTTGCGTTAAGCGACTCCTGGCAACAAAACAGACCCCATCAGCCCGTTTTATTGCTCGACGACATCTACACCACAGGCGCAACTGCTCGGTCGGCAGCCCATACCCTCAAACGCTACGGCATTTCTGTTGTGGGCGTGGGTGCGATCGCACGGGCCATCCCTTCCGCAGCATTGGAGCAGTCTTGAAGAAAACCCTCCATCGACTTGAAGATCGGAGCAGCATCTAGCCCTGTGATTAGTTCAAAATGCAGCGGCGTCAGGCGGATTTGAACCGACTGCCCCTGCCAAGCTTGCAACATGCCATGAGTGGTTCGCAAAAACTCAATCCCCCGCACGAAGGGAAATCGAAGCCACTGCTGCACAAGGGTCTCGACGATGGCAAGTTCGATAAGCGGCTCGGGAAACGTCTGCATCAAATCAGCCAGGTAGTCTTCAAATGGGGCTGGGTCATCTCCCATGAGACTATAGCAGGCGACAATATGCTGAATCCGCTGATGGTGATTAGAAGAGGCAGTTGACATAAGGTTGAGGGTGAAACACAGTCTTTACCAAAGCAAAGACATCGCTACAAACAGCTCGAAAGGCAACATGCACCCGTACGGAAAACTACCTTTAAGGCACTCAGTATTTGCACCATACAATAAAGCTGCCAAGTTGCATCGCTATGCTTACGATAATTCTTAATCTTTTAACTCCAGAACAATGCTGAGGTTAGGGAATTTGAATAAATCTTTTCGAAAGAGAAATAAAAGGAAAAAGGCTTAGAACCCAATAAGATCGGTGCTCGAAAACTGCTCTCGTCTAAGTTTCGAGCTTGAGTTTAGGATTGAATTCGCATTTTGAGCGTGAAACTTCAGGCTCAAGGATTGGACTCAAAATTAGAATTTTCTGCTGCTACAGAAATGGCAGTTTTCAACTTATTCCCTGTCTACAATCAAAGTATCTAGTCCGAGTCATCCCTGGCAATCAAAAATCTATGACGACTGCTTCTGCTTCTTTGCTGCTGCGGCAGTGCCGTTTACCCGATCAAGCGAGTTCTGAGCCGCTGGTGGATATTGCGATCGCAGAGGGCTGCATTACCGCCATTGCACCCCAGCTTAATATCTCGGCTCAGCAAACGTTTGAAGTCAACGGGCAGTTGGTTAGCCCGCCCTTTGTCGAGTCGCACATTCACCTTGACTCTGCCCTCACTGCCGGACAGCCCCGCTGGAACCAGAGCGGTACCCTCTTTGAAGGCATCGACATTTGGCGCGAGCGCAAGCAAGACCTGACCCTAGAAGATGTGAAGGAACGTGCGATCGCAGCCTTGAAACTCCAGGCTCAACACGGTGTTCTCTTTGTTCGTAGTCATGCTGATGTTAGCGAGGCTAGTCTCACAGCACTGAAGGGACTGCTGGAAGTGCGCGAAGCCGTCAAAGACTGGATTACGCTACAAGTAGTGGCATTCCCCCAAGATGGCATCTACAGCAACCGTAACAACGAAGCCCTGTTGGAAGAAGCTTTGAAGCTGGGAGCAGATGTCGTAGGCGGTATTCCCCATTACGAGCTGACCCGTGAAGATGGTGTGCGCTCAGTTCACCGCATTTTTGACCTGGCTGAACGCTATGACCGTCTAATTGACATTCACTGTGATGAAATTGATGACGACCAATCCCGCTTTTTAGAAGTCGTTGCTGCTTGCGCCATCCGGAGCGGCATGGGCGATCGCGTAACCGCCAGTCACACCACCGCAATGGGGTCTTACAACAACGCCTACGCCTTCAAGTTGATGGGCTTTTTGCAGCGCACCCAAGTCAACTTCATTGCCAATCCCCTGATCAACATCACCCTACAAGGCCGCACCGATACCTACCCAAAACGGCGTGGCGTTACCCGAGTCAAGGAACTCTGGCAAAGCGGGCTCAACGTCAGCCTAGGCCATGACTGCATTCAGGATCCCTGGTACAGCCTAGGAACAGGCAATATGCTTGATGTCGCTTCTATGGCCGTTCATGTCTGTCAAATGACCGGATTGGATGAAATCAATGCCTGCTACGACATGGTTACTTCCCAAGGAGCCAGAACCTTACATCTCAAGGAATATGGCATTGCCGTAGGCCAACCCGCTAACCTGATCGTGCTCGATGCGTGCGATCGCTATGAGGCCATTTGTCGTCGCCCTGTCGTGCGTCAAGTGATTTCCCAGGGTCGGCTGCTAATCGAAACTTCGCCTGCACAGGTAACTTGGAAAGCTTAGGTAGAGAATGAGATCAGAGAGAAATTATAGAGTCCGGATTAATTGGGCCGCTACTGCATGAAGTCTCTGTGAAAGGGATTAAGTCACTGACACGAGCGGGCTAGGAACAGGGTCAGAATAAGTAAGAATGTTGATTTCGGTAGATCTCTATACAGGTTGCCTACTCTTGATAAAGCCGTGTTCTTACGCTGGTAGGGGTGGATGATTCAGTGGTAGGGTGTTGCAGAATTAAGGCGATCTACAGGTTCAGTAGGAAAGAGCACACACCTACTCCCTAAGGAATTTTCCGGAGTCAGCAATCGCATTTTCACTCTGTCAGTGCATCTTTTCGAATGTTGAACCAGCAAGTTGGCGGACGATACCAAATTCTCAGCTACCTGGGGGGCGGTGGTTTTGGTCAGACGTATCTGGCTGAAGACTGTCACTTACCCGATCATCCCCGTTGCGTTGTTAAACAACTCAAGCCCCAAAAAGTAGACGGGCACTCTCTAGAGCTGGCACGACGACTTTTCGATGCCGAGGCTAGGGCGCTAGATCAGTTGGGTACCCATGAGTGTATTCCTCGGCTGATGGCCCACTTTGAGGAAGACGCCCAATTCTACCTGGTGCAGGAATATATTGAAGGTACGTTGCTCAGCGAGGAACTTCAAGCCACAGGCCCCCTCAATGAAGCTGACACCATTGAACTGCTGACCAACGTTCTCACCACTCTCAGCTTTGTCCACGAGCAACAGGTCATTCACCGTGACATCAAGCCGTCTAACCTGATTCGACGGCAAAGCGATCGCAAAGTCGTGCTCATTGACTTTGGGTCGGTCAAACAGGTGAGCGGCTCAGTGTTTGAAACCGACGGCCAAGTCAGCATTACCGTTGCCATTGGCTCACTTGGGTACATGCCCAACGAGCAGTTAGCAGGTCAACCCTGCTTAGCCAGTGATATCTATGCAGTGGGAATGCTGGGGCTGCAAGCGTTAACTGGGATTGATCCTAAGCGGCTTCAAAAAGACCCTCGCACTAGTGAGATTCTTTGGCACGACTTAGTGCCTGTCAGTGCGTCACTGCGCGCTATTCTCGACAAGATGGTGCGCTACGACTACCGTCAGCGCTATCCCTCAGCGCAAGCGGCCCTGATGGCACTTCAGGCAAAGACCTCCGCTTCAGTTGACCTAACGCCTATCCTGATTGCTGAAAGCGGCTACTCCGATTGGGATACACATCTGGCCTGGATAGAGCGCGGCGATGAGTTGTTTAACCAAAACCGCTATCAAGAAGCCATTGCTGCCTATGAGAAGGTTTTGCAGCTACAGCCCAGCCAAGATCAGATTTGGTTTAAGCAAGGCTTAGCCTTAGAAGCCTTAGGGAACTGTGAGGCAGCGGTGATGGCCTACGACCGGGTGCTTCAACTGCGCCCGCAAGATTATTTGGCCTGGCTCAAACGGGCTAAGGCGCTGGAGGCACTAAACCGTTTAGAGGGTGCCTTGGCCGCTTACGATGAGGTTCTGCGGCTACAACCTGACAATTACTGGACCTGGTGCGATCGCGCCCTAATTTTAGAAAAACTGGGGCGCAATGAGGAGGCTGTTGCCGCCTACGACCGAGCCGTCCACCTTAAACCCGATTTTAGTCTAGCCCTGGAACGTCGTAAGCACATGTTGCGGGGGCTTCAGCGCGTAGAGCAACTCTACCAGCTCCAACACTACGATGAGGCGATCGAGGCGTGCGATCGCACCCTTGAGGCTGACCCTGACAACTCAATGATTTGGCTGATGCGGGCGATGGCTCTAGAAAACATGGATCGCCTCAAGGATGCAGCCTTGTCCTATGAGCGAGTGGTGCGGATACAGCCCGATGACCACGTCGCATGGTTCAAGTTAGGGAACGTGCTAGAGAAGCTGAATCACCCCCGTCACGCGATCATGGCCTATGCTCAGGTCATCCGCATCCAACCCGACAATCACTGGGCCTGGTATCAGCGGGGTCAACTGCTCGAAAAGCTAGAGCAGTTCCAGAAAGCAGTCACAGCCTACAACCAAGCACTTCAAATTCGCCCCGACTTCCGAGCTGCTCTCACCGCTAGGCAGAATCTCTTGAATCGGCTACTGACCCCAGCTGTGTAAGGAGAAGAGCGGGGGGCAGAGAGCAAGAATAGCTCCTCACTTCCTGATCATGAACCGGGCCATCCGGTAGAGTTGCTCCCTAGAGCTAGGAGAGACCAAAATCACAATTTCATGGGACTGCTCTCCCCTGATCACGCCAGTTTTGCCCCCACATGCACTGCGATCGCACTCATTCCGGCCACTGCTGCTGTTAACTGCCCCTGCTCATCTACTGTGACAACGGCAGTGTGCTCACAGCCTTTTCCCTCACTAGTAAGACGACTCTCCAACACATTGCAATACTGTCCGGGGGGCAACTGGGTCGCAAAGGTGCGATTGAGAGGAGCAGCAGCTCGATTGATCACCACAAACCCCTGGCTACCCCGCCCAAAGGCAATCTGGTTGCTGCCGTTGGTCCACCAATCCGTCATGCCCTGACTGACAGTGGCGTTGTGAAAGCCCACCATATTGCCAATCGATTTCCAGCGGTGCTCACAGACCCAGCCCTGGAAACAACCATTTTGCCCATTCTGATACACAGCTTGGGTCTGACCCACTGCATCTGTGGGCGGCCCTTGATCAGAATCAAAAAAGGCGAAACTAGACATTATTTGAGGAGTGCCATAGGGATAGGCCAGCATAAAAACATTGGCCAAACTGTACAGAGGACCATCCTTGTAGGTCAGGTATTGGCCACCACCGCCGTGCCCGCGTTGCTTATCGTGGTTATCCAAAAAGACAATAGCCTGATCGGATGGAGCCAGCCCTGACGCCTCCCCCAAATTCACAAGGTCAGCCAAGTTGCGGTCATTGCTGCCTAAAAACGCTTCTGAAACCTGCCGCCCATACTCAAACTCAATTACCTTGCCATTGGGGTAGTAAGCCTGTTTTTTAATAGCTTCGGTGCCTGGATCGATAACCTCCTGGTAAATGAACAGGGGTGCCGCAGTGAGTTGCCGCAGTCGCGTCAGAATCTGGCTGACCTCTTGCGATCGCATATGCTTAGCCGCATCAATCCGAAATCCAGCTACCCCTAGACTCACCAGATCTGCCAAATACTGAGCCAATCGGGTCTGCACGTATTGAGAACTGGTATTTAAGTCCGCTAATCCTACCAGTTCACACTGGGTCACGTCATCTGCATTTCCATAGTCAGTTACAGGCTGACGGCAAGGGTGAAAATCCTCAGGAGCATAGAGGCCAGAGTAGCGGTACTTGGTAAAAGCAGTTCCGCCGCTACCAACCCCGGAGGCTACCCCTGCCATATGGTTGATTACAGCATCGGCATAGATTGCAACCCCTGCTTTGCGGCACCGCCGAACCATTGACGCAAACTGGGCTCGATTGCCGCTGCGGCTCTCCAAGCGATAGCTGACAGGTTGGTAGCGCTGCCACCAAGGATACCCCCGTTCTGGCAACACCACGTGCTCCTGGGGAGGCGAGACCTGCACAGCTCTAAATCCCTGAGGGCCGAGGTAACGCTCACACTCCTCAGCCACATCGGGCCAAGTCCACTCAAACAGGTGAACAAACGGTGCCGAGTCTGATGGGGACGCAGCTAAGGAGTGACTCTGGCTCTCAAATTGAGAACCCCAAACCCAGATCAGGAGCAACACCCCAAATAGCAGAGCAATGCGGATTAACCGCTGCCCTATATGACCGTCTATCCCTAACAAGCGTCTTTTGCCGCCTCTAATGCTAAACAAGCAACCTCACTTCAACGTCACTCAACATAAGCCGCCAACCGCATCCATTATTTAGCAGGTTGCCCACAAGAAGCGTTATTGCCGTCGAAGGAGCCGCGCCTGACTGAAGCGGAATCAGTTTACACCGATAGCGAAACCCCAGACGCTTGCGCAAGCGTCTGGGGTCGATGACGTATGGAGTGTCGCGTGAGGTGCACTAGACGGCTAGAGGCCTAGAAATTCAGGGGCATACGCCCAAGTGGTCACTGAGTTGCGATCGCGTGAGGTGCACTAAACGGCTAGAGGCAAGCCTAGGGGTTAGTGCCAGGAGCTGTTGTTGTTTCGGGAGCAGTTCCCTGTCCTGCCTGGGGATCTACCGCTGGAGCATCCGTGCTGCTGCCTGCGGGAGCGGGCGATTGAATCGCCGGAGGGGTCGGAGCCTCTACGTTAACCTGCGGCGGTTCAACATTGACCTGAGGGGTTTGCACATTCACATCAGGAGGTTGCACATTGACCTGAGGCGGTGGCTGGGGCGCTGTGATATTAATGTCAGGACTGTCAACTTGAGGTTCTTGTGGCTGGGTGGTAGGTGGAGACACTTCTGATGCCCCAGTATCTCGACCGAGATAGTAAAACGCACCTATTCCAAGAATGGCTAAGCAAAACACCAGTAGACCAATGACCAACCCTCCAACGGCACCTGAGCTGTCTCGATCGGCCCGCTCGTAACGTAATCGCTCATTTTCACTAGCAAGATTGTTATTACGGAGCGCTTCAGTTTGTCGCAGCCGTTCGTAGCGCAGCCGCTCGTTTTCTTGAACTAAGTCGCTGTCAGTGACAACTCTGCCATTTTCTAGTGACTGCGACTGATTATCTGCTTCGTAAGGATTTCTCGATTGCATAACTAAGGATTGAACTCAGTGTGTATTAAACAGCGACTAAATAGATGCAAGTAAGTCTAGAATCGCTAATTTATCTTTAATCAACTTCTTTCTAAAGACATGAATTGCCTACTCTTTGGGAGTAGCATCACTTCGTTTAGCTGTTTCTTCTTGTGTTACAAAGCTGACACAGATTAAACATTCGCAATCTAGAAAAGAGTGAAAATTCTGCTTTTCAATTAATTTGTCCGTTTTAGCAACAAATTGGCTTATCCAAAACAAACCTGACAAGCATTCATTGAGAAGTTTTAGGAACTTTATCATTCTGTAATTCGTCTTTAAAGACTATTTTGTCGCCCAAAGTTAAATCAATTATTTCAATCGAGACAAGCACCTTAGAGACTCACTAGTAGAAATATCCTAAGTTGCTAGAAATTAAAATGTCCGCAATTTTTTGACGCCTGGGGTTCATCACTGTAGCGTTAGAAGCAATAACTGAACAGAATCTTGCCAACTGAACTCCAGACAGATGTCTTCTAAACTATTTTTCTATAGCGTAAAAGCGCTCACGTTGTCCGTTAAAACACTTTTTAGGAAAATTTGGGAAAGGCAGCTGCCATGCTGAGCTTTTTACCCAGCCACTGAAAGTTCACTCCTCACACTCGGATGTTCTAGAGGTTGCTTTTGAACTGTATCTACAAGCTCCACAAGACAGCCATCCCATAATTAACCTCAGGACTGTCTTTGAGCAAACAGGCACCTCTTTGCTAGGTACGTAATGCTATCGTCCATGCCTGTAAGGCCGGAGGTTTCCCCAGTTTTTCCTTATTTTCCTAAGTTATCGATAAGAACTCAATATTTAAGTTCTTCTATTCTCTCGAAGGCGAATCATTTAGCAATCCCTTCTTCAACCGATTAAAGTCAAGCGATTAACTTGCTTGCTTTAGCAGGAGAAACTGCTTTTGAAAGTATCTCATCTGAAGGAGTATAAACTACACCAAGGGACCGACGAGGTAACAAAGTCCTGCCGATAGTTTATAAGAACAAGCCTGTGAAAGATTTACACAGGTCATGTTTTATGAACATTAGGAGACTTAGATGGCTACTGCAAGTAAAAACACAACTGGCACTGAGAATAAGCAATACGATATCGTTAGCATTCTCTATCACGCATTAGAAGGGGCCGCTAGCTGCGATCAGTATATTGCTGATGCTCGTAAAGCTAAGGATGAAGAAGTCGTTTCCTTCCTAGAGCAGACCCAAGAAGAGTATCGTCGTCTTGCAGAGCAAGCTAAAGCTCTGCTCAAAGCTCGTCTGTAACTTTCTACTGCCTGCATTCTCATAGCTAGCACTTTCTGAGTCAGCTCAATGTGCAGTTGAAGATGCGGCAGTCATACCCGAGCATGTGTTCCCTGAATTTGTGTTCCCTGTAATTAATCGCCTCGGTAGTGTAGCCTTATGGCTCGCAACCGAGGCGGTTGCAATTGGTTAGATAAGGCTTAACCAAAAGAAGGATTGTGGAGAGGCGCTAGAGCAGCTTCTGTTTGAGCTTTAGCAGTGTATCGTTCGGGTTGAAGTGCGATCGCACGTCGCAAGTGTTCTGCGGCCCAATCGAGGCGTCCCTGCTGGGCATAGCAGCAAGCCTGGTGGAAGAAAGCAACGGCCTGATTAGGCTCGATCGAAAGAGCTTTGTTAAAGGCAGCAATGGCATCTTCAAAGCGATGGAGTTTGCGTAGAGTCAGACCCAAGGCGAGCCAACCTTCTAGGTAATAGGTCTGTCGCTTTAAGGCTTCAACTAAACTGTCGTAAGCATTCTCGTACTGGCGCAGTTTACCCAATACGATCCCTCGCTGATGCCAATACTGATGATTAAGAGGATCCAACTGAGTCGCGCAATCCAGCTTTTCCAGTGCTTCAGGAACGCGCCCTACCTGCCTCAACACACAGCCCAGATAATAGTGAATGTGGGCATTATCCGGCTGGAGAGAGAGAGCCGCCTCAAAGCAAGAAATTGCACTTTCGTACTGTTTGTCCCGGACCAAGAGATAGCCCAAACAGATCCACCCCTGGCAAAAGTTAGGTTGGTGCTTCAAGGCCGTTCGTAGACTTTCAATTGCTTTTGTAATGTGGCCGAGATGATAAAGTGCCAGACCCCGGTAAAACCAAATTCGACAAGCACTCGCTTTGAGCTTCAATGCTTGGTCATAGCTTTCTATCGCAGCCATGTAGTCGTGTAGGCGATGCAATGTCTCACCTCGCTTATACCAAGCTCTCAGATAGCCGGGTGCCAGTTGAATCGCCCGATCGTAAGCCGACACTGCCTCGATTAGAAATCCACGATGAACCAGTATCGTTGCATAGCTACACCAGAGCTTAGGATTATTCTCATCCAACGCCAGTGATTTTTGATAGCTAACAGTTGCTTCCGGATAACGCCCCATCAAACCCAGTAGATAGCTACGGTAATGCCAGGTTTCAGCCTCTCTTGGAAACTGTTCTAAGCGAGAATCACACTGGAACAATGCCTCTTGGTAACCCAGAGGAACTTGCCTCTCTAAGACTTCTGCTTGGGAAATGTTCACGACCAACCTCTATCCGTTGAAAGTGGACGCTAACCTGTACCCCTATACCGATTTTAACGACCGAACCCGGACGTGATTTTGGGTAACAATTAATACCATCTAAAATTCATCATCAGGAACATTACGGCCTCTAAAGCGTCTACAGGTGGTTAACGCCCAATACGGACTCATCCAAGACCACTTTATAAGGTAAACAAAAACCTCTCAGTAAGTCCATGCTGAGAGGTCTTTGTCACACCGGATATTCAGCTTCTTACCTAATCCTCAAGGGGTGCCGCACCTTCAAGGGCATAAATATGCCCGTCAATCAGGAGCCGTGTAATCCCTTTAGCCTGTAGGTAAGGACTGGTTTTTTGCAGCATAGTCCCATCTGGCACCTTGACAACCCGCTGATTGCGCCGGGAGAACCGTCGTGCAACCCGATGATTGTCAAAAATCGGCAGTGTTCGGGCATCTACTTCCTCCTCTGGTACTTGACCCAAGGCTGAAAAGTCTCGCAAGGGGCAAGTGACAAGTTCGGAAGAGGTACGCTCTACCACCACGTAGCAAAGCCCTGGTAAAGCCGCAGTGGTGAGGGGGCTAATTTGCAGGGTTTGAAGATTGGGTGTATCACCTTTAGCCAGTTTCCAACTGCCTAGGCCACCGTCGTCATCACCGTCAAAATCGTCATCCTCGTCAAGATCGTCATCGTCTTCATCAAGATCGTCATCATCGTCATAGTCCTCTCCAGCGACAGCAGTTGTGACTGGTGAGCTAGCAACGACTTCTCCTGCTTCGGGAGCCGGCTCGTTGAGTTCTTCGAGTGGATCGGTAGCAGCAGGGTCAGAAGCGACAGGGGCAGCTTCTACTTCTTGAAGAAGGGGAAGTTGGTCTGCCACAGGCTCTTGAACATCAGTGGCACGGCTACGAGAGCGACGACGACGGTCACCCGAGGGTTTATCTACCGAGGGTTTAGCTGTTGAAGGTTTGTCTGTTAATGGTTCATCTGCTGAAGGGCCATCTACCGGAGGCTGTTTATCTACGTTTTTCCTGATAACCGCCTTTGTCGGGGCAGGTATAGCTGACTCGGCTGCAGCCTGATCTCTAACGATAGGCGGGAGCACCCTCCGAACAGGGGGTGCTGGCGTAGCTTCTGGAGTTGACTCCGGTTGGATCTCTGGAAGCGTCTCAGCCTGTGCTTCTGGAGGAGACGCTTCTTGAGCGGGTTCTGGCTGAACCTCTACAACCTTTTTAGCTGGAGGCTCTTTGGCCTGGGGCTCTTTAGCAGAGGGATCTTTGGCTTGAGGCTCCGGAACCTGCGTCTCTGGAGCAACCTCGGGGGCAGATCCCTTCTCACCCACCCGTTTCTGCTGAATTAGCAGAGCATATTCCTTCTCAGGCAGCTGCGACTTCAGCAACCGGCTAATGGTGCTGTTACTAACGCCGTACCGCTCCGCCAAAGTCGACGTTGTCTCCTCGGGCAGGTGGTATAGCTCAAGAATAGTCTGCTTGTCTGCGTCAGACAGCTTGCTCGGTGCCATGCCGGTACGTACTCGCTTATGTCATCACCATTTAATATCTTAGTTCCCTGGCTAGGCTCTGCGGCGACGAGGACTGCGGCGAGATTTGGTTGAAATCGCATATTCGACCGCTGCTCCCAAACCAAAAAAGACAGCCGAGAAGGTCCAGAAAACTTCCCAAAGGCTTCCTTCCTGGTAAGTGCCCTGGCTCACAGCATAGGCAAAACACATATCTGCGATGTATAGGCAAAAGGCTGCGATCGCAATTAATTTCCAGGACTGGGAAAACCGTCCTCCCCAAAACGCGACTAGCAAAGTTGCAGCCAGAACGATCAGAAGGCAGTCGCCCGCTACATACAGTAACCCAACCACCGACTCCAATGGCTCCAACTGCTGACCCAGTTGAACTACCCACCCTGGAGCATTACTAGACTCTGGAGCTGGAGCCGGAGCCGCTGCTGGCGCTTTGGCAGGCTGAGCTGGTGCTTTAGCAGGTTGGGCTGGGGTTGCAGGAGCTGTTGAATTTTGCACCAATTGCACAAGGGGCGCTGGGGCCACTTTCGCCTGGGGCGAGGTGGCTACTCCATAGTTAACGAAATAAGCCAGCAAAACACCAATCAGACCGACGCCTAAAATTACAAGCCATTGGGGCGGTTCCAGGTTTAACCGTCGAGGTAGAACGGCTTGAAACATGCCGATGGCCAAACAGATGTAGCTTGTGATGTAAAAGAAATCCCCTAAAGACACAGCTGGGTCTAACCCCCAAATGTTGCCCCAGAGAAAGAACATGACATTGCCCAATGTGTAGACGAGCAACCCTACCCCAAAGGACAGCCAAACATTGCGGCCACTGACAATCTGAGAACTGCGCCAGTTTCGTAAACATAGAGCTGAGGCAGCAGCAAACGCGCCTGCTTCCAAAAAGGTAATGCCTAGGAGAAACCACTCCGGTTTTTCACCCTCTGCATTAGGGGTACTGAAGAGTAGAAAAAACAGTAGGGAAAAAATTGCCCAGGCAATTCCCGCAAACACAATTATTGGAGTAGAAGAGCGGGAAGATGCGGCAGTGGCTGGCTTGCTCAACGGTTAACTCCTTCGGTAGCAGCGATAGGGCTCTCTGATAAACAGTACTCTGGTTATGACTAGAATCAACCCAGTAAAGACTGAGCACGCCAGTATTGTAGCGGCGTCTAATTCAGCCAGAGTGTCACATTCAGCGCTCATCCGACTGCGCTATCAACGATTCTTAAAACGGGTTCAATTCCCTACATCCAAAGCTTGCCAGAAGGTGACTGTTGAAGCCAGCCCAAAACCTTTTGGCGATCGTTGTTGGGCAAATCTTCTAACGCTTCTAGCGCCCGACTTGTGAAGTTAGCATTGCCAAAATACTCTTTGCCGATCCGATGGGTAAACTCCAGCAAGCGATGCAGGTGGTGCTCCTGCCAACTCGGAACTTGGGGCATCGCCAGCGGATCCGCAGTTAGCAGTGTTTTTATCGCTTTAGGAGAATCGGTTTGAGGAAAGTGCCATTCCTTGAAGACGTTACCGATCTCTTGTTCAAATCGACCTGCCTGCTTGGCCCCTAACAAGTCTTCGACATCTAGGTAAACCACTTGCAGCAGCAATAAGCAAGCTTGAATGAACGTTTCGTTAGCGGGGGCTGTGCCTCCAGGGCTATCTTCCTCAAACTGGTCTAAGCGAACCTTACCCCAGATGCTAAAACGGTCAGGTTCTTCAAGCAGTACACAGGCCTTGCCTTTGTTGTCGGTTAGGTCTCGCCACAGCGATCTGGCCTCTTCTTCCTGAGCAGCAGTAAAAACGCTCAATAGACGGAACGTCTGACCCTGGTAGGAGAGGATTGGGATCTGCTGATCTTTACTGGGATGTTGAATCGTTTTGATATCAACATCCTGCCGCTTGAGAATAAACATGACGTGGCCTGTTTACTCCTATGGAGGTCAGATACCTGAACTGGCAGCTGCCAATTGGCGAACTCGCGCAAGGCGTGCTTAACCCTACCGCTCCTTAGGAGAATTTGCACCCTAAAGTCGCCCGACAGCCAACCCATTTCGGTAGGGATGCTCTATTTTAGTGGGCTATCCCCTGAATAGATATTCCATCATTCTTTCCATAGGAACATTTGTTTACTATTACCCTACCCCAAGCTTTTTGCGAAAGCGTCACGGGTAAACGGCTATAGGCACCGTCCCTTTAAGCAGGGCTTCTCTCAGCATGCCCGTTTGGTTGCGAGATCCATCTTGCCTCGCTAATATTTGGTAGCATCCTAACAGTGCACTTTGCGGTCCAAGCTAGGGCGTAAAGTGCAACCAGCAGGAAAAGGGCCTTTAGCTCAGGGGATAGAGCAACCGCCTTCTAAGCGGTCG
>DATNQF010000044.1:0-25373 GCA_036702855.1 Trichocoleus sp. | reverse complement strand
CAGATTACGAATAGCAGGCAAATGGTGATAGCTGGCCCCACAGATGAGCTTGAACCAGTGTCCCTCCTGGAGGGATGTCAAAGGAGAACGCCGAATAATCACTCCTTTATGCTAGTCAGAATTGACAAATTTGACGAGCACCCATTCAGGCTCAGCATTTGGAATTTAATTGCTGCAATTGAGCAGAGCTGATCTACGTGCTTGATTGCGACTCACTAAAGGAAGAAGTGGCCAATATCCCTATAAGAACTCTGGCCACTTCCCCTTAAAAAAGCTAGTTGTATCCCTCAGGAGCATTAAGTTGGCTGTACTAGAGCGGTCAGCGGCTCCCACGTAAACTCACGGCTTCCTCCCACTTCGAGCACAACTCGCACTCTCGGTTCGAGCTTTGGTAGGTTGGTCAAGTAGGTTAGCTCCTGCTGGGAGAGGATATGACCTTCAATCATCCACAGCACAAGTCCTTTTGATTTGGCGGATAAGCTTTCTAGCCTATAGCTTAGGATGGGCGGAACATAGTAGATGTAGCCCACTGCAGCCTGCTGGCCAGTTGTTTTCTTACCTAGGTGTGGTGGACGCACCCCATGTATTCCTGTGAGGTAAGCAGCTAAATCCCCTAGTCCCCGAGCCGTGATATTCATAGACTCGTATCCTGCAGCTCGTAAACGCCGCTGATAACGTCCCTCAAAGCCACCCTCTAAGGGCACCCGGACTGCGATCGCACCCGACTTCTCCAGATCCCGAATGAAGGTTTTTCCCGTTGCTAGCAGCGCCATAGTGCCCTCATTGATACCTTGGTTTCTAAGATAATATCGTTCAACCTCGCCTCTCGGGCACATCCGGCATATGCCTGAAATTTATCCATCCTATAGGCTCTTTTTAAGCAACGCCCCACTCCTGCCCTGGTCAATGCAGAAAATATCTCTATAACTTTGAGAGACTTATAGACACAACTCTCTTGTATGTGTATGATATTTAATTGTCGCTAAATTGATACTGGATTGAAATTCAGTCCAAGTCTAAGCGATTGGGTGAATCAGTCAGCATAGGAGCTGTTAGCTTGCCCAATGTGGGCTGGCTCTTGGTCAAAAAGACTGAATTTACTTGGGCTTACGAGTGATCAAAGTCTATACCGCACCGGCTTGGCTTAGTGCCTTTTGCCTAGTTGTAGCCTGTGCAGGTTTTGCGCGTGTTCATCGTTATCCAAGTGGGTCGGTTTCTAGACCGTTGATGAGGGCACCCCACAGATGTTGTTGGCATGGAATGGAGACAAGGCTGTGGCAGTCGGTATTCTCGGCACAAAACTGGGCATGACCCAAATTTTTGATGAGGCAGGTAACGCGATTCCTGTGACTGTCGTTCAGGCAGGACCCTGTGTGGTGACACAGGTTAAAACCTCACAGACGGACGGTTACTCAGCCGTTCAATTGGGTTTCAAGAGCATTCGGGAGAAAGCTCTTACTAAGCCCGAATTGGGTCACTTGGCCAAGGCCGGAAGTGAGCCTCTGCGTCATCTGCGTGAATATCGTGTTGACAGCACAGATGGATTTGAGTTGGGTCAAGCCGTTACCGCTGATCGATTTGAAGCTGGACAGCTTGTTGATGTTACCGGCACCAGCATTGGTCGAGGCTTTGCGGGTTACCAGAAGCGACATAACTTCAAGCGGGGCCCTATGGCTCACGGTTCTAAAAACCACCGCTTGCCCGGTTCCACTGGTGCGGGTACAACGCCAGGACGAGTTTTTCCTGGTAAGCGGATGGCGGGTCACTTGGGTGATAGCCGAGTAACTGTTCGCAAGCTGCAGGTTGTCCGTGTTGATACAGAGCGTAATCTTCTACTGATTAAGGGCGCTGTTCCTGGTAAACCCGGTGCTCTTGTAAGCATTTCCCCGGCCAAATGGGTTGGTGCCTAACCAACGTGTTTAGCGCTCTTTTCTAGAACGTTATTCAGAATTCAGAGTGACAACCCGAGTATTTGCAGCAGGAAAGAACGATGGTCGAGTGTGTCGTAAAAGATTGGGAAGGGCAAGAAGCTGGTACAGCTTCCCTCGAGCTTAAGATCGCAAGCGAAGAAACAGCTTCTAGTATTGTTCACCGCGCTCTAGTGCGTCAGATGAACAATGCCCGTCAAGGCACGGTTTCTACTAAAACCCGTGCTGAGGTCAGTGGTGGTGGTCGTAAGCCTTGGCGGCAAAAGGGTACAGGTCGTGCTCGTGCAGGCTCTAACCGATCCCCCCTATGGCGGGGAGGTGGCGTAATTTTTGGTCCCAAACCCAGAGACTACAGCGTCAGTATGAATCGAAAAGAGCGCCGTTTGGCTTTACGGACAGCGCTTCAAAGTCGAGCAGATGACCTGATTGTGGTTGAAGATTTTGCCGATAAGCTTTCTCGCCCCAAAACGAAGGAGTTGCTGAGTGCGATGGCACGTTGGGGAGTCGAAGCTGAAGATAAGGTGCTTCTTATCGTTGGAGAGCGAGATGAGAATGTCTATCTCTCTGCCCGTAACGTTGAAAGCATAAAGCTTATCTCAGCATCAAATCTCAACATCTACGATTTGCTAGTTGCCGATCGTCTACTGGTTACATCCTCTGCGCTGCAAAAGATTCAGGAGGTATACGGTGAGTAAAGGTTCCGAAATTCCCACTCTGGCAGATCTTATCCGCCGCCCTCTGGTCACCGAAAAAGCGACCCTTCTGTTGGAAAACAACCAGTACACCTTTGAGGTCTCTCCCAAGGCAACCAAGCTGCAAATCAAGGCGGCTATCGAAGAGTTGTTTGATGTCAAAGTTGTCAGCGTCAACACCAGTAATCCTCCCCGTAAACAGCGCCGAGTAGGTCGCTTTGTAGGACACCGTGCTCAATACAAGCGGGCAACTGTAACCTTGGCAGACGGAGACAGCATTACGCTCTTCCCTGAGGTATAGCCCTTACTCCATCAAAGGCGCGTCAGCCACATTCGATTTCTCAAAAATCTTCAGTGTAGTCAACGGTTAGATCAATGGGCATCCGTTCTTATCGGCCATATACTCCGGGCACCCGCGAGCGAACTGTTTCTGAGTTTGCTGAGGTAACCCGCGCTGAGCCGGAAAAATCTCTGACCCGCTCCGTTCACCGTCCTAAGGGGCGAAACAATCGGGGCGTTATTACCTGTCGTCACCGTGGCGGTGGGCACAAGCGCCTATACCGGGTGATCGATTTCCACCGGAATAAGCTCAACGTTCCTGCAAAAGTAGCTGCGGTTGAATATGACCCCAACCGTAATGCTCGTATTGCACTGCTTTACTACCAGGACGGGGAAAAGCGTTATATCCTTTGCCCAGCCGGATTAGAAGTTGGATCAACGGTCGTGGCTGGTCCAGAATCTCCCCTGGAGATTGGCAATGCGCTCCCTCTTCACAAAATTCCTTTGGGAACAACGGTTCACAACGTTGAGTTAGTTCCTGGCAAGGGTGGTCAGTTGGTTAGAGCAGCTGGTTCTGGTGCTCAAGTGGTGGCTAAAGAAGGTAATTATGTCACCTTGAAGCTGCCCTCTACCGAAGTTCGTCTAGTTCGCCGCGAGTGCTATGCCACCATCGGTCAAGTAGGCAACGCTGATGTCCGTAACGTTAGTTTGGGTAAGGCTGGTCGCAAGCGCTGGATGGGTCGCCGTCCCGAGGTCCGAGGAAGCGTGATGAACCCGGTTGATCACCCCCATGGTGGTGGTGAGGGTCGGGCTCCAATTGGTCGCTCTGGTCCTGTAACGCCTTGGGGTAAACCGGCACTGGGTTATAAGACTCGTAAGAAGAAGAAAGACAGCGATAAGTTTATTGTTCGTCGTCGCCGTCGCGTATCAAAGCGCGGACGGGGTGGACGTAACGCTTAACACTTACAGTTATCGCTCTGCTTTATTAGTCATTCGGATACTGGGTAGGTTGGCAAAAACATGTCTCGCTCACTGAAAAAAGGCCCTTTTGTGGCCGATCACTTAATGAAAAAGGTTGAAACCCTCAACGCTAAAGGCGATAAGCAGGTCATTAAGACTTGGTCGAGGGCATCCACTATCATCCCTCAGATGATTGGTCACACCATTGCCGTTCACAACGGTCGTCAGCACGTGCCTGTGTATGTGACTGAGCAAATGGTTGGCCACAAGCTTGGCGAATTTGCCCCAACCCGGACCTTCCGAGGGCATGCCAAGAGCGATAAAAAGGCACGTCGTTAGGGAAATAGGAGGATAAAGCGATGGCTGTTGATACCTCTACCCAGGTTAAAGCGGTTGCCAAGTACATTCGGATGTCGCCCCGTAAAGTGCGACGGGTGCTCGATCAAATTCGGGGGCAAAGCTATCGGGATGCACTCATTATGCTTGAGTTCATGCCCTATAGCGCCTGTGAACCCATTACTAAGGTTCTGCGATCTGCGGTTGCTAACGCGGAGCACAACAATGGCCTTGATCCGGTGAGCCTAGTGATCAGCGAGGCCTATGCAGATGCAGGGCCGAGCCTCAAACGATTCCGGCCTCGGGCTCAGGGGAGAGCTTATCAAATTCGTAAGCCTACCTGCCATATCACCATTGCGGTCGCTCCTGCCGTTGAAGCAGAATAGACCCCTTGAAACAGTGCTTTTTACGTTAGTAGACCACAGCTTTGATTGCAGAGGATAGAGATCGTGGGACAGAAGATAAATCCGGTTGGCTTTCGGTTAGGAATTATTCATGAGCACCGCTCTCGGTGGTTTGCTGAAGGCAACACTTATCAGAGCTTGCTTCAAGAAGACCACGCGATTCGCCAATACGTTCAAAAGACGCTAAACAATGCTGGCATTGCGGACATCCGCATTGAGCGTAAAGCGGATCAAATCGATCTCGAAATCCGTACTGCTCGTCCTGGAGTTGTGGTTGGCCGGGGAGGAAGTGGTATTGAAACTCTCCGGGGTGGACTGCAAAAAGCGCTCAAAGACCCCAACCGTCAAATTCGCATTAACGTTGTTGAAGTTGCTCGGGTTGACGCTGACGCATCGTTGGTTGCTGAATACATTGTCCAGCAGTTAGAACGACGCGTTTCCTTCCGTCGGGTAGTTCGTCAGGCTATTCAGAGAGCGCAACGAGCTGGCGTTGAAGGAATAAAGATCCAGGTTAGTGGCCGTCTAAATGGCGCTGAGATTGCTCGTACTGAGTGGACTCGGGAAGGGCGTGTTCCTCTTCATACTCTACGGGCAGATGTAGATTACGCCTACCAAACTGCTCAAACAACCTACGGAATTTTAGGAATCAAGGTCTGGATCTTTAAGGGAGAGGTGATTCCTGGCCAGGAGGAGCAAGCTGCGGTTCCTAATTCTCAACCCCGCCGCCGCCAACCCCGCCGCCGTCAGCAATTCGAAGATCGCTCCAACGATTCCTAAATAGTTGTTTCTTCTAATTTATTACTCCAGTTTGTAGTCAATTTCTGGTAGCTAACCCATGCTGAGTCCTAGACGAACTAAATTTCGCAAGCAGCAACGCGGCCGAATGCGGGGCATGGCCCAACGCGGCAGTTCACTGAGTTTCGGTGATTTTGCGCTGCAGGCCACAGAGCCTTGTTGGCTAACTGCCCGTCAAATTGAAGCCGCCCGTCGTGCTATGACCCGCTACATTCGTCGGGGCGGCAAAATTTGGATTCGGGTTTTTCCAGATAAGCCTGTGACCATGCGAGCCGCGGAAACCCGGATGGGTTCTGGTAAGGGTAATCCTGAGTATTGGGTAGCTGTAGTTAAACCAGGCCGTGTCCTCTTTGAAATTGCGGGCGTATCAGAGGAGACGGCTCGTGAAGCGATGCGTCTTGCCTCCTTTAAGTTGCCCTTCAAAACCAAGTTTATTGCCCGTGAAACGGAGGTGTAACGATGGCACTACCTAAAATTGCAGATGCTCGCAACCTCAGCGATACCGAATTACTTGATGAGATTGTTGCGACTAAACGCAGGCTCTTTGAATTGCGCTTTCAAAAAGCAACCCGCCAATTGGATAAAGAGGTTCATCAGTTCAAACACGCTCGGCATCGCTTGGCACAACTGTTGACGGTTCAGCGGGAACGACAACTAGCGGCAGCGGCAACAGAGACAGCCAGTTAACAAGAGGGAAGCCAGTGAAGCGTAGCGTGACTAAGGAGATGAAAAACTGATGGCAGTTAAAGAGCGGGTTGGTTTAGTTGTAAGCGACAAAATGCAGAAGACGGTTGTCGTCGCTGTTGAAAGTCGCCGTCCCCATCCCAAGTACGGCAAGATTGTTGTCAACACAAAGCGATATAAAGCTCATGATGAAGACAACAGTTGTCAAATTGGTGATCGGGTCAAAATTCGTGAAACCCGGCCTCTAAGCCGGACCAAACGATGGGTTGTTGCAGACATCCTCAGCCGTGCGTCTGAGGCCTAGTGGCGGGGGAATTGAATTGTGATTCAACAAGAAACTTACTTAAATGTGGCGGATAACAGCGGTGCCCGAAAGCTGATGTGTATTCGGGTACTGGGTGGAAATCGCCGTTACGCTGGGGTTGGTGACGTCATCATTGCTGTTGTCAAAGATGCTATCCCCAACATGACTGTGAAGAAGTCTGATGTGGTGCGAGCTGTTGTAGTTCGTACTCGCAAAGGGTTGAGACGTAACAGCGGCATGTCCATTCGCTTTGACGACAATGCTGCGGTGATTATCAACCAAGATGGTAATCCTAGAGGCACACGGGTGTTTGGCCCAGTTGCACGGGAGCTCCGTGACAAAAACTTCACCAAAATCGTTTCTTTGGCTCCGGAGGTGCTGTGATGGCTGTCAATACTAAAACGCCAGTACGTCACAAAATGCACGTCAAAAAAGGCGATACCGTTCAAATAATCTCAGGAAGAGACAAAGGCAAAGTAGGCGAAATTCTCTCGGTTCTTCCGAAGAAAAGTCAGGTCGTTGTCAAAGGGGTTAATATCCGCACAAAGCACGTTAAACCTCAGCAGGAAGGGGAGTCGGGCCAAATTGTTACCCAAGAAGCGCCCATTCACAGCTCAAATGTGATGTTGTACTCCGACAAGCAAAAGGTTGCAAGCCGAGTTTGCTACACCTTCACTGAAGACGGCCGTAAGGTGCGCATGCTTAAGAAGACGGGCGAAATCATCGACTAACGCGTTTTTTCAATTTGGCTTACTTCTGAATCAAGTTGAGGCTTCCTGACCAAGCCCAGGAAGCATAAGAGGAAACAAAACATGGCGGATCAGCTAAAAACGTTTTACACCGAGACGGTTGTTCCTAAACTGATGGATCAGTTTAAGTACACCAACGTCCATCAAGTTCCTAAGATTGTCAAAGTTACTGTTAACCGGGGTCTAGGAGAAGCCTCCCAAAATGCCAAAGCACTTGAGTCATCTCTCAGTGAACTGGCACTGATCACCGGACAAAGACCAGTTGTAACTCGGGCTAAGAAGGCGATCGCAGGTTTCAAGATCCGGCAGGGAATGCCGGTAGGGATTATGGTTACTCTGCGTTCCGATCGTATGTACGCCTTCTTAAACCGTTTGATTAACCTGGCACTGCCCCGTATTCGGGACTTTAGAGGAATTAGCTCAAAGAGCTTTGATGGTCGAGGCAACTTTACGTTAGGACTGCGTGAGCAGCTGATCTTTCCGGAAATCGAGTATGACAGCATCGATCAAATTCGAGGGATGGACATCACAATTGTGACGACCGCCCAGACCGACGAAGAAGGTCGAGCACTGCTCAAGGAATTGGGAATGCCCTTCCGGCAAAACTGAGACAGATTTATTGGATAAAGAGGACTATGGCGGCTAACGACACAATTGCGGATATGCTCACACGCATCCGAAATGCCACCTTGGTGCGGCATCAGACGGTTGATATTCCTTCAACTAAGATGACCCGCAGCATTGCTCAGGTGCTAAAGGATGAGGGTTTCATCGCTGAGTTTGAGGAAGCAGGCGACGGTATTAAGCGGCACCTAGTGTTGTCTTTGAAGTACAAAGGCCGTAATCGGCAACCTATTATTCGTAATCTCACGCGTGTGAGCAAGCCCGGACTACGTGTGTACTCCAATCGCAAGGAACTGCCCCGTGTGCTCGGTGGTATTGGTATCGCCATCATCTCAACCTCCAGCGGCATCATGACTGATCGAGATGCTCGTCGGCGGGGTATTGGCGGAGAAGTCCTCTGCTACATCTGGTAGTACAGCAGTCACATTGTGTCTGTCGCAGAGATTTCACCATCATTTCCGTCTATTAGGAGTATTGAAATCATGTCTCGCATTGGCAAGCGACCTATTCCCATTCCTGCAAAAGTGACCGTCACAGTTGACGGTCAGACTGTCAGTGTTAAAGGGCCTAAAGGAGAACTCTCCCGTACCTTGCCCCCTGAAGTGGTTGTTGAGCAAGATGGGGAGACCCTGTTGGTCAATCGGCGGAACGATTCCCGTCCCGCGAGAGAGCGTCATGGCCTTGCCCGTACTTTGGTTGCCAACATGGTGGAGGGAGTTTCCCAGGGTTTTCAGAAGCGCTTGGAGATTCAAGGCGTTGGTTACCGTGCACAGGTGCAAGGTAGCAGTCTCAACCTCAGCTTGGGCTTTAGTCACCCTGTGAAGTTTGATCCTCCCACAGGCATTAGCTTTGCGGTAGAGAACAACACCAATATCATCATCACTGGGATCGACAAAGAGATTGTCGGCAACATTGCCGCCAGCATTCGGGCAACTCGTCCTCCTGAGCCTTACAAAGGTAAAGGCGTTCGATACGCTGGTGAGCAGGTTCGACGGAAGGCTGGTAAGGCAGGGAAGAAATAAACCATGAAGGCAAGTCGTAAAGAACTCACACATCGTCGTCACGCCCGTATTCGTCGTCGAGTAATGGGTACCCCTGAAAGACCTCGGCTAGCAATTTTCCGTTCTAACCAGCATATCTACGCGCAAATCATTGATGACAGCCAGCATCATACTCTGGTAGCTGCATCGACGCTGGAGGCAGATATGCGTCAAGAGGGATCTGGAGCTACTAAGGAAACTTCTGCCAAGATTGGCAAATTGGTTGCAGAACGAGCACTCGCTAAGGGCATTAACCAGGTCGTTTTCGACCGAGGTGGAAACCTGTATCATGGTCGGGTTGCTGCTCTGGCCGATGCCGCTCGAGAAGCTGGTCTCAGCTTCTAAAAACTCCCTTAGGACTTTGAACTGCTGAACTATTCAGCGCACAAGGTAGGTTAGACGAGAAATTAGACATGGCAAACCGTCGAAAAGAAGCCCGTAACCGGGAGAAAAAAACTGATTGGCAAGAGCGGGTTGTTCAAATCCGTCGGGTGACCAAAGTTGTGAAGGGAGGCAAGAAGCTCAGCTTTCGTGCCATCGTCGTTGTAGGTAACGAGCGCGGCCAAGTAGGCGTTGGCGTTGGCAAGGCCAGCGATGTCATTGGAGCGGTTAAAAAAGGGGTCGCAGATGGCAAGAAGCATCTTGTGGATGTGCCTCTCACCAAAGCCAACTCTATTCCCCACCCTGCAGCGGGTGAGGGAGGTGGTGCAAAAGTGTTCATGCGGCCTGCGGCCCCGGGAACTGGGGTAATTGCTGGAGGTGCTGTTCGGACCGTTCTAGAGTTAGCGGGCGTTCGCAATGTACTGGCAAAGCAACTAGGATCGAATAACCCTCTCAACAACGCTAGAGCCGCAACGGATGCATTGTCCTCTTTGCGCACCTTTGCTGAGGTTGCTGAGGAGCGTGATATCCCAATCGAAAATCTCTACATCTAGAGATTACTAACAGGATTTAAAGTTATGAGACTTAATGACGTTCAACCCCAAGAGGGGTCCAAACACCGCCGTCGTCGAGTTGGACGTGGCATTTCAGCTGGGCAGGGTGCCAGCTGTGGCTTCGGGATGAGGGGCCAAAAGTCCCGTTCTGGACGGCCTACACGTCCTGGGTTTGAAGGGGGACAACTGCCCCTATACCGTCGTATTCCCAAGCTCAAGCACTTCCCTTTGGTTAATCCTAAAGCGTTCACTGTAGTTAACGTAAAGGATTTAGCTTCTCTGTCTGCTGGGACAGAAGTGACTTTAGACTCTCTGATAGCAGCAGGAATCTTGACTGCTAATGATGGGCCTCTCAAAGTTTTAGGACATGGGGATATTTCCGTTGCCTTAACTGTTAGAGCTTCTGCCTTTACCCAATCAGCCAAGGCTAAGATTGAAGGGGCTGGTGGTAGCTGCGAGGTTGTTGCCTAGTTGTTGCTGTCCCTGGCAATTAAGCGTGACTGGCTATAAGCGAGTTAGGCTGAATGGAGTATCCCATTGGTTAGCGAGGCAGAGGGAGTGGTAAATGGTCGTCAGTAGAGGCAAAACGCCGAGTGCTCAAGAAACCTTCGTGCAAATGGCTCAAGCTGCTGGCTTGAGAAGCCGTTTGCTCGTTACGGTTGGATTGCTTGTGTTAGTTCGGTTTGGTATTTTTATTCCGGTTCCTGGAATTGACCGAACCGCTTTTTCTCAAGCAATTCAAGGTGGAAGCTTAGGCAATTTTGTTGGGTTTGTAGACATTTTTGCTGGAGGTGGCCTTTCAGCATTGGGTATTTTTGCCCTTGGCATTTTGCCTTATATTAATGCCTCCATCATCATGCAGCTCTTAACGGCTGCTCTTCCAGCCCTTGAGGATCTGCAAAAGAATGAGGGCGAAGCAGGACGGCGGCGGATCTCTCAGATTACCCGCTACGTTGCTTTAGGCTGGGCAGTGTTGCAAAGCACTCTCCTATCCCTCTTTCTCTTGATGCAGTTTGCTGAACAGCCGGGACCCCTCTTTGTGGTTCAGACGGCAGTGGCCCTTACAGCGGGATCAATGTTCGTGATGTGGGTGAGTGAACTCATCACTGAGCGAGGAGTTGGTAATGGAGCTTCTCTGCTGATCTTTCTCAACATTGTTTCTACGCTGCCGCGTTCTTTGGGACAAACGATTGAGCTTGCGCAAAGTGGCGATCGCAACTTAGTCGGCGGCATTGTGGTGTTGCTGATTGTTTTCCTCGCCATGATCGTGGGGATTGTCTTTGTTCAAGAGGGAACCCGCAGAATTCCTATCATCTCTGCAAGACGACAAGTAGGTCGCAAGCTGTACTTAGAACAGAGCAATTACTTACCACTTCGGCTTAATCAGGGTGGTGTGATGCCCATCATTTTTGCTTCTGCTGTCTTAGTCCTGCCGCTTTCCCTGACGCAGTACATTACTAATCCAGCATTTAGCCAGCTTGTTTCTAAGTATCTGAATCCAACATCCTGGGTCTACGTCACTCTTTATTTGGTTCTGATTCTCTTCTTCAGCTATTTTTATTCCTCGCTCATTGTTAACCCCGAGGACATGTCACGCAATCTGAAGAAGATGGGAGCAAGTATTCCTGGGATTCGCCCTGGTAAGGCAACTAGCGATTACATTGGACGGGTTTTAAATCGGTTGACCTTTTTGGGAGCCGTTTTCTTGGGGATGGTAGCGGTAATACCAAGTGCAGTCGAGAGCTTGACTCGTGTACAAACCTTCCGTGGGTTTGGGGCAACTTCCCTCCTGATTCTGGTGGGCGTTGCTATCGACACGGCCAAGCAGGTTCAGACCTATGTGATATCCCAGCGCTATGAAGGGATGGTGAAGCAGTAGTGACTCGACTTATTTTCTTAGGACCTCCTGGCGCTGGTAAAGGCACGCAAGCTCAGGTTTTGGCTGATGCTTGTCAGGTTCCCAATATTGGAACTGGGGAAATTTTGAGGGCCGCAGTAGCTCAGAAAACCGAGCTAGGCCAAAAGGCTGAGCATTACATGAATGCGGGAGAACTGGTTCCAGACTCCCTCATTCTGGACCTGATTCGTGAGCGGTTGAGCCAGGCAGACGCACAGAGTGGGTGGATTCTAGATGGATTTCCCCGCAATGTGCCTCAGGCCGAGTTTCTAGATCACCTGCTGATGGATATCCATCAACCCTACGACTTCGTCGTTAACCTAGATGTCCCTGATGAGGTCATTCTTGCTCGGTTGATGAAGCGGGGACGTCAAGATGATCAGGAATCAGTTATTCGTCACCGCCTAGATGTCTACCGAAATCAAACGCAGCCTTTAATCGATTTTTACCGCAACCGTCAGAAGTTGGTTTCAGTTAACGGGAACCAGCCAATGGAAACTGTAACTGATGAACTGAAGCAGTTAGTGAGCGCTTAGATAACCAAGCAAGCAAAAAGATTTTCCTGCCTAAGGGCGGGTGTGATAGCCAAGAATAAGCCTTGGTAGTAATCACACCCGCTCTTTAATTGGAAATTGGAGATGCATTTCCGCCGCGATGAGAAGCGGTGAGAACCCGAGAGCTTTTGCTAATCTTAAAGAAGTGTTTTGTTGACTGACTAAGGCTTTTATACCCTGCTTATGTTAGTGGCATTACACTGAAAACCAGTTTTGTAAACCCAATCTTTAGTGAGGAAAATACCGTTTGTCTAAGCAAGACTTGATTGAAATGGAAGGGACCGTTACAGAGTCCCTACCGAACGCTATGTTCCGAGTAGACCTAGATAATGGATTTAATGTACTAGCCCATATTTCTGGCAAGATCCGCCGTAACTACATCAAAATTTTGCCTGGCGATCGCGTGAAGGTGGAGTTGACACCTTACGACTTGACCAAGGGACGGATTACCTACCGCTTGCGGAAGAAGTAGTTGATTTCGGCTATCCTGCCTTTAGCTAGCCAAAATTTGGTCTAAAAGCTTGTCGGCTCCAAACCGGATAACATCGGTAGCTGGCAAGTTCGTTTCTTTTTCAGCTTGTGCGATCGCACTTCTCGCCTCGGCATCCTTTAAATGACCTGTGTTCAGGGCGATGCCGACAATTTTTGCTGGGAAAAATGCGCCCCCGGCCGCAGCAACTGTTTCATAGAGATGAATGACCTGGGGTAAGGGTGGAATTGGGACCTCAGGGAAATTCTGAATAGAAACTTGTCCAGCTCGGTGTACCAGAATGAGATGAGTGGGCTGGGAACCTCGGAGCAATGGAAGGGTAGCTGTTGAGGCCGGGTTGAGCAGCGAACCTTGTCCCTCAATGTAGAGGATGTCAAAGTCTGGGCCGAAGTGCATAACCTGCTGTTCAACCGCTCCTGAGGCAAAGTCAACTCGGACGGCATCGAGGGCAACCCCATCGTCGCCTAGCATCAAGTTCGTCTGTCCGGTTGCGATCACTTTTGAACGTAGACCTCGCTTCAAGCTAGCCTGGTGTAGCTCTAAGTTGGTGGACATTTTGCCCACAGACATGTCAGTACCCACAGCGAGTACGCGTTTGCAGGCCAAAGTACGAGCTTGACCACTACCCACGCTGAGGCCGGAGGGTTCTTGGCGAACATCCCAAATCCACTGAGGTGGCTGAACATGAACCGTGAGGCTAGGATCACGGCTCATAGCAGTATGAAGGCCATTAACAATACTTAGTCCGAATTTAACGGCCTGTTTAACCTCTTGATACCAAGCTTCTGGAAGTGCACCACCAGAGGGCGCAATGCCAATAGCCAGAACGTCCGGTTGATATGCGATCGCTGCTTCGACTGAGGCGACGATAGGGACTTCTCGATCAATACCTGTCAAGGCGGAGAGAGATTGTCCAGCGGATTCGTGGTCAATGACAGCAACGATGGGAATTTTGCTATAGCGCAGTAGGGCTAACCCAGTTTTGCCCCGACTGCTGGTAGTACCTTCGTGCATGAGAAGGGCAACCCGATTTTTAGTGCTCAGACGCATGGTAAGTGAGGCCTAGTCCTGGTTGATCATTCGGTAGGAGTCGACCATCACTCAGGCTTGCTCCAGAGAAAGGGTCGTTTAGTAAATTGAGATGACTGTCGAGATCGAGGTGATCAGCTAGTGGTGATAAATGAGCAAGTGCGGTATTGGAGAGACTGCTGTCAGAGTAGCAGCCAAACATGACCTGCAACCCGCAGGCACGAGCCGTGTGGATCATGCGGATAGCCTCAGTGAGGCCTCCTGACTTCATCAGCTTAATGTTGATGCCATGAACTCGGTCTGCAAGCGGTGGGATGTCATGGCAGGTGAAGCAGCTTTCATCAACAAAGATTGGGAGAGGCGACTTTTCATAGAGGGTCAGTAAGTCTTGAGTTGCATCTACAGGCAGGGGTTGCTCAAGGTAAGTAGCCCCTCGTGCAGCTAACCACTCGGCCATGTGTAGGGCATCGGTTAATGACCACCCTCCGTTCGCGTCGATACTGAGCTTAATGCCGTTTGGTAGTTTCTCCAGGATGGCTACCATCATGGCTTGATCTGCTTCAATGCCCTCTGGACTGCCCAGTTTGACCTTAATAGCCTGAAAATTTCCCTGCTGTAGCCAATCATGCAAACGTGCTTGAGCGGCACTGGGAGAACTAATGCCGATAGTGACAGAAGTTGGCACAATGCGCTGGCGGTCTAATCCCCAAAGCTGCCACAGTGGTATTCCAGTTCTTTTGCCTAACCAGTCATGCAGAGCGACATCTACCGCAGCCCAAGCGGCCGACGAGATCGCATTCTCAGACATCCATCGGTCAATCGCTTGGCGGTTGAGAGGATGGTAGGAGCTTAAGCTTGTGCTAAGGGAGTTCAGTTCTGCTGCGATCGCGTCGCTTGTCTGACTTACTTCCCCGATGGAGAAAGGGGATGCTTCTCCCCAGCCTTCAATGCCATCCTGCTCAATACGCACCCAAAGATTAGTGGATTGGCTGTGGGTGCCCCGACTAATGGTTAGGGGCACCCGCTTGTTCACCGTAAAGGGGTGAAGAGTGATGTGCATGATTTACAGGTTGGGGATTACTGGAGCATTGTTTTAGAAACGATGCGGGTTTGTTTGCGATCGCGTTCCGTTAATTCTTTTCCGGCTTGAAGCCGAGTGGCATTGTCCTGCAAAACCGTAGCGGCCTTGGTATCTCCCATTTGCAGGGCCGTTTTGGCCGCCGATTGGAGAAGAGTGACCGCGCCTTGGCGATCGCCTAATTGGAGCTTTTGTTCGGCAATTTGTGTTTGCCGGTACTTTGCCAATGCTAGAACGTGCTGCTGTACTTGAAGATTAGGTGCAGGCTGATAAACGGCTTGGGTTGTGGCGTTAACTGTAACCAAATCCGAAAGATTCGCTTTGCCTCCTTTGAAGGGATCATCGTACTGCACTTGTACCTGCAAGATAGGATGGGTGCCTTCAACCCGCCGCCCGATATAGAGGTTCGCTAGCACAACCCGGGGGACATTAACCATTAAATCTCCTAACCGCACGGTCGCTTGGTTGGCTTCCTGAAACACCGAAAGCTCAATGGTGTCGGGGGCAACTTGGGCGATGGGTTTCAACTCGGCTAGGCGAACTCCGGGCATTAGGTTGAAAATAAGATGAGCATTGGTCAAGCCAACGGATTGCATTCGGGTTAGGAGACGGCTAAATTCTGCGATCGCATCTTCCGGCTGCTGAATATACGCTAGACTGCCGCCACCCGCATCGGCAATGCGCTCCAACACATCCTGGTTCCAATGATCCCCAAAGCCCAAAGTGCTCAGGGTGAGGGTGTAATCAGCAGCTAGATGGGCTAGCTTGAGACACCGCTCATTGTCACCATGCTCGTTTTCTCCATCGGTGAGGAGAAAAATTTGAGAGATGTAGCCTTCTTTTCCCTTAGCTACCTCTTCTATGCCCAACTTTAGCCCTTCATCAATCGCGGTACCTCCATTTGCCTTGATGCTGGAGATCTGCTGTTTGATCAGGTTGGGCTGTGTAACGTGCTGCTGTGGGATCAGAACTTTAGCTTGGTGGTCAAAGATGACCACTGACAACTGATCCTCTGGGGTTAAATTATCGACAATTCGGTAGGCAGCTTGCTGTACAGTCCGCAAGGGTGATCCTGCCATGGAGCCACTATGGTCGAGCACCAGACATAGATTGAGGGGCGCATTACTATTTCGACCCACAGGTAGCGCCGAGAGTTCGATCGCAAGTTGACGCTGGCTGTTAGCCTGACTCAAGTCAAGATGGGGATCGCTCAGTGTGCATTGCAGGTCAACTTTCATGCCTGCTCTCCTTTAACTGACGGATTTGCTTTAACACAGGATGCTTAGATACCTTCATGTACCGCATTGCCTTTTACGGGACAAATAGGGTATCTAGTCGGGTTTTTTCTAGAGTAGGGGGATTTTTAGGGTAGACGGGGAATTTACAAAAAAATCTTAGGAAGCCTTTACTTCAACTGGAGAAGCTTGCTGTGTCGGCTGTCTCTACTACAAGCACTCCTCAGTAGGGATATCCGCCAATCTCAATAACTGGCAAAATCTGTCTACACGTTAAACTGTAAAAAAGCGCCACCTGTGTAGGCACGAGGGTTGTATGAGTTTAGAAATTAAAGCAGTGCAAGCACCTTACTATGGCGAGGCTTCCTATCGCACCCCCCCTCCTGATCTACCTTCCTTGTTGCTGAAGGAAAGGATTGTCTACTTGGGGTTGCCTCTCTTTTCCTCGGATGATATCAAGCAACAGGTGGGCATTGATGTTACGGAGTTGATTATTGCTCAACTGCTTTATTTGCAGTTTGATGACCCAGATAAACCAATTTACTTTTATATCAACTCCACGGGAACGTCTTGGTATGACGGCAACATGATTGGCTACGATACCGAGGCCTTTGCGATTTGCGACACCATTAGCTACATTAAGCCGCCTGTCCATACCATTTGTTTAGGCCAGGCAATGGGAACAGCAGCGATTATCCTGGCAGCGGGCACAAAAGGGTTTAGAGCCAGCCTACCCCACGCTCGAATTGTATTGAACCAAGCGCGTAGTGGTGCTCAAGGGCAGGCGACCGACATTGACATTCGAGCTAAAGAAGTGCTGCAAAACAAGCGGGCCATGATGGAAATCCTGGCTAAAAATACAGGGCAGCCGGTCGATAAGGTCATGAAAGACTCCGATCGAATGTTTTACATGGATCCTTACGAGGCCAAAGAGTACGGCATTATTGATCGGGTTTTAGAGAGCCGTAAAGATTTGCCCAAAGTTCCTACTGCGGTTAGCTAGTCTCCAATCTGGCTTCCAAAGTTTGATCAAACTTTAGTTTTTCCGTCCGTCAACTTATCAGCGTTTGAGAGAAAGCTATGCCTATCGGCACACCTAAAGTTCCCTATCGCTTGCCGGGTAGTCAATACACCCAGTGGATTGACATCTACACGCGTTTGAATCAGGAGCGGATCATTTTTCTGGGCCAAGAGGTTACCGATTCTTTGGCTAACTCAATTGTGGCCGCAATGCTTTATCTAGACTCGGAAGATAATTCCAAGCCTATTTATCTCTACATCAACTCCCCAGGTGGCTCAGTCACTGCAGGCATGGCTATTTATGACACCATGCAGTACATTAAGTCCGATGTTGTGACGATCTGTGTGGGTCTTGCTGCATCTATGGGCGCGTTCCTGCTCTCGGCTGGAACGGCTGGCAAGCGTTTGGCCCTCCCCCACGCTCGAATTATGATTCACCAACCGATGGGCGGCACAGGACGTCAGCGGCTACAAGCGACTGATATTGCCATTGAGGCCAAAGAGATTCTGCGGGTACGCCAGGAACTAAATGAGATGATGGCCCGCCACTCTGGTAAAACCATTGAGCAGATTCAGAAGGATACTGATCGGGACTACTTCATGTCTGCCCAAGAGGCGATGGAGTATGGCTTGATTGATCGGGTAATTGAGGAGCGTAGCCAAGAGTTGGTGACCACTTCACCGGCTGCTCTTTAAGCTGTTAGCCTCAAAGCGTCTTACGCCTGACTTGGATCAAGCTATTGAAACTAATTAGATTGATTCTTGTCCAAGTTTATACCTAGAGTTTGTCTAAGAAGAAGCTCTAGATCCTGAACTGTAATTGGTATAGTGGCAGAATTCCAAGCAATTCTGCCACTTTTACTATCCATGAGTCTCGCAGATCATTACCGAATTCTGGGGCTGAGGAGCGGAGCAGCTTTTGACGACGTCAAGGCCGCTTATCGGAAGTTGGCACGGCGCTATCATCCCGATGTCAACCCTGGTGATCAGCGGGCTAAGGACAAGTTTATTCAGATTACTCAGGCCTATCATGCTTTGGTGGAAGTGGTTACGCCAGAAGAAGCTTCGAAGAGAGTAGAACCAGTTTCCTCTAGCGTCGTGGAAGCTTCCAACTCAAGCCAGGTAACTGCTCGTTCTAAATCAGCTGATAAGGGTTCTAAAACAGTTAAACAGCCCAAGGTTCAAGTGACAGCTCAACTCTCCCAGGCTGATTTGCAACTCAAGCAGCAGTTTTATGAACACCTGCAATCGTTGTTTCACAGCCAGAAGTTTCCTCGTGCGATCGCACTGGTTGAAGGTCTAGCCCAACGTTTTCCGGGGGATTTAGAGGTACGTCAATGGCAGGCTATTACGTACCAGCGTTGGGGCCGTCATTTGATTCAACGGGGAGAACTAGATAAGGCGGAGCGCTACTTGCAGAAAGCTCTGCGCACTGACGCCCATAATAAATCTCTATGGCGCGAGGTTAGTCTGGATTTGCAGCACCTAAACCAAGCTAAGGCTCAGATTTCTCCTTCATAAGAAGCTACTAGCTATAGCACTTTGCTGGGGCTGCTTAGGATCCTCTGTTCTAAGCGAGTTTGGCATAAATGAGATTAGGCGCTAATCGAGAGCAATTCGCTGAACCATTGCTCAAATCGATCGCCTAGAGCCGCTAGAGAGTACTCTGTTTCGGCCTGTTGCCGACAGGCGCGACGATCTAATTTATCCAATTGGCTCAGGGCGCTAACGAGGCCCTCAATGCTATCCGGTTGGACTAGCCAGCCTGTTTTGCCCGCTTGAATAATTTCTGTAGGTCCGCCTCTCGCATAGGAAATTATGGGAACACCACAAGCCAAGGCTTCAATGGCAACGTTGCCAAAGGCTTCTACCCATCGGGGTGTCATGATGAGGGCACGGCACTGTCGAACAATGGCTTGTAGGGCTTGAGTGGGCAAAAAACCTAGGTACTCAATGGGAGCCTCTGGATAGGTGTCCAAGATGGTTTGCCAGTAAGCTGCGTCTTCCAGCTTTCCTAAAATCTTGAGAGGAATTCCGCTGAGTTGCGCTGCTGCAACTGCATCCTCCAAGCCTTTTTCAGGAGAAATTCGCCCCATCCAAACTGTCCAGGGGCCAGGTTCATCACAGTAGTCGTAGAGGCTCAAATCAACAGCACTTCCCAAAACACGGCAGTGTTGTGGAAAGGGGAAGGTGGCAGCCTGGGTGTGAGTGTAGACTCCGATTCTGCGGGGAAACTGCTCTGCGACTTGACCGATGATGACATCCATTGCCTCACTGAGCGATCCCATGCTTACGAAGTGTGCAAGAGGTGTTCCTTGAAAAAATGGAGTCAGATAAAAGGGCAGCCAGTCATAGGCAAAATTGATGATCAGAGCGTAGTCTGACTGTACTCGGCGGGCGTACTCACACATGTTGGCAAGGACTGCATTGCCCGGCATTGTTATAGGCGTCTCTCGCCCTTGCGTGTGAGCGGTGGGTTGCCATTCCCCTGCTATCTCAATGACAGGGATCTTTCCTAGGGTTGATCCAGTGGGAGCCACAACGGCAAGGTGATGTCCTCGGCTTTGTAATTCCTGACAGAGGTTAATTAACGTCAGTTCTACACCACCACCTAGCCCAGAACCGAGGGGACCAACAGGGGTGGAAAGAAACAACAGTTTGAGGGGCTGTCTGTCCTCCGGCATGCCATCAAACCTTTTGCAATGAGTCTTAGCCACTGGAACGGAAGTTTAAGAACGAAATGGGCGGGACGAGTCATTGGGAAGCTGAGGCGGCAATTCTGAGGGGTCAACCCCAGAGAGGGAGGAGCTGGGTAAAGACCGAATTCGGCCTAACTGATCCAACGCCCATTGAGCAGTGTCTCGGACTTCTGCATCATTATCTTGGACTGCCCGCCCTAACATCTGACTCATTTGGCTGACCTGGTCGTACACCCGAGTGAGATCTCGGATGGCGTTCTTGCGAACCTCTGGATTTTCGTCCTGAAGAGAGAGGGCCAAAGCCCGGTTCATTGGCTTGAGAGTTCGCATGCCAATTTCAGATAAGGCTGCTAAAATCAGGCTTCTTTCCTTGGAGTCAGCGTCGAGCATGGCCTCGACTAAAGGCTGAATGGCGGTTGAATTTCCCCGCTGTCCCAGTTCCCAAATGGTTTTATGCCTCTGAGTAGAATCTTGACTTGCAAGATCTGCAACGAGTTGATCGGTAATGTTTACCCGGCTTAAACGGGTAGTTTCTTCGACTTCTAAAGGAAGCAGACCTGGTTCTGCCAGACTCTTAGAAGAAGCCCAATGGCTATCCGATGGACTACTCTGATGACCTGTTTTTGCTCTTGCTAAATTGCTGTCTTTTAAGAGGGTGTCAGTTTCCATCTCAACCGTAGAAGAACCTGCTCCACTTGTGCCGAGTGGCATAAGCTGCGAGTTGCGATGACGTTGTTGAAGCCGCTTCCGCACAAAAACGATCAGTAGTGCTGTGCTAGTAAGCACCAAGAGCAGACTGAGCAGTGCGATCGCACCTCGGAGGACACGGCCTTCGTTTTGAGCGGACTCTGCTTTTTCGCTCTCAGTAGGCGTGCTATCAGCAGGTTGATTCACCTCTGCTTCAGGGGCTATAAAGATGGCCCCAGGATCAGATGGAGTGGTCGCTGTGCTGGCAGCGGGAGCAGAGATCGGCGCGGACGCCGCAGGGTTACCTACTGATGGGCTACTGCCTTGAGAAGGGACAGGCTGGGGTTGCACTGTGGCTGAGGCTGCTGTATTGGGAGAGGCTGCCGTTTGAGGGGCAGAAGGTGCCGTCGAGGAGGCTGAAGGGCTATTGGGAAAGAGTTGGGGCGTCTGCATCTGCTGCCAAGTGAGTTGATCCAGACTACCAGTGGCAGGTAGAGCTGCCTGCTCTTGAAATCCTCGAACGGCTTGCTGAGTGCCGGAGCCATAAGATCCATCAATTGAACCTTTGTAGTATCCAAGTTGCTGGAGCCGTTGCTGCAGGATCATCACATCGCTGCTTTTGCTGCCAGGTGCCAGCAGTACTGGGTTACTGGTTTGGAAGCTTGCTCCTGGATTAGAGGGTGTGTCTGAACTCTGAGCTAGAAGTATAGTCTCAGCCTGAGAAGCCCAGAAGGGATAGGAGGTGGCTATCGGAGACTGAGCCCGGGCCGATGTCTGAATACTGCTCAAGCTAACCACACCAAAACTAGTCAGGCAGGTTAAGGCCAACAGCTCTGCGCGTCGTACCATGCTCAACTTTCCTATTGTGGAGCGTCTTTCCTCAAGCCTCATGACTCTATTGTGATAAGACTAGATGCTGACAAGACTGTTTCCTGATTGTCAACTAAATTGCTGACATTAAATAGCACCCTGACTAGCGCCTCAGCCAAAAGGCTGGAGCTAGAATAGCAACTTACGTGAAGTGAGGAACCTCTGTAGTTTGAAGCCAGTACCCTCTCTTGTGATCACAGCAGCCAACCTGCTGCCCTCAAGTTAGCCTAAGTTTCTCATAAGCCAAAGCTGATTAGGCAGAAAAGGGTTCAGTTGTTAGGTCAAGTTTACTGCTGAGAAGAAACCTACAAGTGCGATCGCAAGCCATCAAGTTATTTTAGGGAGTGGTATCTGAGGGAGAAGCTGATCGGAAGGAGGCTAATCCTTGTTGTAGGTTGGTCATCAAAAATTCTCGCTGGTTGATGCAGTAGATACTTACCAAGGTGAAGCCAACTCCTAACCACTGCAAATTGCTTAGAGTTTCCCCCAGAAAAATATTGCCAAATAGTAGAGCAAACACAGGTGTCAAAAAAGTGAGGGCGCTTAAACTCGTTAAGTTGCCTTGGGAGGCTAGATAAAAGAAAACGCCATATGCCAGGGCACTGCCCAAAATTGTGGCATAGGCAATGGCTGTCCAATCAGATAGCCCCAGACTCTGCCACTGATGAGTTTCTCCCATCCAAGACAACCCAAATAGGGGAACCCCTCCAATAACCATGTGCCAGCCAGTGGCAACAATGGGATCTGCATGCTGACAGACATAGCGAATCATAACGGTCCCGACCGCCATTGAGAGGGCTGCTAAGAGCATCAGCCACTCTCCTCGGTGTAGTAGAGCATCCAGCAGAGTGCCGTTACTTAGCCAGTCTGTTTGACCTGCTAGCAGCGCCGTGATCCACTCATCGGGAATGCCCAACAAACTGATACCGACCAACCCAAAGAAAAGGCCAATCCACCCTATTAAACCAACCTGTTCGCCAAATAAGAAACGCGCCATAACGGCCACAGCTAGTGGTTGAGAATCAATCATGACTGACCCCAAACCCGCTCCGGTACGAGCTAATCCCTGGGCCAAAAATCCCTGAAAGAGAGCCCCATCAATGAGAGCAAAGGCAAAAATCCAAAGCCAAGCCCGCCAGGTAGACGGCTGAGGGCGACCCATCCAAAGCGCCGCTACAAGGATCAAAATGCCTGCAGGCAGCAGGCGTATACCCGCTAAGAAAAATGGTGTGGTCAGAGGCATGGCCCCTTTCATGGCAACCATTGCCGTTCCCCATAGAAAGAATGGGGAGACTAGCAGAAGACCCCGGCGCGAAGTCTGTGATTGACCAAGATTAGAATCCATGAAACCTGAAGTATTGCCTACTAAGGGGGAGAATGATTAGAAATATCTTTGTTTATCTTAAGGAATGTTAACGTAGTGCGCACTACAATCTTGGTCATCTCATCTGAAGCTGATGAGTCCTATACCGAGACTCTATTCCTGAGCCTAGTCGATACAATAGTCCTACTCTACTGTTAGACAGCTCGAAAGCCTGCTTTCACGAATACTCATTCAATAGTCCAGTTACTTATGATTTGGCCCTTTAAACCTCGCTTTCGGAAGTCTATTGCTCGGATTGAAGTTTCGGGTGCTATTGGCACTGAAACCCGCAAAAAGGTACTAGAGTCTCTCAAAGAAGTTGAAGAGAAAAAATTTCCTGCTCTCCTGCTCCGCATTGATAGCCCTGGTGGCACCGTAGGGGATTCCCAAGAAATTTACAACGCACTTCTGCGCCTCCGGGATAAGGTAAAGGTTGTTGCTAGCTTCGGCAATATCTCTGCCTCCGGAGGAGTCTATATTGGCATGGGAGCTGAGCATATCGTGGCTAACCCAGGCACTATCACAGGTAGCATTGGCGTGATCTTGCGGGGCAATAACATAGAGCGATTGCTTGATAAGGTTGGGGTGTCTTTTAAGGTAATTAAATCAGGTCCATACAAGGACATTTTGAGCTTTGACCGAGAACTGACTGACCCTGAGAAAACAATTCTGCAAGAGCTGATTGATGTCAGTTATGGTCAGTTTGTCAGAACAGTAGCCGAGGCCCGCAAACTTAGTGAAGAGACAGTTCGTAGTTTTGCTGACGGTCGAATCTTCACTGGGGAGCAGGCTCTAAATTTAGGCGTTGTTGATCGCCTAGGCACTGAGGATGATGCCCGTCGTTGGGCGGCAGAGCTAGTGGGTTTGGATCCTGAGAAGACGCAGTGCTATACCCTGGAAGAGCGCAAGCCTGCTTGGCGCAAGCTCTTGCCTGGAGGAGCCTCATCAAGTCTCTATGGGGTTCAGTCTTTGAACATTCAAGGAATTGATTTGAATGCTTCTACGTTGAATGCCACGTTAGAATGGCTTGACTTCGAAAGGTCTACAAATGGCCTGCCTCTTTGGATGTACCGTCCTTAGAGAGAAATTTTGCAAAAAGCGATCGCACTGCTTACAAGTTGGAACCATCTCGCCTGATAGGATTAAATCTGATGCAGTGCCCCTGCTAAGTGCGTCTCTTGCCAGGGAATCATGAGTTAGCGTAAGCTGCACCCTTAATCTAGTTAGCACACCTTGGAGGATTTCAGCGTGGATTGGCGAGTACGAGCAATTCGAGGCGCAACAACGGTAACTGAAAATTCGGAAGCTGCCATCGGTGAGGCGGTAACTGAGCTGTTAGATGCCCTAGAAACTCGTAATCAGCTTGATCCAAGCTGCATTATTAGTGCCACTTTTTCGGTGACGCGGGACTTAGATGCCATCTTTCCGGCTGCGATTGCAAGAAGACGGCCTAATTGGGATACAGTTGCGCTGTTAGATGTTCAGCATATGCATGTTGAAGGCAGCTTGCCCTACTGCATTCGATTGCTGATCCATGCCCAACTGCCAAATTTTAATGGAGAGATTCAGCACGCTTACCTTCGAGCTGCGAGAGATCTGCGGCCAGATTTGGAAGTCGTGCCCACTCATTAATCCGCGCTCAGCATTTAATAGGTAGAGCCGCTCAAAAGGGCCAAGCAGCCAAACGAAATTAAATAAACAGAAAGGGGGGTGATGCATTGCATCACCCCCCTTTCTGTCACTGGCTAGTTGAGCCATTTACGATTTGGAATGAAAGCGGATACCCAAGAAGAGGTCGTACAAGAAGCTGAAAAAGTCTTTACCTTGAAGCAACCCTAGAGATTGAGGTGACCCTTTAGAATCCAGCAAAGGTTTCATGACCTCATAGGCAGGCTTGTACTTGTACCAAGGAATCGAGGGCCAAAGGTGATGAACCAAATGGTAGTTTTGGCCCATAATCAGCAAATTTAGTAGTCCGCTTGGATAGACCCTAGCGTTTTTCCAGCGATCTCGCTCTTCGAAAGGACGATGAGGCAGATAGTCAAAAAAGAGACCTAGGGCAATACCCACAACTAGGGCTGGAGAAAACCAGAAATTGAAGATGTAGCCCAGGAAGTCAAACTGACAGGCTGTAAAGACCAGTGCAGCTACAGCAAATCGGCCCAAGAACCACTCCAGTAACTCCCACTTGCGCCAAAGACGCCGCTTGAAGAAATAAATTTCATGGTAAAAGAAGCGGGCCGCAATCAGCCACAACGGTCCCCCCGTTGAGACAAAGTGATCCGGGTCGTTTTTGGGATCGTTGACGTGAGCGTGGTGCTGTAAGTGAACCCGAGTGAAGACCGGAAAGGAAAACCCCAAGATCAACGCACTTCCATGACCAAGGGCTGCGTTGATAATGCGGTTTCGGTGGGCTGAATTATGAGAGGCATCGTGGATGACGGTTCCCGCCAAATGCAGGGACAGTACGTTCATGCAGAAAACGCACCAATCGATCCAATGCCAGAAGAAGTAGCCAATCGTTGAAGTGGAAATAAGCCCCACTGATGTGACAAACATCAATAGGTTGAGGCTTAGCCCTCCCTCCGTCTTCAATAACTCGGAGGGAACTGTTTTGGGAATCGTCAGAGGCTCGGCTGCCACCGACATGCTGTATCGCTCCTACGCACCTATCTCCGGTAGTATACGTTACGACGGGGCAATAATAAACTTTTGTGAAAG